>OMWS01000040.1 GCA_900314825.1 uncultured Veillonellaceae bacterium | reverse complement strand
CCTTTTTTATATTTTAAAAACTCATTATATTCTTTACATTCCAGCCAATATTCATATGTTTTTTCCCAATATAAAGAACATAATGCTACATACTTCCATTTTTCAGTTTCACTTAAATTTTTATATTGTTTTAAAACAAATAAAGTTTTAGTAGAAATCACACCTTCGACACAAGCAATACAATCCGAAACAAAGCGAGCCACTTCAAACATCGTTTTGCCTTCTACCAAACACAGAAAGTCACAATCACCACTCAATAAATACATAGTGGTGACTTCGGGATAATTCGCAATGAGCATCGCTGTTTGATCATATCCTCGATTTCGTTGTGGAGAACAAGATACTTCGATATAAGCCATTACCTTTTCATTTCGTTGGGCGCGATTGTAGTTGATGACTGTATGATAACCCCACAGGGGTATGCATTTCCGTGAGCAGGTCACGCTTGATATTTTGTTTTTTTACCCCAGCGCCACATCGAGCGCCATCATGAGCGTGAAGCCGAAGGCGAAGGCGAGGACGCCGATGTTGCTGTGCTCGCCCGCGCTCATCTCGGGGATGAGTTCTTCGACGACGACGTAGAGCATCGCGCCGGCAGCGAACGCGAGGAGATACGGCAGCACGGGGATGACGTAGCTCGCCGCAAGGATCGTCAGGAAACCGCCGATGGGCTCGACGAGGCCGGAGAGCACGCCGACGCGGAACGCTTTCGCGCGCGGCTCGCCCGCCGCCCGCAGCGGCATCGAGACGATAGCACCTTCAGGAAAATTCTGGATGGCGATGCCGACGGAGAGCGCGAGCGCCGCGCCGACCGAGATGTCGCCGCCGCCCGCAGCCCAGCCCGCGAGCACGACGCCGACGGCCATGCCTTCGGGAATATTGTGCAGCGTCACGGCGAGCGCCATCATGATCGTCTTCGAGAGATGGCTCTCCGGCCCTTCCGCCTCGTCACTGCCGTCCGTCTTGTGATGAAGATGCGGGATGATGTGATCGAGCAGCAGCAGGAACAACGTGCCGATCCAGAAGCCTGTGACCGCTGGAACGAACGCCCAGTCGCCGAGGTGCGCGCTCTCTTCCATCGCGGGAATCAAGAGGCTCCAGACCGACGCCGCGGACATGACGCCCGCCGCAAAGCCCAACAGCGCTTTCTGCACGTGATGCGACAATTCCTCTTTCATAAAAAACACGCACGCCGCGCCGAGCGCCGTGCCGCAGAACGGGATCGCGAGCCCTTCGAGGACGATGGGCGAAAAAATTCCTTCCAGCACTGAAAAAACCTCCCTGTCGAAAAGCTTCTGTGTTTCTTTTCGACAAGGAGGCGGGAAATCCTGCCTGCTGGCAGAAATGGTGGAAACGAGCGAGCGTTTCCGAAATCAGAATTTCAACGTCAGCCCGACGCCGATGCCGTCTTCATGATGGCCTTCGTCAGGCTTGAAGTTGTGGTAATTGAGATTCGCGTCGATATTCGCGATGAGGTTCTTGTTGATGCCGACCTGCGTCTCGTTGAAGTCCTTGCCGGCCGTGTACGACGCGTAGGCTTCGAAACCGAAAATCTTTGGCGTGCTGACGGCCGCGCCGATGAACGCATTGCTCTTGTCGCCCGGCAGATTCCAGCGGTAGCCGCCGATAGCCTTGACCTCGGAGCCGATGAGATCGTACTGGAGATACGCTGCATCCTGGTTCTGATACTCGTCGCGATCCATGTACTCGTAGCCGACGGTCGCTTTGCTCATGACCTTGTGCTCGACATACGCGCCTTTCGTATGCGCGCCGATGGCCGTCTCATGATTCGCCATCTGGTTGACCGGAGCCGCGAACGCTGTCGCGCCGATCATGCAAATCGCAAGTGCCAGACCTGCGATATGTGTCTTCTGTTTCATAAAGAATTCCCCCTGTGGTTCTACTCAAAGCACCATATCTATGATCTACAATATATGGTAGCAAAGATTTTTTAGAACTACAAGGGGAATTCTTAGGCCGTTAGGCCTTATCGTGCAATTTGTCTTCGGCGATCAGCGATTCCAGCCGTCCGACCGTCATTTCCTCGTCGGAATAGACCTTGATGCCGTGCGCTTCGAGGAGCGCGGCACAGACGCCCATGCCCTTCGCTTTTTTGCCGTCGAAATCGCCCGTGTGGACGAGGTGCGTGCCGCACGATGGGCTGCTCTCCTTGAGGATCGCGACACGCACGTGATACGCTTCTGCAATCTTCAGCACTTTTTCTGCGCCTGTGATGAGGTAGTCCGTCGTGTCCTTGCCCGTCTTGTCGAGCGCGCGGCCTTTGCCCGCGAGGACTTTCTGTCCCGTCGTGTGCTGGAGCTCCATCGGCGGGCGCGGGATCGGCAGCATGGCGAAGCATTCGGGGCAGACCGTGATGAAATGACCGCGCTCGTTGTACTTCAGCATGAGCGCATTCGTCTTGACGCCGCCGTCAAATCGGACGCGATGACCGACGAGGCAAGCGCTGATAAGGATCATTTGATTCATCTTCCTTCTTAATCAAGCCTCCCCCTCTGGGGAAAGCAGACACTTAGCGCTTTAGCGCTTAGTGGTCGCTTTGTCCTTTAGGTAGAGGTGGCCCCGAAGGGGTCGGAGAGGGTAGCGGCATTGGACAATTCTCTATCCTTTCGATAGAATCGTGAATCTCGCAGCGGCGTTACCCTCTCCGCCTCGCATTCGCTCGGCACCTCCCCCAAGGGGAAGGCTTTGGGCGAATGCGCTTCCTAAAACGGCTTGATGCGTACACCGAGGTTGTTTGTTAACTGGTATAAATCTTCCGTCCCAAACGCGCGCCCCGCATAGACGGGGATGGCCGCGCAAGCTTTTGCATCTTCGAGCGCGTCATGATGGCGGAAGCGCAGGTGCAGGAAGTCGCCGACCGTGCCCAGCTTGTAATTGGCAAGCTCCGGCCACGCGTGCTTCGCGATCGTGACGGTGTCACAGTACGTGAACGATGGCTCCGACAGTCCGTGATGACGCAGGCATGCGCGCAGCACACCCATGTCGAATGGCGCATTGTGCGCGACGACGATGCGGCCTACAAGATGTGCTTCAAGCTCCGGCCAGATGGCCGCGAAGTCCGGCGCATTCGCCGTATCACGCTCCGTGAGGCCGTGGATTTTCGTGTTGAACCAGAAATATTCATTGCCTGGCGGTTGGATCAGCGTGTAGTAGTGGTCGACGAGCTTCCCGCCGCGGATCTCGACAACGGCAACGCTGCACGCGGAGTCGCGCTTCCCCGTCGCTGTCTCGAAATCGATGGCTGCAAAATCCATCATAAGTGATTACGCCTTTTTCTTTTCCTGGAGATACGCGTCAATGGCAGCGGCTGCCTTGCGTCCGGCACCCATGGCGAGGATGACCGTCGCCGCGCCCGTCACGATATCGCCGCCAGCGAAGACGCCCGGCTTCGACGTCGCGCCTGTCTCTTCGTCCGCTGCGATGTTGCCGCGCTTCGTCGTCTCGAGGCCTGGCGTCGTGTGCGCGATGATTGGGTTTGGGCCCGTGCCGATGGCGACGATGACCGTATCCACATCGATGTCAAACTCCGAGCCCTCGATGGGCACGGGACGACGGCGTCCCGAGGCATCCGGCTCGCCGAGCTCCATGCGGATGCAGCGCATGGACTTCACCCAGCCTTCGCCGTTGTCTTCAATCGCGACGGGATTCGTCAAAAGCTGGAAGTCGATGCCCTCTTCCTTGGCGTGCTCGACTTCTTCCTTGCGCGCGGGAAGCTCGGCCTCGCTGCGGCGGTAGACGATGGAGACGTGCTCCGCACCGAGGCGCAGCGCCGTGCGTGCCGCATCCATCGCGACATTGCCGCCGCCGATGATGGCCGCGCGCTTGCCGACCTTGATCGGCGTCGCGTATTCTGGGAACTTGTACGCTTTCATGAGATTACAACGCGTCAGGAACTCGTTCGCCGAATACACGCCATTCAGGCTTTCGCCCGGGATGTTCTGGAAGCGCGGCAGGCCGGCGCCTGTGCCGATGAAGACGGCGTCAAAGCCTTCCTCGTTCATGAGCTCGTCGACGGTATAGAGACGGCCGGCCACGGAATCGAGCTCGATCTTCACGCCGAGCGCTTTGATGTTGTCGATTTCCTTCTGCACGACGCGGTCTTTCGGCAGGCGGAACTCCGGGATGCCGTATGACAGCACGCCGCCCGCCTTGTGGAGCGCTTCGAAGATCGTGACCTTGTAGCCTTTTTTCGCGAGGTCGCCCGCACAGGCAAGGCCCGAGGGGCCCGAGCCGATGACAGCGACCGACTGCGCGTCCGCCGCGACTTCGGGCTTCTGGGCCGCTTCGCCTTTTTCCAGCGCACGATCCGCGACAAAGCGCTCGAGGCGGCCGATGCCGACGGACTCGCCCTTCTTGCCGAGGATGCAGAACTTCTCACACTGGTTTTCCTGCGGGCAGACGCGTCCGCAGACGGCTGGGAGCGAGTTCGATTCCTTGATTTTCGCGACGGCGCCGTCATAGTCGCGCTCTTTGATCTTCGCGATGAATTCCGGAATGTTGACGGACACGGGGCAGCCTTTGCGGCACTGCGGCACTTTGCAATGCAGGCAGCGCTCCGCTTCCGCGACGGCCGTCTCCTCGTCGTAGCCGAGCGCGACCTCGTCAAAATTATGCGCACGCACCTGCGCGTCCTGCACAGGCATCGGATGTTTTTTGAGTGACAATGCCATGATTCATTTCCTCCCCAAGCCGATGTGGCAGACGTGATCTTTTTCCTCGGCCTCCAAGTCGCGGTACATGCGCTGACGGCTCATGAGGCCTTTGAAATCGACGAGATGCCCGTCAAACTCAGGCCCGTCGACGCAAGCGAACTTCGTTTCCTCGCCGACGGTCACGCGGCAGCCGCCGCACATGCCCGTGCCGTCGACCATGATGGGGTTCAGCGACACGATGGTCTTGATGCCGAGCTCGCGCGTCGCGTCGGCGACGCTCTTCATCATGATGACGGGGCCGATGGCCGTGATCTGCGCAATCTTCTCGCCGCGGTCGACGAGCGCCTGCACGGCATTCGTCACGAAGCCCTTGATGCCGCGCGAGCCGTCGTCCGTTGTCACGACGATCTCGTCCGTGACGGCTTTCATCTCGTCTTCCATGATGAGGATGTCTTTCGTCTTCGCGCCCATGATGGCGATGACCTTGTTGCCGGCTTCCTTCATCGCGCGCGCGATCGGGAACGTCGGCGCGACGCCGATGCCGCCGCCGACGACGACCATCGTGCCGTCGAGTTTCGCGATCTCGGACGGACGGCCAAGCGGGCCGACGAAATCGAGGATATCGTCCCCTTCCGCGAGGGCGGCAAGCTCCATCGTCGAGGCGCCGATGACCTGGAACACGATGAGGATGCGTCCCGTCTCGCGGTCAAAATTCGCAATCGTGAGCGGGATGCGCTCGCCCGTTTCATTCACGCGCAACACGATGAATTGCCCCGGCTCCGCCTTTTTCGCCACGCGCGGAGCGTCGATCTCCATGGCGTAGACATTCGGCGAAAGCTCTTCTTTCTTCAGGATTTTGAACATGGCTTTCTCCCCCAAAATACAACAGGAATTTTATGAAAAGACGCCCGCGAGGTACTTCTCGAGATCCGTCTTGATCGGCATGACATAGAGGCTCGCGTCGTTTTCATCCGCGAACTGCATGACCTCTTTCGTGAAGGCGATGCTCCAGTCGAGCGTCGGCTTGAACGCCTTCGGGAACACGACCTTGTTTTTGCGCTCCCAATAGCCTTGCGATCGGTCGGACAGCACGGGCGACACGCCCCAATAGACATCCTGGACGCCGAACTTCTCCATCATGTCGGCGTAGATTTCAACATAGCGAATGTCAAAGAACGGCTGCGTGAAAAAGCCGGCCGCGCCCGCCTGCAGCTTGCGCTCAATGCGGTAGCACTCCTTGCTCATGGAGCCGCGGTACTGATCGATGCCCGCGTACGTCTTGACCTCGGGCATCTCTTCGTGGAATTTCCGCAGCACGTCGACCGTCGTCGTCGGATAGACCCGCTGGCGCATGTCCTGCGGCGGGTCGCCCTGGATGACGAGCACCTCGCGGATGTCATGCGCGCGCAGGTAGTCTTTCATCGGCAGTTCCGCGTTCAGATCGATGTCCATCGCGCGAATATGCGGCATGACGGCAGGGAAATATTCCTGCGCGATCGCCGCACCCTCCCAGCTCCGCACAGGCAGCCGCAAAAGATCCGGGATGTTGATGACGTCCGCACGCCCCGCCCGCTCTTTCGCAATGGCGAGCGACGCCCGCAGCTCCGCCTCGTCGCGCGGCACGAGTTCCACGGAAATTCTCTTCATAGAGACACCTCTTTCGACTGGTTTCATTACTATCATTGATGATTCTGTATACATGATTTATTGTAAAGTGTTTTCTCTGATTTGGCAAGACAATCCGCCGCTTGTTCGCGAAAGAACACACTGTTAACATCTCTGTGACATCCTTCACAGGTACGACGAAGAACGACAGTGATAACAGGCGAACAACAACGCTCAATGCGGTGGCATCCGTAACACTGTCGTGCCGTCATCACCTTCCAGGGTGATGCTGTCGCGGTCGATCGCCGTGACAGACATGCCCGCGACCGCCTCACCAATATGAACGAACTTCCGCGTTCCATATTCGATGACGACCGCCATGGCATCCGTCTCGCTGATGGCCACGCCTTTCAAAACGAGCGGTGGTGCAACCGGTTCTTGCGGCGTTGTGCTGGATTCGCCAACCGCCATTGCAGGGCCGGGAGCGTTCGCCGGAGCAGAAGGAACAGCGGCCGCTACGGTTTTCGTTTGTTTCTCGTCCGCCGTTTCCTTCTCCTTCTGCTTCTTCGGCGGCGTGGCCGCCATCTGCTTCCGCGTCTCGTGCTCGAAGGAAAAAGGATTCGTGAGCTCGCCGCCCTCCGCCGCAAGCTCCGCGCCTTTCACCGTGACGCGCGTGCCAGCTGGTTTCGTTTCCTTTTTCGGTGAGGACATCTCTTCCTTCGGCTGTACAGCTACGGCCTCTTCCTCGCCGGAAAAATACCATGCGCCAGCAACGAACAGCAGGACCGCCAAGAGCGCTGTCTCCACCGATTCCTTCGGATGCGCATGGCAGTATGCAACCATTTGCGCCCAACGCGCGCGCAAAATCTCGCGCCACTCTTCCACGCCGCCGTCCCTTCCTTCGCTTTTATCATAAACCAACGATATTATATCATTTTTCATTCGAATTGTCGCTTGTTTTATGCCCTGAAATCCCTCCATAGGAAAAGGCTCGTTGCAGTTGCAACGAGCCTTTGAATGGTTTGTGTGATTGCTCCATCAAACGATGGACAACGATGGTCAGTCGCCCGACGCGGGGAGCATTACTCCACCGTGACGGACTTCGCGAGGTTGCGCGGTTTGTCGACATCGCAGCCGCGCGTGATGGCGGCGTAGTACGCGAGGAGCTGGAGCGGGACGACCGTGAGGATCGGGATGAGGAGCTCGTCCGTCTCCGGCACTTTCATGACGTGGTCGACGTACTTCTCGAGCTCGTCATCGCCTTCGGCCGCGATGCCGATGACGACGGCGTCGCGCGCCTTGACTTCCTTGATGTTCGACAGCGTCTTCTCGTAGACGCTCTTCTGCGTCGCGAGCGCGATGACGGGGACGCCTTCGACGATGAGCGCAAGTGTGCCGTGCTTCAGCTCGCCAGCGGCATATGCTTCCGCATGGATGTACGAGACTTCCTTGAGCTTCAGCGCGCCTTCGAGCGCCACGTCGTAGTCGAGCGAACGGCCGATGTAGAACACATCTTCATTGAAGCCGTACTGCTTCGCAAACGTCTTGATGGGCTCGACATCCGACAGCGTCTCGCTGATCTGCGCCGGCACCTTCTGCAGGAGGCCGACGAGTTCGGCGATGCACTCTTTCGTCTGCGTGCCGCGGATCTCGGACATATAGAGCGACAGCATGAAGAACAGGATGAGCTGCGTCGTGTACGCTTTCGTCGAGGCGACGGCGATCTCCGGGCCGGCCCATGTGTAGAGCACCTGATCCGCCTCGCGCGCGATGGACGAGCCGACGACATTCGTCAGCGCGAGCGTCTTCGCGCCGCGGCGCTTCGATTCTTTCAGCGCGGCCAGCGTGTCGCTCGTCTCGCCGGACTGCGAAACGACGATGAGCAGCGTATTCTCATCGACAATCGGGTCGCGATAGCGGAACTCGGACGCGACATCGACTTCGACCGGGATGCGCGCGAGCTTCTCGATGTAGAACTTGCCGACGAGGCCGGCATGGTACGCCGTGCCACAGGCAACGATATAGATTTTGTTGAAATTATTGAGGTAATCGGCCGTCCACTTGAGTTCGTCCATGACGATGCTCTTGCCGTCTTTCGCGACGCGCTGGCTCATCGTATCGCGCACGGCTTTCGGCTGCTCGTGGATTTCCTTGAGCATGAAGTGCTCGAAGCCGCCCTTTTCCGCCGCCTCGGCATTCCAATTGACTTCGAAGACCTTCTTCGTCACGAGCTCGCCCTTGCGGTTCGTGATCGTGATGGAATCTTTCTTGACGACGGCCATCTCGCCATCGTTGAGGATGTACGTGCGGCGCGTGCGCTGGATGATGGCCGGGATGTCGGACGCGATGAAGTTCTCGCCGTCGCCGAGGCCGATGACGAGCGGATTGTCTTGCTTCGTGCAGATGAGCTCGTCCGGATGCTGGCGGCACATGAAGACGAGCGAATACGAGCCCTCGATGCGGCGTACGACTTCGCGCACGCTTTCCTCGAAATCGCCATTGTAGACCTCTTCGAGGAGATGCGCGACAACTTCGGTATCCGTCTCAGACTTGAAGGCATGGCCTTTCTCGATGAGCTCTTCTTTGAGCGACAAATAGTTCTCGATGATGCCATTGTGCACGACGACGAAATCGCCAGAACAGTCCGTGTGCGGATGCGCATTCACATCCGACGGACGGCCATGCGTCGCCCAGCGCGTATGGCCGATGCCGACCGTGCCCTGCGGGACGTTGTCCTTGATCTTGTCCTTGAGCGCGGCGAGGCGGCCGACGCACTTCTCGACGCGGATGCTTGCGCCGTCATAGACCGCGATGCCCGCCGAGTCGTAGCCGCGATACTCGAGCTTCGACAGCCCCTCGATGAGGAACTCCGCTGCCTCTCTGTCGCCGACGTAACCAACAATACCACACATGATGAAAAACCTCCTGTGTCTTTTGCAGGGGGCCGCCCACGCGCTTCCCTTTGTCCAGGCGATTGCCCGCCCGCTTTTAGGAAGTGCTCTCGATCTGGGCTGACCGGAAGGCATCCGCTGACGTCTCGACAACCTTCTCCTCGTCTTCCGTCTTTTCCGTAAAAGAATCCCTGCATCGTATGAATTTATCCGCACCACACAAAAAGCCTTGCGCGGCAACGCAAGGCTATTTTAGCGTAAAAGAAGTAGGAAGTCAACTAAGGAAGCATTTATTCCGGCGACCTCCCATCATTGCTTTCGGAAAGCCGCAGCGGCGCCTGGTACGAAAGGCTCCGCAGGGTGTCGAGCGCGTCAAACGCGATGACGTAGGCGCGCTTCTCTTCATCAAGCGCCTTGATCGTGCCGACGCCAAAGACGCGATGCTCGACGCGCGTGCCGACAGCAAAGCGCGCGGGCGCAGCTGCACGCGCCATGCGGCGGTCGCTCGCGGCCGCGGCGCTCTTCGCGTCGCGCACGAGCGATTCTGGCAAAGCTTCTGGGATGTCAAGCAGTGGCTTGTCAATGTCAAAAAGGAACCGCGACGGGAAGCGCACGGAGCCGTCGAAGTTCAGTCCTTCGGCATCGGAAAGATAGAGCCTGCGCTCCGCGCGCGTCATCGCGACGAATGCAAGGCGGCGTTCTTCTTCGAGCCCCTCGCGCGTGCGCGTCTTGCGCGACGGGAAAATGCCTTCGCTGAGGCCGCAGAGGAACACGACGGGAAATTCGAGGCCTTTCGCTGTGTGGATCGTCATGAGGCGGACACGGTCGCCCGGGTCGCCGGCGTCGCGGTTCGTAAGCAGCGCGATGTGTGCGAGGTAGTCCATGAGGCCGGCTTCTTCGCCGCACGTGACTTCGTAATCGCGCACGCTTTGCTTGAGCTCGGCGAGGTTGTCGAGCCGCTCCTGGCTGCCCTCCGTGCGCAGCATCGCCTCGTAGCCGCTCTCATCGAGGAGATGCGTCAGCACATCGGAAACCGGCTGGCCTTCATACGATTTCGCGAAGCGATCCACCAAGCGGATGAACGCAGCCGCCTGCGTGCCGCGCCAGATGGGATCGCCCTGCGTCTCCTTCATCGCGTCGTAAAGAGATAACGTGCCGCCATGCTCTGCCGCATGCGCCGTAGCGTACTCCGTGAGGAATGCCATGCGCCGCTTGCCGATGTTGCGCTTTGGCTGATTCACGATGCGCGCAAAGGACAAGTCATCCGCGTACGCGATCATGCGCAGATACGCGATGGCGTCGCGCACTTCCTTGCGGCCGAAGAACTGCACGCCGCTGTAGATCGTGTACGGCACTTTTTTTGCAATCAATTGCTCTTCGAGGCTGCGCGTCACGAAATGCGCACGATAAAAGACGGCGATGTCACGATACGGCACGCCGTCCGTTTCATGCAAGCGAAGAATCTCATCCGCGAGCCAATGGCCTTCGCCATCGGCGCCAGCCGCATGATGATACACGGGCCGCGGCCCTGACGGCAGCTGCGCGATGAGATTTTTCTCAATGCGGTTTTTGTTCTTTGCGATGAGCGAATTGACCGCCGCGAGGATTTCCGGCGTCGAGCGGTAGTTCTCCATCATGTAGATCGTTTTCGTGCCCACGAAATGCGTCGCGAACTCCATGAGGTATTTGCCCGACGCGCCGCGCCACGTGTAGATCGTCTGGTCAGGATCGCCGACGACGAAAAGATTCTTGTGGAAGCCCGCGAGCACTTCCATGAGGCGATACTGGAGCTCGTCGATGTCCTGGAACTCGTCGATCATGATGTATTCGAGCCGCTGCTGCCACTTCGCGCGGATATCGTGATGTTCGCGGAAAATGTAGAGCGTGAACTTCAAGAGATCATTGTAGTCGAGCCCGAAGCATTTTTTCTGTTGATAAAGATATCCATAAAAGAGAACGTCTTCTTTTTCCTCCGCCGTGTCATACTTCGCCTTGAGATCGGCGACGCTGAGGCGGATGAGGTCTTCATAATACTCTGGCTCCTGTACGCACTTGCGCATCTCGAACATGTCGCGCGCCTGGCCGTACGTCATGTCCCTGAGCGTCAGATGGCGTTCTTCGTAAATCGCCGCGAGCATGTCGTCGATGTCGCTGTTGTCGAGCACGAGGAAATTCTTCGGGAATGAGGCGGCATGGCTGTCTTCCTGCAAGACCGACACGCAGAAGCCGTGGAACGTATTGATGTACCCCGTGTCATTGTCGCCCGTCAGCGCGTGGATGCGGCTACGCATCTCGCCCGCCGCCTTGTTCGTGAACGTGACGCAGAGGATGTTGCCGGGCAAAATGCCGAGCGCTTCCACGAGATACGCAAAACGGTGCACGAGCGCGCGGGTCTTCCCCGATCCCGCGCCCGCGAGCACGCGCACGTATCCTTCCGTCGTCGTCACAGCCTCACGTTGCGCGTCATTGAGGTCTGCAAGCAGCGCATCATCGCCCCAGTCATCTGCCATGCTCAATCCTCCACGAGGCGCTCCGCCGGATCGAAATGCAGCTCGTGCACGAAATGGAAGAGCTCGATGCCGTTCAGCACGCTTTCCACTTTCGCGTCGCGTTCCTCCGAGAAATCGATCACTTTCGTCTTCAGAGGCTTGCCGTCGCCATCGGCGAAAATCGCGACGACAGGCCGATCCGTGCGACCGAACTCCGCCGCCTTCACGATGCCATAGCCGTAGTTCGTCTTGATGACCGTACCGACGGGATAGATGGCGACGTTCTTGAAAAACAGATTCAAAAGCGTCGGCGAGAACTGCCCGGGCGAACAGAATTTCATGAGCTTGTAGGCGATGGCGGGCGTATACGGGCGCTTGTAGGCGCGCTCGCTCGTCAGCGCGTCGTAGACGTCCGCGATGGCCGCGATGCGGCCATAGGGATGGATGGCATCGCCTTTGAGCCCCTGCGGGTAGCCGTGGCCATCGAGGTGCTCGTGATGCTCGAGCGCGACGATGGACAGGAGCTTGCTGTCCGGCAGATTTAGATTCTTGATGCGCTCCATGCCGCGCGTCGGATGCGTCTTGATGAGCGCGAACTCCCGGTCATCGAGGCGGCCCGGCTTGTTGAGGATTTCCTTCGGGATATCCACTTTGCCGATGTCATGGAGGAGCGCGCCGAGCGTGAGCTCCACGATGTGGTTCTTGTCCATATTGAGGAGCGACGCGAGGATGCCCGACAGCATGGCGACATTGACGCTGTGCGCGAACGTGTACATATCATGCGTGCGCAAATCCGTCAGCTGCACGAGGTTCTTGCGCCGCAGCGTCACATCATTGACGATCGAGGCCGCCGACGCGCGCAAAGGGCCGATGTCGAACGTGCCTTTTTTCCGCACGTCCTCGAACACATGATAGACGTGCTGGATCGCCATGGCGCGCGTTTTTTCCGTCAGCACGCCCTCCGGCGGCGCGACACCGGGATTCTTCGTATCCATGGAAAGGACATGGATGCCCGAGACGCCGAGCCGCTGCAATTTTTCGATATAGGACTCCGTGAGCTCCGTGCCCTTCGTCAGGTAGCTCCCGCCACTTTCATTGTAGATGCTCTGCGCCGTCACCATGCCCGGCTTGACCTTGCTCAGTGGCAGATTGATCATACAACATCCCTCATATCAACATCAAAAGCACTCTTCGAACAATCTGAAACAACATATTCAAAACGATGGACTGCATTTGGCGTCAGACGATCTTCGTCGTCCAGCGCTCGATGTTCCAAATGGAATCGACCCAGCCTTCGTAAAATTCTGGTTCATGCGAGACGAGGAGCATCGTCCCTTTGTATGCTTTCAGCGCGCGCTGCAATTCTTTTTTCGCCTCGACATCGAGGTGGTTCGTCGGCTCGTCGAGCACGAGCAGATTGACGGGCGTCTCAATGATCTTCGCGAGCCGCACGCGCGCGGCTTCGCCGCCCGAGAGCGCCATCATCTTCGTCGTGATGTGCTCATTCGTGAGGCCGCAGGCGGCGAGCGCCGCCCGCACTTCAAAGTTCGACTTGCCGGGGTACGCCTGCCAGAATTCTTCGAGTGCCGTGTTCTGGTTGCCCGCCGGGCTTTCCTGCTCGAAATAGCCGACAGAGACGAACTCGCCGCGCTCGATCGTGCCGGAAACCGGCGGGATCATGCCGAGGAGCGTCTTCAATAATGTTGACTTTCCAAGGCCGTTCGTCCCACGGATGGCAATTTTTTTGCCGCGCTCCACGCGGATGTCGACGGGCGTCGTCAGCGGCGCGTCATAGCCGAGCACGAGCCGCTTCGCCTCAAGCACGAAGCGTGACGGCGTGCGATCGACATCGAAATGGAACTGCGGCTTCGGCTTTTCCTGCCGCTTCGTGAGGACGTCCATCTTGTCAAGGCGCTTCTGCCGGCTGTTCGCCATGCCGCGCGTCGCGACACGCGCCTTGTTGCGCGCGATGAAATCCTTTTCCCGCGCGATTTCCGCCTGCTGCCGTTCATAGGCCGCATCCGCCTGCTTGCGCTTCAGCGCCGCCATCTCTTCGAACTTCTCATAGGAGCCCGTGTAGCGCGTCAATGACAAGCCTTCGACATGCCAGATGACATTCGTCACGGCATTCAAAAACGGCACATCATGCGATACGAGGATGAACGCGTTTTCATAATCCTGCAGGAACCGCGTGAGCCAGGCGATGTGCTCGGCATCAAGGTAATTCGTCGGCTCGTCGAGGACCAGGATGTCCGGATTCTGCAAGAGCAGCTTCGTGAGCAGGACTTTTGTGCGCTGGCCGCCGGATAGTTCGTCAACCTTCCGTTCCAGCCCGATATCTAATAATCCAAGGCCGGCTGCAACTTCCTCAATTTTCGCGTCAATCGTATAGTAGCCGCCTGCGTCCAAGAGATCCTGGATGTCGGCAGCATCCTTCATGAGCCGCTCCGTTTCCTCCGGGCTGGTCGTCGCCATCTTATCATAGGCCGCGAGCATCTCCTGCTCCATCTGCACCATCGCATCGAACGCCGTCCGCAGCGCCTCGCGGATCGTCGTGCCCGGCACGAGCGTCGCGTGCTGGTCAAGATAGCCCACGCTCGTGCGCCGCGCCCACTCGATTGTGCCGGCATCGGGGGTCAAACGTCCTGTAATCATGGCGAGAAACGTCGATTTCCCTTCGCCATTCGCGCCGACGAGCGCCACATGTTCCCCTTTTAACAGACGAAACGAAACATCTTCAAAGATTTCCCGCCCGCCATAACTATGCGAGAGGTGCTGAACCTGCAGAACGCTCATAAAGACCCCCAGTCAAATTTCCTACACCTGCTCATTATACCATACTCTGTCAAAATCTGTATACAAAAAAACCGCTGCCAAACGCCTTGCAACGGTTTCAAATAAAAATTTTATGCCTCGATATCCACGCCGCCGCTCTCCGGCATATCGACGTCGACGCTGTATTCCGGCACGGGATCGACCTTCGCATCAGGGATCGCGCTCGGCGACTGCTCCCATTCGCGGTCCTCGTCATGCTGCGCGCTGATCTTGTCGTCTTCCTCTTTCTGCTTGCGCGTCAGCTTGTGCTGCTCGATGGCGCCCATCGATTTCGCGATCTTGTAGAGATCCGGCGAGGCCTGCGCCAGCTCTTTCTCGTCGGCCGTCGAGACCTTGCGCCCTTTCATGATGCGCATGGCCGTCTCCATGATCCGCGACTGCGCCTGCGCCGATTTCTGCATGGACTCGCCCTGGCGCTGCGCCATCACAGCCTGCTCGCGCAGCATATTCGCGTTCATGATGCCCTGCCGCAGCTTCTGCATCGCCTTGTCCTTCGCCGTCAGCACACGCTTCATGTCGTCGGACAGATAAAACTGCTGGCCATTCAGCTCGACATAGCCATCCTTCAGCGCCTGATGCACGGCCTCCGCGCTCGTGAACCGGAGCTTCCGCGACGCCCCTTCGCCAAGGAACTGCACATCCGAAACAGCAGAAGCCGCCTGAGCCTCTGGCGCCTTCGCCGCATCCGCCTGCAACGACTTCCCCGCCGAAGAAAGTTCAACGTCACTCGCCGCTCCCGCCTGCTTCGCCTGCGCAGCTTCACGCGCAGCGACGACCGCCGCTGTTGCTTCCTTGTCGCCTTCCTTGATGTACCTGCCGTTCGCAAGCATATGCTCATGCATCATCTTTGCCGTCGGCTGGCTGGAAAACAAGGCCTTTTCCTCCGCACTCAAATGTGTCATCCACACGATCCTCAACCTCCCTGCAAAAACCGCGGACATCCCTACCCGCAAGACCGCCTCCGATGCCACGTCATGACATCCGCTTTCTAATCTCTATATCGAAGTTTATGCGAAAAACTTAAGCGCGTATGCAGTAAAATTTTCGCAAATGAAAAGGCTTCCTGCGATTGCAGAAAGCCTGAAGAGACAAAATGGTCGGAACAACGGAATCTCATTGTGCTGGCTGGAGATTCTGCGCCTTCAAGAAGTTTTGCACGCGCTCGATTGTCCAGCCCGTCGCAGCCGCCATGATGTCAAGTCCTTTGCCATTTTTCAACAAGCGCAGAATGGTATTTTCCTGTTCCTCTTCTTTCGCCCACTCTTTCAAGCCTTGGCTCAAATTGCACATCTCCCTCACCCTCTCTCTCGTCTCGTCCCACAGTTCGATTCCAAAGTCCTTTTTCAGGCGCGCTTCTCGTTCTGCTTCGGTCAATCGCGACAGGAAGACCAAATGCAGGAATTTGAGCAGCGTGTCTGTTTTTTCGTCGTGCCCAATATGAATCAACGTGATGTCGAACAGGTCATAGTGTTCTTTGCTCTCGTGAAAATCACCGACCTCGCAGATTTCTTGCGGACGGTAGTGCGTGATAGAGCTCGTCTGCCCTTTCGGCAAATAAAAGCACAGCCAAATCGTGTAGACCTTGCAGATGTCATCGTAGTTCTCGCCAACGAAATCGCGTTCCTTCTGCGAGGACAGCAAGCGGCTCATGTAAAAGAACGCGCGCTGCGTCAAATTGTACGTTGGATTGCTCCGTTGCGCTTCGACATTGATGATGATTTTGACGCGCTTGCCGCTCGTCGGCACTTTCGCGTAAAAGAGCACATCAAACGTGATCCATCCCTCGCCAAGCACGCTGTCCTCCGTCTGGAGGCCACGAATATATTTTGCAGCACGGCGGCGCTTGCGATTCGTCTTGCCGGGCGCGACAGGAACGGCGCTGATCTGCGGCTCGCCATCGATGCAATGATCTTGGATTTCTTCCAGGCTGATGTCATGGAACTCCGGCACGACGCGCTGGACAACAGGCGCGAGCATCTGGCGATTGCCGAGCACGGCTTTCGCCGTCTTGTCATACGTCCGATCCGTTTCCGTATACGCAGCCGTCTGCGCTTGTCCGCGCCGTTTCTTCCGCTTCATGACGTTCCCCTCCCGTATCTCTATTTATATTTTAACCGCGTGACACCGTTTTTTCAAGAAGAAAAAGAGGCTCTCTGCTAACTTGCAGAAAGCCTCTTGCGATTTCAAAATGGTCGGAACGACGGGATTTGGGACGTGGTTCTAATGCAGCGGCAGGTGCGAAAGGAAATTCCCGATGGGGAGACCTTTTGTGCCCGCCATCGCGGTATGGTTACGGCTTCGTATGCGCGGCGCGTAAAATATTTATCGCTTGACGCGCCCGCTATTTTTTGCTACATTGAAGGTAGAACTTGTGGGATTTCCCACAGCTACATAAGGAGGCATCATCATGGAAGCACTCAAAGATTACACGGCGCACATCGACGCAAAGAAGCGGATCACCTTGCGCGGCGCACGCTACGATTACTACAACGTTCGCGAATACGAGAACGGCTGCATCATCCTCGAACCGCGCGAGCTCAAACGTC
Organism: uncultured Veillonellaceae bacterium; assembly: GCA_900314825.1. Taxonomy (GTDB): domain Bacteria; phylum Bacillota; class Negativicutes; order Selenomonadales; family Selenomonadaceae; genus Selenomonas_C. The sequence continues at coordinate 31,722 of OMWS01000040.1, read as the reverse complement.
CGGACAGCATTTCCGTCGCCACGCTCCGCACGATGGACGAATCCATCAAGAATCTCGACGCAGGAAAAGTCTCTGACCCGATCGACCTCTCCGCGTTCATGGGGTGAACGATGAAACCATTTGCAATCCGTCTCGGCGTCCCCGAAATGCTCGCCTATTGGCAGCACCTTTCGACAGGTGCGAAGGAAGGAACACTCGCAAGCGACGAACGACAACTCTTTCAAAAATGGGGACAAGCGATGGCGCACCTCGTGATGAATCCTGCCTATCCCGGCCTCCATACGCACGAAATCCCGCAACTCTCGAAACGATACGACAAAGGCAGAAAGGTCTTTCAATCCTATCTCGAAAACCGCAACAGCCGCGCCGCTCGTATGTATTGGGTTTACGGGCCAGAGCATCACGACATCACGGTGATTGGCCTTGAGCCGCATCCAGAGGACAAGAAGAAGGACGGGTATCAAAAAGTTTCACTATCCAATTTGCCCGCCCCAAAGCGTTGACAATTCCGAGGAACAAAAAGAGGCTCTCTGCTAAACTGCAGAAAGCCTCTTCACATTTCAAAATGGTCGGAACGACGGGATTTGAACCCACGACCTCTTCCACCCCAAGGAAGCGCGCTACCAAACTGCGCTACGTCCCGAACGAAAATTATTATACTACTTCATCTGCGCGTTGTAAAGGAAAAGTTGCGACACGCAGTTTTTTATATGCTGACGTGAAGCTCTTAGCGCAGGCATCCTTTCACGCGAGGCCGAACATCGTGGCGAGGATGTGTTTTCCGGTGTCCGTCTCGAAAATCTTTTCGCGCGCGGCGCGAAGCGCGGCTTCGGACAGTTGGTCTTCATACGCGTTGACGAGGAAGTCGGCTTCGAGCAGGATGCGCCAGTCGAGGCCATCCACATCGGTGTACGTATGATGATGGCCGACGAGGAACGCGACGCGCTTTGTGAGGTCCTCGGGCACGCCGCAATTCGTCAGAAGCTCGGACGCAAGCGCCGGGCCTTCCTGTTCCTGGTAGGTGCCGGCCGTCGAGTGGTGCTTTTCCTCAGCAGCGTGGATGCCGATATCGTGGACGATGGCGGCGAGCTCGAGGATGCGCTGCGTCTGCGTGTCGAGCCCTTCGCGGCGGCCGATGTACGACGCGAAGGCGTAGACTTTGATAAAATGCTGAATGCGCCGCGCGTCACCGCGGTCGAATGCGATCATTTTTTTGAGGACAATGTCTTGATACATGGTGACTCCTTTTAATATTGTTGCCGTTCTTTGAGCGCGCGTTCGACTTCGCGGTTGTCGGCTTTTTTCTTGAGGTCTTCGCGCTTGTCGTACGTATGCTTGCCGGAGGCGAGGGCGAGTTCGACTTTCGCACGGCCGTGCTTGAAGTAGATCTTGAGCGGCACGAGCGTGAAGCCTTTCTGGCGCGTCTCGCCAAAAAGCTTCAGAATTTCGCTCTTGTGGAGCAGCAGCTTGCGCTTTCGGAGCGGATCATGGTTGAACATATTGCCTTGTTTGAATGGGCTGATGTGCATGTTCTCGAGGAAGCATTCGCCGCTCTCGATGCTCGCGAAGCTGTCTTTGAGATTCGCGCGGCCATCGCGCAGCGACTTGACCTCCGTGCCCTGGAGCTCGATGCCGGCTTCATACGTTTCGTGGATGAAGTAGTCGTGGCGCGCCTTGCGGTTTTCGCAGACGATCTTGATGGGGATGTTGTTCTTGCCCACGTGGTTCACCTCTTTTTCGATGGTGTGAGAAAAAAGGCCGGTCGCCCGGCCTTATGAAATGATTACTTGCTGTCTTTCGTGCCGTCTTCCGTCTTGCGGTGCGGGCGCGGGCGCTGGCGATCAGCGCTCTTTTGCTTCTGCTGGAGCTCTTCCTCGCGCTGCTTGCGCTCGTGGTATCCCGGCGGATCGGGCCAGACGGCCGTGTTGAGACCCGTGACGCGGACGCGCTGGTAGTCGTCGCGCTTCTCGCGCTGTGGGCGCGGCGTGCCCCAGGCGTTCGCGACGCGCTTTTCGAGGCGGACTTCCTTGATGTCCTTCTTGCCGGACGGACGGCGCGTGTCGCGCGGCTGCGTCGTGCGGCCGCTGCGCTTCTCGCCGCTCTTGCCGCGGTTGCGGCCCGGATGGTCATCCTTGCTGCGATGCTCGGCGGCGCGGAATGCTTCAGCAAAGGCATTGCCGCCGTCCTTGCCTCCGCGACGGCCGCGCGAACGATTCGAACGGTCAGAGCGATCCGAACGATCTTTGCGCCCGCCCCGGCGATCGGATTTTTTGCCATCGCCATCCTTGCGGCCGTTGCCGCCTTTTTTGCCGCCGCCCGTCGCATTGGCAAGCGCTGCAGGATCGTCTGCATTCGCTTTCAGTACGAAATCGAGATTGCGTTCGTCGACGTCCGCATGCACGATGACAATGTCCACGGCATCACCGAGGCGGTACTGCTTCAGCGTTTTCTCGCCGATCATGGCGTACTGCTCTTCTTTGTACTCATAGTAGTCGTCCGTCATCGTCGAGACGTGGACGAGGCCTTCGACGCCGTTCTCGAGCTCGACGAAGAGGCCGAATGTCGTGACGCCCGAGATCGTGCCCGAAAATTCCTGATTGACGAACTGCGCCATGTATTCGATTTTTTTCATGTCCGTCGTCTCGCGCTCGGCTTCGATGGCGACGCGCTCGCGCTGCGACGCGTGGTCGGCGATGTCCGGCAGTAGCAAGCGGAGTTTTTCCTGACGCTCTTGCGGCAGTGTGCCCGTCGCGAACGTCTCGCGCAGCAGTCGATGGACGATGAGGTCGGGGTAGCGGCGGATGGGCGACGTGAAATGCGTGTAGTAGCGCGCGGCGAGGCCGAAGTGGCCAAGGCTTTCCGCCGCGTAGCGTGCCTGCTGCATCGAGCGCAGCGACACGGTCTCGACGATCTTTTCCTCGGGACGGCCTTTGACTTTTTCGAGCACTTTCTGCACGTCCATCGGGCGGATGTGGCCTTCTTCATCCTCGTGGACGAACAGGCCGAACGCACCGAGGAGATTATTGAGGTTCGTGATCTTCTCATCGCTCGGCTGCTCATGCACGCGATAGAGGAACGGCAGGTGCTTCAGGTCCATGTGCTTCGCGACCGTCTCATTTGCCGCGAGCATGCATTCCTCGATGATGGATTCCGCGAGCGAGCCCGTGCGCTTGACGAGCTCGATGGGATGACCCTCGTCATCGAGCTTCACTTTGACTTCGGCGAGGTCAAAGTCGATGGAGCCGCGCGCATGGCGCTTCGCCTTCATGACGTGACGGAGTTCTTCGAGCGTCTCGAGCATCGGCAGGAGGTCTTTCTGGCGCTCGATCTCTTCCGGGTCTTTCTCCACGAGCACGCGGTTCACGATGTTGTACGTGAGGCGGCGGTAGACGTGGATGACGGCCGGGACGATCTCGTAGCTCTGGATCTCGCCCTCGGGGCTCACGTGCATCTCGCAGGCCATCGAGAGGCGGTCAACGCCGGCATTCAGGCTGCAGATGCCATTCGACAGCGCGAACGGCAGCATCGGCACGACGCGGTCGACAAGGTAGACGCTCGTGCCGCGCTCATACGCTTCCTTGTCGAGCGGCTCGCCCTCGCGGACGTACCACGAGACGTCGGCGATGTAGACGCCGAGGAAATACGAGCCGTCCTCGTTTTTCTTGACGTAGACGCCGTCGTCGAAGTCCTTCGAGTCGTCGCCATCGACCGTGACAATCGTGAGGTCGCGGCGGTCACGGCGGCCTTCGTATTCGTCCGGCGTCGGGTTCTCTTCCATATGGTCGGCGATGTCCTGCACGTCAGGCGGGAACGCATCGGGGAGCTCGTAGGCGCGCATGACGGAGACGACATCGACGCCCGGATCGCCTTTCTGGCCGATGACTTCCGTGATTTCGCCCTCGGCATTGTGGCGGCCTTCCGGCCATTTCGTGATGTGGACGACGACCTTGCTGCCCGTGACCGCGCCGCCAAACGCGCGCTTCGGCACGAAGATGTCCATGCCGATCTTCGTGTTGTCCGGCGTGACGAAGCCGAACGTGTTGCGGCTTTCGAACGTGCCGACGAGATGCTCATTCGCGCGCTCGAGGATCTCGATGATCTCGCCGACGCGCGACTGGCCCTCTTCTTCCGGCGGCGTGACGCGCGCGACGACATGGTCGCCATGCATGGCCGTACCGAGCTGCGTGCCCGGCACAAAGACGTCCGTCTCTTCTTCCGTTTCCTTGACGTCCGGGATGATGAAGCCAAAGCCCTTCGACGTCATCGAAAGACGTCCGACGACCGTGCGTTGCTGTGTTGTTTCTTCCATTCAATTTCCTTTCAGTTCACGTACAATACGCCTTCCCCTTTGGGGGAGGTGCCCCGTCAGGGGCGGAGAGGGTAACGGCCTACGTCGATTCTCTATCCTTTCGATAGAATCGTGAATATCGTTCAAGCGCTACCCTCTCAGTCTCGCTTGCGCTCGACAGTTTCCCCAGAGGGGGAGCCTTTGGCTTGCGCTTCTTCCGTTTCTTTCCGTTTCTTCGAACGATGAAAATGCCATTTCCCCAAGAGAAATTTTGCCGTCATCGAAAACACCTTGTCGCGTTCCTTGTCGAGCGGCAGCAGGTGCCCCGAGCGCTTGAGGTAAACGACGGCTTTGCGCTCCGTCCGGATGTGCTCTGCGAGGTATGCCGCGCTCTTCGGGTCGGCCGTGTGGTCATTCACGCTGTGCAGGATGAGCGCTGGGCGGTCGACGCTTGAGAGCTTTTCCGTCATCGTATGCATGAGGCCGAAAAGCTCGTGCACGGAGACGAGCGGCATCGTGAGGTACGTCTCGTTGACGGCATCCGGGACTTTTTCCATGTGCCGCCGGTGCTTCGGCACGAAACGTCCGCGACAAAATTGCAGTGGTGGCAGACGGTCAGCGCCGCGCTCCGGTGCGACGAAGACCGGCGTCGCGAGACTCACGAGACGATGCACCTTGCACTCCGCCGCGAGGAGGAACGCGAGCACGCCGCCCATGGAGTGGCCGACGACGGATACCTTCTTGCAGCAACCGGAGAGCATCGCATAGCCATCGCGCGCACTGTCGAGCCAATCCTCGGCCGTCTGGCGGCTCAGGTCCTCTTCCGTCGTGCCGTGGCCCGCGATGCGCGGCGCGAGCACCGTGAATCCCTGCCGATGCAGAAATTTCCCGAGGAGCAACAGGTCCGCGGGGCTCCCCGTAAAGCCATGCAACAGCAGTACGCCATGCGAGCCGCCCGAAAAAAAGAACGGCTCCGCGCCTTTCTGGATCATCACGCCACCTCCTTGCGCCGTTTCTCAAAAACACGAAAAAGCGCCTCTCCCACCACGATGCACGGGAGAAGACGCCGATTCGTTGTCACATGGTCATACGGGCGATCACGATGGTGATGAGCGCGAAAAGGATCGCGAGCACGACGGTCACGCGGGCAAGCAGCGCGTCCATGCCGCGCGCCTTGCTCGAGAAGACGGTCTCCGCCCCGCCGCCGAGGCCGCCCATGCCATCCGACTTCGCTTCCTGGCCGAGCACGGCCGCGATGAGCGCGATGCAGACGATCGCGTCGAGGATCATCAATAAGGTCAGCAAATCCCTGCCTCCTGTTCTTTCGAAAAGATGTACAGCTTATCTTATCACAGACCTATAGGAGATAGCAAGGAAAAGTGTGAAATTACAGCCGTCATACGCGTTCCCAGCGGATGGCCGCCGCGAGCTCCGGGTGCTCCTCTTTGTACGCTTTCATGATGGCTTCCCAATCGTAGCCGCGCGCGCTGTTGTGCGTCTCCTCATTCGGCCGTTCGACGATGGCACCGTCGGAGCGCACGCCGTAGTTCAACGGGCCATCGTAATCCGCTGGAGCGTCCTCTGCAATCAGATGAACGATGGCGCGGTCGTGGCGATAGGCTGCGAGGCCGTCTTCGAGCGAGGATTTTTTCTGCACACTGCCTGCCGAGAGCGTGTCATCTTCTGCGTCGCCGTTGCCGAGCATCTTGTCAACGATCGAAAGTTCCTGCGACTGGCGGTTCATTTCCTGCATATAGCTGTAGACCGCCATCGACTGCCCGAAATACGCCTTTGGCTTGCCCGTCGCATCCTTGAGGTCGGGCAGCGAGACGACCGTGCCCGCGATGTCCTCTTGGAACCACTCGCTCTTCCAATCGATGTCGATGCAGCGCTGCACGGAACCGACCATGGAACGGATCTTGTTCAACATCTCATTCTGGCGGTCGCCGTCCAAGGCATCCAGCCGGTCCTGGATGCTCTGGAGATACGTATCCTTGCCGCTCCGAATGGCCGCTTCCTGCTTGTGGCTGTAGCCATTCAGCGCCTTGCCGAGCTCCTGCACGTTGCCGACATTCCAATACTCGCTCGGGCTCTCGATCAAACTCGCGAGATGGGACTCGATCGCTTCCATATCCGTCGCAAGGGAAAAGACTTCAGCCCAGTTGTCATCCGTGAGGAAAAAGATCGGGCCTTCCTTCTTCAGCGGCTCGATGGGCTCGCCGACCTCGATCGCGTCTTTCGGGACAGGCACATCGGAAGTCAGTACGTCATTCCGTTGCTTCTGCATCTCCTGCAGCTGCCGCCCTGCGTCGCTGATCTCCACACCATACGCCGCCGCAAAATCGTCTGCTGCCTTTCCCTGTGCATCGGAAACCGATGTCGCTGAGACAGGCATGCATCCATTGTTCTGTACAATCTGCGTGCGGTCTGCCAATGCATTTGTTTGAATCTGCATGGTGATACCTCCGTGTACGGTCGCGTAACCTTTCTATATTTTGTTTATCGGATATTTTGAAGATTTCTTAAGTATTTTTATAAAATTTTCACGTCAGCATCTTCACCCCCACGATGCCGCCGGCGATCATCAGCAGGCAGACGATGTGCGCGGGCGTCAACGTCTCGTGAAACAGCACGACGCCGAGCACGGTCGTGCCGACGATGCCCATGCCCGTCCATATCGCATACGCCGTGCCGAGCGGGAGTTTGTGCAGCGCAACCGAGAGCAGGACGGCGCTCGCGATGTAAAACACTGCCGTCACGACGCTCGGCACAAGGCGCGTGAAGCCTTCGGAATATTTCATCGCAATCGCCCACGTCACTTCCGTCACGCCGGCGAAGAGCAGGATGAGCCAAGCCGTTTTCATGATGCATTCCTCCGAAAGAAAATGCACCGGCTCCCCCGCACCTTCAAAGGCCTAACGGTGCGGGACCGATGCATAAACTTCTGCCCGCGGCAGATGTATTTGCGTTTGTCTGTTTAAATCTGGTACACGCGGATCATGTTCGTGTTGTTGCCGACGCTCGTCTTGCTCTGGAGCTTGATGCCGGACGTGATGATCGTCGTGTCGCCGCGCTTCAGGAAGCCGCCTTTGACGGCTGCCGACGCGCAGTTCGCCATCATCTCGTCGACGTCATGCCACTCCGTGCCGAGCACCGGATAGACGCCCCAGCGCAGATTCAGCTGGCGGACGACTTTCGGATTCGGCGTGTAGGCGACGATGGCTGCCTTCGGGCGGTAGCGCGAGACGACTTTCGTCGTGTAGCCGCTGACGGTCGGCGTGACGATGGCCGGCACGTCGAGCTCCCACGCCATCTGCACCGTCGCATGGGCGACCGCGCGCGTGCGGGATTTCAGATGCTCGATGCCGCGCTCGACAAAGAGTTCCTTGTACTCGAGCGAGCTCTCGATGCGATGCGCGATGCGGTTCATCGTCGAGACCGCCTCGACCGGGTAATCGCCGGACGCCGTCTCGCCGGACAGCATGATCGCGTCCGTGCCATCGAGGATGGCGTTGCCGACGTCGGAGACCTCGGCGCGCGTCGGGCGCGGATTCGTCGTCATGGACTCGAGCATCTGCGTCGCGACGATGACCGGCTTGCCCGCCATGTTGCATTTCTTGATGATGTCTTTCTGGATGAGCGGCACGTCCTCCGCCGGCACTTCGACGCCGAGGTCGCCGCGCGCGACCATGATGCCGTCGGAGACCGCGAGGATCTCGTCAAAGTTCTTGACGCCTTCGAGGTTTTCGATCTTCGGCAGGATCTCCATGTGGCCGTTGTGCTCTTCGACGAGCTTGCGGATGGCGAGCACGTCCTCCGGGCGCTGGATGAACGAGGCCGCGACGAAATCCATGTCCTGCTCGCAGCCGAAAATGATATCTTTTTCATCCTGCTCGGAAATCGGCGGCAAGCCGAGGCTGACGCCCGGGGCGGCGACGCGTTTCTTCGTCGACATCTTGCCGTCGTTCTGGATCGTCGTGAGGATGTCCTTGCCCTTGATCTCCTCGACCTTCAGCGCGACGAGGCCATCGGACAGCAGCAGCGTATCGCCTGGCTTCACTTCCGTGTAGAGGCCTTTGTGGTTGACGGACACGTGCGTCTCATCGCCCGGCGTCTCGTCATACGTCAGCGTGAACGGCTTGCCCTTCTCCAGCATGACGCTGCCGTCTTTGAACTCGCCGAGGCGCATCTCCGGGCCTTTCGTGTCGAGCACGAGCGAGATGACCTTGCCGGCCTTCTTCGCCGCCTCGCGCACCGCATTGATGCGCTTCAGGTGCTCCTCGTGGTTGCCATGCGAGAAGTTGAAACGTGCGAGATTCATGCCGTTCTCGATGAGGGCATCGAGGACGCCAGGGCGCTCCGTCGCCGGGCCCTGGGTGCAGATGATCTTCGTCTTTTTCAGCATATGAATATACCTCCAAATGTTGATGGTGAAACGAACTTCGTTGCCTTTATCGTAACACTCTTTTCGCTGACAAGTAAAGGCCTTTTATGAGTGATTTTGAAAAATTTCGTGCGCGCACCCGCGAAAAGATACAACGTACGAATCCCTTTGCCGTACAGGGGACCCTCTCCACCGCTTCGCGGCCCCCTTCTCCCAATGGGAGAGACTTCAGTCGGTGCCCAGTACAGCGGCAATCGCTGCACCAGTGCCGGAGGCGTCTTTTTCGAGCGTGAACGTCAGGCCTGCGGCTTCTTCCGAGCTCAAGAGCATTGAAAGCGTCTTGCGCATTTCAGCTGCAACGCCCGGCATATGCTCGAAGACGGAGCCGTCGATGGCGAGCGGCTGCGCGGGAACACGTTCTTGCCCGTCCACATTGGCACGATGCCGCAACACAGCGGCGAGTGTCATCGCAGCAAGTTTCGCCGAACGACGAATCAGTGCGTTTGCAACGATGCTTTCTGTTTCCGTTCCTTCCGTTGCAAAACGAGAAACATCTTCGCCTGTGAACGTTGGCAACGCTTCGAATGCATCACCATCGCGCACGATGCGGCTCATGAGCTCGCCGAGATAACGGCCGGAAATCATCTTTTCGAGCCGCTGTGCCCCAGGCTTCGCGCTCGCTGCGTCGAGTGCCTTGTCGTAATCATTCTGCGGGAAATGGCCGAAGCTGCCGGACTCGATGTTGTAGACCATCGGCAGCCGGTTTCCTCCAAAGGTCTCAAGATAGCAGCTGTTGAACCCCGTCGCGTAAATCGTGCCGATGGCCGTGCCGGGATGTGCAAACGCTGCCGCGAGCAGCACGGCGACCGTGTCATTGAGGATGGCCGTCGGCTGGACGTTGACGTGTTTACGACGGAGCGCATCTGCGAGCAACGCATTCACCAGTTCGCCCTCGACGCCCGGCACGGCAATTTCTTTCGACCAAACGATGAGGCGCGCGTCGTGCAAGTCCTCTTGATGCGTGCCATAGGAAAACGTGTGGCCGAGCGGGAGCGTTTGTTCCGTGCCGTTTCCATCTAACACGTCAACCACTAGCGCAGCGAGGAAATCAAACAGTTCGTCGCGCGTCGTCGTGCTCGTCGTGACATCATACGCGCCCGCTTTGCGCAACGGCTTCGCGACTTGTTTCCGCATAAGCAATCCATCATCCGTCAATTCAACAAGCGATGCCCGCGCATTCGTGCCGCCAAAGTCAAGCGCGACGGCGCGGCCGCGTTCTTTGCCCGTCGGCAACGCAACATAGCACGGCTCCATGTAGAGCGTCGATATCTTGGAATCGACGAGCCCGCGCTCCATGTCGTTCATGAAGTCCCTCATGCCTGCACGCAGCGTTTCATCCGGCACGTCGAACATCTCTTGGATGTGCTCCGCAAATATTTTCTTCATAAATTTTGTTCTCCTCTTAAGTTTTTCTTTCTTTGATACGATATAATACGAGAAGAGAAAGCAGATTTCCTGCTTGCCCTTCCGCAAGTTTTCTGATCTAGTTCCATGGAAGGAGGTGTTTCATCATGGCAACGATTTCCTCGATGACGAACAACACGTACATGATGTACCAGATGGCCGAGAAGCAGGGCCTCAACATCACGAGCGGCACGACAACGGACGCGTCAACTTCGTCGGCACTCTCCTCGCTGACGAATACCAGTAGCTCGAACAGCTCGAGCGCTGCGTCGTCGCTCTACAGCTCCTCGTCGTCCGCGAATGACATGGCGACGCTCTCGAGCATCAAGTCCGGCTACTCCGGCCTCGTCTCGTCGTACGAATCGACAAAACAGACGTTCAACACGGAGATGAAAGGGACGCTCTCCGATCTCTCAAGCTCCGCGAAGACCGTCGCGAACATGAATTTCGACTTTTCGGAAAGCGACATCACGACCGCGAGCGACGGCACGAAGACGTACTCTGACGGCCTGAAGTCGGCGATCTCGAGCATCAAGAGCCTCGTCTCTGATTACAACGATGCGCTCGATTTCTTCTCTGACAACAAGAGCGTGTCGGATCGCGCTTCGGCACTCGCGACGGCGTTCGCCGACACGACGTACCGCTCCGGCCAGTACAGCCAGATCGGCATCAATGTCGACAGCAAGACGGGCGCGCTCTCCGTCGATGAAGACAAGCTCGCGACCGCGCTGACGACGGAAAGCAGCCGCGTGGAAAACACGCTCGGCAAGAACGGCCTCGCCGGCAAAGCCGAGGATCATGTCGCGCAGGCGAACTTCCAGAGCGACAAGATCTTCCCGTCGGCGACGCAGATGTTCGGCAACGAAACGAAAGCCGCCTCGCTCTACACGGGCTCGACGCTCCTCGCGATCTCGAGCTACGCGACGACGGGCAATCTGCTGAATATGCTGTTCTGAGCTCTGGTATGAAAAAGCTGTTGCAATTACGAATACCATTCCACATGGATCTGTTGCCGAGCGTGACGAATACCGAAGCCTCTCCCTCTGGGAGAGGGGGACCGCGTCAGCGGTGGAGCGGGTACTAGGGTGCGATAGCCAAACAAAAATAAGAAGCCTTCAAAGCATTGCGTCGTTTGAGTTAAAACGTAATGCTTCGAAGGCTTCTTTGTGATTGAGACAAATCGAACCCTTGTACCCTCTCAGTCGCGCTGCGCGCGCCAGCTCTACCTAAAGGATAAAGCGACCGCATAGGCGCTAAAGCGCCTTGCGTCCGCTTTTCCCAGGGGGAAAGCCTGCTGTAAGAGTTACGGTGAGCAGTTTTATGAAACTACTTCAGGAATCACAACTGTCCCGTTTCTTTCATAAATTCATGCCCCGATATCGACAAGCGCACCTTTCGTATTCGTGCTGCCGAGGCTGGCCGACTGCTTGTAAGCGCTCGCGACGGAGTTGAACTTCGCGCTGACGTTCGCATTCGTCTGCTGGAAACGGCTCTTGCCGAGGTTCGTCTCGTTGCCGAAATTTGATACCTCGTAGTAGCTCTTCGCCTTCCGCATGGCCTGGGACGTCTTGTCCTCGCCGAGGTTGTTGACCTTCTCGTTGCCCTGCTGGAACTTGCTCGTGCCGAGCTTCGTTTCCGTGCCGAAGTTCGAGACTTCGTAGTAGCTCTTCGCCTTGTCCATGACCTGCGATGTCTTCGACTCGCCGATGTCAATGGTACGCTGGTTGCTCTGCTGGAAGACACTCGAACCGAGCTTCGTCTCCGTGCCGAAGTTCGACACGCGCGAATAATCGCCGGCTTTCTTTGAGATTTCAGAGGCGGTCTGCACGCCTTCCGAATCCACTTTGCGGTTCAGCTGTTGGAACGACCAGAGTTGCGTCCCGCCGCCACCAATACCTGAGATTCCCATAGCTATCCCTCGCCTTCAAACGTTTCTATCCTTGGAAAATCAAAGAATGATATTCTTATCTTTATTATAAAATTTTAGGACGACTGTTGCAAGAGTCGTCCTAAAATTTTTTGCAGATTTTCTTCAGTTTTCCGCGAGTTTTTTCACATCGCGCACCTGCTGGATTTTCGCAGCGATCTCATCGAGGCTCGTACCCATCTGCGACTCGACCGCCGCGAGCACGGCGCCTTCGACGACGGGCGCATCGAGCATGCGCACATCGCTTCCGTCCAGTGCCTCGAGCACCATTTCCGTCGTCATGACGGCGCTGCCCATGTCCATGAGCACGGCGACGCCATCGCCCGTATCGACGGCCTCGATCGCGGCCATGATGCGCTCGAAGCTCGTGCCAAGGCCGCCGTCTTCAAGGCCGCCGGCCGCCGCGACGGGCGCGTCCGCCGCCATCATGCGCGCGAGTTCTTTGACGCCCTCCGCAAGCTTTTGGCTGTGCGATACGATGACGATTCCTACCATGATACTTCCTCCTGCGGGATGTGTGCGAGGTTTTTGCGAATTGCGTTACAGCGCTTTCTCGAGCTCTTCGAGGATCATGAGCGACGATGTCGCGCCCGGGTCCTGATGCCCGATGGAGCGCTCGCCGAGATAGCTTGCGCGTCCTTTCGTCGCGAGGATCGTCTTCGTGTACTCGACGCCTTTGCGCGCGGCCTCGACCGCGTCCCCGAGCGCCGTCTTGACGTCTTTGCCCGCGGCCAGCGCGTCCTTGTACGCCTTGCACGCCGGCATCTGCGCATCGAGCATCGTCTTTTCGCCCTCGTGCGCCTTGCCGCGCATCTGCACGCCGCCGATGGCCGCATCGAAAGCCGCCGCAAGATCGTCCGCCGTCAGCTCCGTCTTGCCCTTCATGGCCGCGCCGGCTTTCATGTACGCTGTGCCGTAGAGCGGGCCCGACGCGCCGCCAACGCTCGAGACGAGCGCCATGCCGACGCCCTTCAGGATGGCGCCGATGTCCTTGTCCGCGAGCTCCGGCAGTTTTTTCTCGACGGCCGCGAAGCCGCGCGCAAGGTTGATGCCGTGGTCGCCGTCTCCGATCTCGTTGTCGAGCTCCGTGAGGAATGCCTTCTCTGCCTCGATGCGCTTCGCCGTCGCCTGCAAGATCACCACAAGTTTCTTATTATCAATCGCCAAATGGAATTCCTTCTTTCCCTCAAACTCTAGGGAGTCCCCTGTACGCAATAACAATACGTACGTCGTAACGCCCCGCGGGTGCGCGTACTTACTTCCGGAGCGCTGCCGTATCCGCCGGCGCATCATAGAGGCGCTTGAGCTCGTCGTCGAGGCGCAGCAGCGTCAGCGAGAAGCCGGCCATCTCGATGGACGTCATGTAGTTGCCAACCATCGTGTCATAGACCTTGACGCCCTGCTCTTTCAGGTAATCCTGCACGAAATTGTTGACGATGTAGAGCTCCATGAGCGGTGTCGCGCCCATGCCGTTCACGATGACGGCAACCTCGTGGCCTTTGTAGTCGAGGTCGGCGAGGATCTTGTCCAAGAGCTGCTTCGCGATCTCGTTCGCTTTCAAAAGTTTCTCGCGATGCGTGCCCGGCTCGCCGTGGATGCCGATGCCGATCTCCATCTCGTCGTCTTTGAGCTCGAAGCCCGGCTTGCCGGCCGCCGGCACCGTGCAGGGCTGGATGGCCATGCCCATCGAGCGGACGTTCGCGATGACCTTCTCCGCCGTCGCCTTGACCTCCGCGAGCGTCGCGCCTTCCTCGGCCCGCGCGCCTGTGAGCTTGTGCACGAGGATCGTGCCCGCGACGCCGCGGCGGCCCGTCGTGAACGAGCTGTCCTCGACGGCGACATCATCATTGACGACGACGTAATCCGCCTGGATATCCTCGTCCTTCGCCATATCGACGGCCATCTCGAAGTTCATGACGTCGCCCGTGTAGTTCTTCACGATGCAGAGCACGCCGGCATCCGTCGCGACGGCCTTGATGCCCTCGTAGACCATGTCCGGCGTCGGCGACGTGAAGACCGGGCCGGCAACTGCTGCATCGAGCATGCCCTTGCCGACGAAGCCGCCATGCGCGGGTTCATGTCCCGAGCCGCCGCCCGACACGAGCGCGACCTTGCCCTGTTTGCGCTCCTTGCGGACGACGATATTGCCCGCCTCGAGCTTCTCGAGTTTCAGCGGGCGCGATTTCACGAGGCCCTGGATCATTTCCTGTTCGACATTTTCGACTTCATTGATGATTTTTTTCATGATGGAAACCTACCTCCTGAAGTACAAAAAGAACTGTTATGTTACTTGTGCGTGAAACGATCGGAATGCTTTTGTTTCCCCTGCATACAGTATAACAATCAACGCGCCGAAATTCAAGTGAAATAATACAAGATTCGGTTGTATTTTCTTTTCTTTTGTTTGATTTCAGAAAACAATAGGAATTGTCAAAATATTTTTTCTCGTCTGCTTGGATGTGTTCTTTATCTTTCAAAACCTAGGAATTTGGTGTTTCATGAACGTAATATCATTTGCGGAAAGAAGGCAGACCCATGGCAAGCGAAACCATTTTGTTCATCAGCGAAGGCAAATCGCTCATTCTCAAAGAAGTCGCCGCGACCTTCGACTACGACAGCGTCCAATTCGTCCTCGAAGACATCGCGAGCCGTGAGCCGCCCGCCGACGAACGCGAGCACTTCGACGCCGTCGTCAGGGCGGCGAAGAAGCCGGACTGGCTGCTGTTGAAAAAATTGTTATACGAATAACTCTATAGCAAGAAATGGTCTTCTCGAGCGGAAAGACCATTTTTGTTGACCCACAGATTGACCCACAAGCACCCAAAAAGACCTCCGAGAAAACCTCGGAGGCCTTGATTTTACTGGTGCGTCAGGCAAGATTCGAACCCGCGACCCACGGCTTAGAAGGCCGTTGCTCTATCCAACTGAGCTACTGACGCATTGGTCGGGATGACAGGATTCGAACCTGCGACATCCTGCTCCCAAAGCAGGCGCGCTACCAAACTGCGCTACATCCCGTCCGATGACGGGAGCCTCCCGTCAATCACAACGGATATTATACACGTCCAGCACGCTGGTGTCAAGGAATTGCTTCTCATCGACAACTCATGGGCAAGATGGTGTCTAGCACAGACGTGAACAAAAATTATTCTGCCTCGAGTGCATCCCACGCATCATTTGCGCGCTGGACGTAGAGGTCGCGAATCTTCTGATTCTCGCCGATGCCGTGGATGTATGCATCGACTTTGAAGCCCTTAGCCTCAAGCTGCGACTTGTGGCTGTCCGGTTCGTCGCCTGCCATGTCGTTGTTCGCATGATCGCCGGCGACCATCATCATCGGCATGAGCGTGATGTGCTTGATTCCGTTCGCCTTGAGCTTCGGCAGCACCGTCTCGAGGGAAGGCCAGCCTTCGACCGTGTAGACGTAGACGTTCTTGAGGCCCATCTCATCGATCTTCGCCTGGATGACGGAGTAGAACGCATTCGAGATCTGAGGCGTGCCATGCGCCATGATGAGGATGGCGTCGTTCTTGCCCTGTTTCGGGAACTGGCTCTTGAGCGCTTCGATCGTCTCTGTCACGTCATCGGCCTGCTCTTCCTGGCCCTGCCAGTACATGAGCGACGTGCCGAGCGTCATTTTCTTGAACTCGTTCTTGTAGTTGTCATACACGCCTTTGTCGTACGCGTACTCCATGCCCGGGATGACATCGAGCGTCGCGAGCGCGACACGGCTGTAGCCCTCGGCTTTGAGCTGTTCGAGCGCTTCTTCCGGCGTTGGATACTTGATGCCCTCTTTCGCTGCGATACGGTCGATGATGATGTGGCTCGTGAAGGCCGTGACGACTTTGACGTCCGGATGCGCGGCCTGGATCTCTGCGACCGTCGCGTCGATCGTCTTCTCGCGCGTGTCTTTGAACGTCGTGCCAAAGCTCATGACGACGATGGCATCCTTGTTCGCAAGGTTCTGGAGCTCCGGCGTCTCATGCTTCAGCACGCCGATCTGCGACGCTTCGAGGAGCGCCGGCGTCGCGTCCTTGACTTCCGGATTCAGCGAGTACGCAGCTTCCGTGGCCTGCGGCGCAAAGCCGACCATGGCCGTGACAGCGAGCGAGGCAGCGAGCATCTTTTTCCAGTTCTTCATGAAGAAGTTCCTCCTTCGGAAAAATAGAAAATAAAAAGACCTTTCTCCCCACGGAAAAAGGTCAAAGCATCCTGCTCCGTCCCCTTCCCATCTCTCGTGGGTCATGCGGTGACGATAAAACAGGCAGTTCTCCTGGCTTGGTTCCTCGCGCTTCCGCGCCTTCCCAAAGAGGCTTCGCCCTCTTCAGTGACGTAAATGCGGAAACGCTCCCCCTACAGTGGCGGGACCGCGCCGGCATTGGATTGCTCCGCACCGGCTTCTCTATTGAGTCTTGCGACACCTGCTCTATAATATGCAATTGTGGAAGCGACTTGCTTGGCGGCATATCGCTAAGGCATTCTGGAGTATCGAAGCACTACAGAACGTCTTAAGAAAAGTCTATCGACAACATTTATAATACGATAACCAAAAGGAATTGTCAAGATACCATCAGGGATCTTCGTAGCTGTCCGGCACTTCGTAGCCGACGTAGCCGGACGGGCCGTCCATGCGGCGGCGGTTGATGGCGGAAAGGCCATGGTAGACCGTCGTGAGGTCGATGCCCTCGCCGCGGTTTTCCATATATTTTTCGAGCTTCCGCTTCACACGCTGCAGCGCATTGTCGATGGATTTCACATGACGATGGAGATCGCCGGCGATTTCCTGATACGACTTGCCATCGAGATAGCTCATGAGGACTTTCCACTCAAGATCAGAAAGAATTTCCTCCATTTTTTTCTCGATGTCGCCAAATTCTTCCTGGCTGATGACAAGTTCCTCGGGGTCGGAAACCTTCGCGCCGGAAAGCACATCGAGAAGCGTGCGGTCGCTTTCCTCGTCGTAAATCGGCTTGTTGAGCGAAACGTAGGAATTGAGCGGGATGTGCTTCTGCCGCGTCGCCGTCTTGATGGCTGTAATGATCTGGCGCGTGACACAGAGCTCGGCAAATGCGCGAAACGACGCGAGCTTGTCATTGCGGAAATCGCGCACGGCCTTGTAAAAGCCGATCATGCCTTCCTGGATGATGTCTTCGCGATCCGCGCCAATGAGGAAATACGAGCGGGCTTTCGCGCGCACGAAATTCCTATATTTGTTGATGAGGTAATCGAGCGCCGTGCTGTTGCAATGGTCTTTGATCTCGGTGATGAGCTCTTCATCCGTCAGATGATCGAATTCATTGATTTCTTCGGGGCTCATCCCCATGTTTTCATTCGCTTCTGCTTCCATACGCACGTTCCCCTTCGTGTGTTCTTTACTCATTTCCTTGTACAAAGCAGATTATACCCCAGAAAAGAGGGTTGCGTCAAGTTGAAGGACTACAGTCCTATCTATTAGCCGAAAGTCGTTGTTTCAGCGATTCATACATGAGGATGGAGCCCGCGACAGACGCATTGAGCGAGTTGATCTTCCCGACCATCGGCAGGCTCACGATCACGTCGCAGGTCTCGCGTGTGAGGCGGCTCATGCCCTTGCCCTCGCTGCCGACGACGAGCACCATCGGCCCCGTGAGATCGGCCTTGTCGTACGGCGTACCATCCATATCCGCACCGACCACCCAACAGCCGCGCTCTTTCAAGAGCTTCAATGTCTGCGCGACATTCCCGATGCGCGCAACGGGCACATACTCCACGGCACCGGCCGAGGTCTTCGCGACGGTCGCATTCAGCGGCACGCTACGGCGTTTCGGAATCAAGATGCCATGCACGCCCGTCGCATCGGCCGTGCGCAAGAGCGCTCCAAGATTGTGCGGATCCTCGAGCTCGTCGAGCAAAAGAAGAAACGGCGGCTCGCCCTTCGCCTCGGCGCGCGCCAAAATCTCGTCGAGCTCGACGTACGGCACGGGAGCGGCAAAAGCGAGCACGCCCTGATGACGATGCCCGGCGGCGAGCGTTTCTATCTTCGACCGCTCGACGAATTGCACAACAACGCCGCGCTCTTTCGCGAGCGCGACAATCTCCTGGACACCATGCGGCTGGTCGCCATGCGCGAGCAGAATCTTGTTAATCCCCCGCCCGGCTTTCAATGCCTCTACAACGGCATTACGACCGATGAGGACATCCTCGGTGAGTTTTTTTTGTCTCCGCTGACGCGATTCTTGCGATGCTTTATTTGGCTGAAATGCCCATCGATTGTTTTTTTCATGTTTGGGTTGCTTGTATTGACCTTTTCGATCCATCAGACTCTCCTAAAACAGAAAGACCACAAAACATAATCTCTTGCAAACAACGTGATTCATAATCATTCCATTGCGGCATTAAGATTCCAAGCCTTTTGCAAAATCCTGGGTACGGGGCACGCGTCAGCTCTCCAATGTTTCCAGAATATCTGCCGTTTTACAATTCCAGCCGGATTTCCTGCAAGGATGACATTTTTCTCATCAAACGATTTTGTTACGACAGTACCAGCTCCAACGACAGATCCATCCGAGATTTTTGCGCCCTTCAAAATTTTACAGCCGAGTCCTATCCAAACATACTTCCCAATCACAATGTCTTTATCTGGATTGACACGATTACCGTTTTTGTCGTAAATACCATGATAATCGCTTGTATGAATTTCGATATTGTTAGAAAATAGTGATCCTTCACCAATCGTAATCCGCCTGCTGCCCACCGCATTGATGACTGTCGGCTGTATTGGAGACGCGTTTATTGTGACCTTATTGCCAATATCAATCACATTGCCGTCTCCTAATATGAGCATATGCATGCCTCTGATATCGCAGTCCGTACCAAAAGACACAACATTTCTGTTTCCCTGAAAATGCAAATTGCAATTTTGAAGCTTCGAGTCTGCACCAATCCTCACGAGATTGTTATCACCCTGAAAATCAAACTGGCTATTTCCCGTGGAGGCTGCTCCATCTACGTGGATGCGATTACTGCTCTGCTCTGCTCTGCTCTGCTCTGCTCTGCTCTGCTCTGCTCTGCTCTGCTCTGCTCTTGCTCTGCTCTGCTCTGCTCTGCTCTGCTCTGCTCTGCTCTGCTCTGCTCTGCTCTGCTCTGCTCTGCTCTGCTCTGCTCTGCTCTGCTCTGCTCTGAACCATTATCTCACATCGTCCTTGCGATTCAAGTGAAATTCTTCAAAAAGTTTTCTGCGGTATGCTTCGTCTTTTGCCGCCCTCTCAACATCTTCCATGCGGCCAGTCGCTAGCAACGCAGACACGAGGGATGCGAATAAATTTTCTCCTTCTTTATGGCCTTCCATTTTCTGCCGTTGCAGTTCCATTGCGAGCGTCATATACTCCCACCTCGTTTCCTTGTGTTCACGAACTTTTTGTACTTCATTCGCTAATTCCTGTGTGAATAATCCTTTCGCCGTTTCACCATTCAGATAATCAAGAAATGCTGCTATATCTGGGTCAATCCCTTCCCGACTGCCCTGGCTATTCAAGAAAATCTTTGTCGTCTCATCGCCCATGCAAAGAGACGGATCTTCTTTGCACGTTTCTCGGAACGTGTAAATACTCCGTCCTTGTCCAAACGGATCAAATGTGCAGATGAAAATCACGAACGATTTCCGGAGTCTTGTATAATATTCGCCTTTCCCGAGCACGTCCATGTCCATCATAGCTTGATAATATCGTGAACGCTTTGGCAATTCATCAGCACTCGCATTGTCTGTCGTCTGCATTTCAATATCGTAAAGCGTTCCCTTATCGTCTTCTACAAAAACATCGAGACGCACGCTTTTGCTATCGTAGCGAACATCTATGCTTTTCTCTGTCACAGGATACGAAATCCGATGAATGCGAATACATAGAATTTTTTCGAGCAGCCGCTTACAGAGACGTTGATTCCGCATGACACGGAGAAACAAAAAATTATCGCATATCGTCAATTCTTCCCATGCCTTGATTCTTGCCAATCAAAACGCCTCCTCACAGTATTATCAATCATCCGGCTCGCGCAGTTTCATCATTTCCGCAAAGCGTCCGCACGTCATGTCGCCTTCCGGGCAACGGCCCGTATTGACGCAGCTCGCGCCGGCATTGTGGAAGAGCGTCGGCGCGACCTTTTTGACTTCGGCAAGCATCTTGTACGCGAGGTCGCGGATTTCCCATTGGGCGCGGTAGCAGCAACGCAGGTTGAAAAAATGCAGGAGCGATCTTGCATTCATCGTCACGAGGATTTTCGTTTCCGTCGCATTCGCGAGGACGTAGCGCGCATCTTCTTTTGGAATGCCGAGCGCCGTGAGCTCGTCGTACGTCTTGCGGATGTCAGCGATGAGCTTGTCGTATTTCGCTTTCGCTTCCGCATTCGCTGCAATCGTCGGCGGCGTGATGTACTGGAAGCCATGCGCGGCGACATAGCGCTGCGATTGCTGGTCGTAGCTCGCGATGCGATGACGGACGAGCTGATGCGTGAGCACGCGGCTGACGCCTTCGATACCGAACGTGAACGAGACGTGTTCGATCGTCGAGGCGTGGCCGAGGGCTACCATTTTTTTCACCATGGCACGGACCTTGTCGTCGCTGAGTTTTTCCGATAATTCTTCTGCGCCGACGGCAGAATAACAAAGCCGCGCGGCCATGGCGACGACGCGCTCCGGCTCTGGTGTATAATCAAGCAGTTTGACCTTGATGGGCAAAATTTATGTCTCCTCCTGAATTTCTTTCCTCATGGCTTTGGCGATGACTTGGAATGACGCTTCGGCGAGCTCGTGCAGGCGTGCGTCTTTGTGCCGCAGATACAAGCTGCCGAGGAGCGCCTCGAAGCCCGTGCTCGAATGATATTCGGCAACGGTGGAGCTTCTGGGCGCGTGGCTTTTTGTATTGCGCGCGCGGCGGTAAATCGCCTTTTCATCTTCTGTCAGCATCGGCTCGATGGCAAGATAGGCGCGATGCTGCCAGACGGCTGAGACGATCTGCGCGCTGAACGCATGGAGCGCGCGGACATTCGACTGGTCGAACGCCAAGAGGCGCGTGCGGATGAACAGATGAAAATACGCATCACCGATGTAGGCGAGGACGAGGCTGTTCATCTGGCGGACGTCGTATTCTGTGAGCTTTCCATGACGCTCGACGATGCCGCCTTGGTCATCCGCTGTGAGCATCCTCTGGACGAGGTCTTGAAAACGGTCAAATTTCATGCATTACATCCGTTTCCAACGCACGCCGGTCTTCGTGTCCTCGAGCGCAACGCCCGCCTCTTTGAGTTCGTCGCGGATGCGGTCGGCGAGCGCCCAATTCTTTTCCTTGCGCGCGTCCTGGCGGATGGCGATGATGAGATCCATGAGCTTGTCGGCCAGGCCGTCAGATGCTGATGATTCTTCCGATTGCTCGAACAAGCCGATGATCGATGCCATCTCGTCCCACGCAGTTTTCGCCTGGGCAAAATGCGCCGCATCAAACGGCGTGCCGTCCGCGACTGCCTGATAATAGATGTTCAATTCTTTCGAGAGCGCAAAGAGTTCGCTGATGGCGAGCGCCGTATTGAAGTCGTCGTCCATTGCGGCGTCGAAGCGTTCCTTGCAGGCTGCAGCTTTTTCGGCGAGCGCAGTTGCGGAATCGCCCGTGCCGGTCTTTTTCGCGAGTTCCGTCACATAGCCCTGCGTCGTCTCGAGGCGGCCGAGGCTCGTCTGCGCTTCCTTGATGCGGTCTTCGCTGAAATCGAGCGGGCTGCGGTAATGCGTCTGGAGGATGAAGAAGCGGACGACCGCGCCCGGATACTGCTTCAAAATGTCTTCGACAGTGAAGAAGTTATTCTTCGACTTCGACATTTTTTCATTGTGGATTGTGATGAAGCCGTTGTGCACCCAATATTGTGCAAAGCTGTGGTCATCGCCAATGCAGGCCTGGCTCTGCGCAATCTCGTTTTCGTGATGCGGGAAGATGAGGTCGCTGCCGCCGCCGTGGAAGTCAAATTTCTCGCCGAGGTACTTCAGCGACATGGTCGAGCACTCGATGTGCCAGCCCGGGCGACCTTTGCCCCATGGGCTATCCCATGACGGTTCGCCGGGTTTTGCAGACTTCCAGAGTGCGAAGTCCATCGGGTGATGCTTGCGCGTGTCGACTTCGATGCGCGCGCCAGCCTGCATGTCTTCGAGCTTGCGGCCGCTGAGCTTGCCGTAGCCGTGGAATTTTTCCACGCTATAGAAGACGTCGCCATTGTCGAGTGCATAGGCATAGCCTTTGTCGATGAGCGTCTGCACCATCTTGATGATGTCCGCCATGGTCTCACTGACGCGCGGATAGACATCCGCGCGGCGCACGCCGAGGGCATCCATAGAGTGGAAGTAAATGGCGATGTTGCGGTCGGCGACGTCTTTCCAGGTCGTCTGCTCTTTGTTCGCCGTGTTGATGATCTTGTCATCGACATCCGTGAAATTTTGGATATAATGCACTTGATAACCGCGCGCGGCAAAATAGCGGCGGATGACATCCCATGTGACGAACGGGCGCGCATTGCCGATGTGCGGCGCATTGTACGGCGTGACGCCGCAGCAATAAATCGAAACCTCGCCGGGTTTCAACGGATGAAATTCTTCTTTTTGGCGGGTCATCGTGTTGTAGACTTTCAACATAAATGAGTCTCCCTTTGGAAATTTGTTGTATTCGTGCTCTTGGAGGCGGAGGCTTTCCCCTGAAAAAAGTAAATCTTCGATTTAAAAATTTTCAGGGAAAAGCCTCCGCCTCCTAAAGTTACAATCTTTATCTCTCAAATCCTGCAATGTGAAATTACAAAATTTATTTCTCAATGCCTGCGACAGCGTAAGCGGAAATACCTTCGCCGCTACCGGTAAATCCGAGCTTTTCCTCTGTCGTAGCCTTGATGTTCACCTGATCGACAGCAACGCCGAGCGTCTCTGCCACGTTCTGCACCATCTGTGGGATGAAGCTCATGAGCTTCGGCCGCTGGGCGACGATGGTCGCGTCGACGTTGCCAATGGTGTAGCCGTGCTCCGTCAAGAGGTCGCGGACATGCGCAAGGAGCTTGCGGCTGTCGGCGCCTTCGTAACGCGGATCGGTATCTGGAAAATGGCGGCCAATGTCACCAAGCGCCGCAGCGCCGAGAAGCGCGTCGCTGATGGCGTGCAGCAGCACGTCGGCGTCGCTGTGGCCGAGCAGCCCCTTTTCAAACGGCACGTCCACGCCGCCGAGAATGAGTTTCCTTCCTTCGACCAAGCGATGAACATCATATCCCATGCCAAATCGTGTCATTTGTTCGTGCTCCTTTCGCGTGTCTGGAGGAAGGCTTCCGCAATAATGAGGTCGCCCGGTGTTGTGACTTTGATATTTTCGTATCCGCCCATGACGACTTCGACAGGCGCGCCATAGCGTTCGACGAGGCTGGCGTCGTCCGTGCCGAGGAAGTGGTCGGCGATGGCTTTTTCATTCGCAGCAATCAGCAAATCACGTTGGAAGCCTTGCGGCGTCTGGATACACCAGAGCGTGCGGCGGTCCGGGGTGGATGTCACGTTATGATGCTCATCGACCACCTTGATCGTGTCTTTCGATGGCACAGCTGCAATCGCAGCTCCCATACATCGCGCGCGCTCGATCACGTGTTCGATGACATCGGTAGAGATGAGCGGACGCGCAGCATCGTGAACGAGCACGACATCCGCTGCCGGCGAACTGGCTTGGAGCGCGTTCCAGACGGAATCCTGACGTTCTTTGCCGCCCAGGACCATCCGCCACGGCTTCAGCGGCTTGCGTTCGTCGGCTGCTTCCAGCATCGCACGCACAGCGCGTTCTTCGCCCGCACCAACGGCGATGATGAGCTCACCGATTTCTTTCACCTGCGAAAACTGGCGCAATGTCCTGACGAGGATGGGCTCGCCGGCGATTTCCAAAAAGACTTTGTTCTTCCCTGCGTGCATGCGCTTGCCTTGCCCTGCCGCAGGAAAAATGGCACTGACCATAGTGATCCCTCACGCGTTTGGTTTTGCAAAAATCATGCGGCCCGCGGCCGTCTGGAGTGCGCTCGTGACTTCGACGTCGATCGTCGTGCCGAGGTGGCGGTGGCCGTTTTCGATGACGATCATCGTGCCGTCATCGAGATAGGCGACGCCCTGGCCGGGTTCTTTTCCGTTCTTGACGACGGTGACGGTCATGTGTTCGCCCGGAATCACGACGGGCTTCACGGCATTCGAGAGTTCGTTGATGTTCAGCACCTCGACGCCGCGCAGGCGCGCGACCTTGTTGAGGTTGAAATCATTCGTGACGACCTTGCCCTTCACTTCCTGTGCGAGGCGCACGAGCTTCGAGTCGACTTCCGTGATGTCGTCGTAATCCTTGTTCGTGACCTCGACCTTCATGCGCGAGTCCGTGCGGATGCGCTGGAGGATGTCGAGGCCGCGGCGGCCGCGCGTGCGCTTGAGCGCGTCGGCGGAGTCCGCGATGTGCTGGAGCTCCTCAAGCACGAAGACGGGCAAGAGGATCGTCCCTTCGATGAAGCCCGTGTCGCAGATGTCTGCGATGCGGCCGTCGATGATGACGCTCGTGTCGAGCAGTTTGTAGCCCGCCCCCTGCGGCACCGGCTGCGTGTCCTGCTGAGCTTGCGTCGTCGCAGCGGCGGCGACAGCGGCAGCAGCGGCGGCTTTCGCAGCTTCCGCCGCTTTTTCCGCTTCGGCGGCCTGTTTGCTCTCGCGCGCTTTCATGGCCTCGCGGATTGCTTTCGGCACGAAGTCAAAAAGCGCCGTGAGTTCTTTCCGCTTGCGGATCGTGATGTACATGCCGAGATAACCGAGCACGATGCTGATGATGACGGGGATGTAATCGCCGACGACGGGGATGCGCACAAAGGCCGAGGAGAAAAGATTTGCTAAAATAAGTCCGATGATCAGGCCGATGGCACCCGCAATGACATCATGGATCGGCATCTTGGCAAGCTGCTGCTCGACCCAGACGGCGAACCGCTTGAGCTTGCTGATGAAAAATGGGGAGAGAAACCATCCGATGAGGCCGCCGACGACGGCGCCTAGGAGGATGCAGACGAAGCTCACGAGCGTGATCTTGAACATGCCCATTTCCATGTTGAAGATCTCCGTGCTCAAAAACCGCGCGAACAGCGGGCTCGCGAGCTCAAAGAGCGCGCCACCTGCAAGGGCGAGGAACGCCGTAATCAGGAAGCGCAAGACGCGGTCAAGAATCAAATAGGCCCCTTCTTTCACAAAGAATCAAAGAATCCCCTTGCCTCCCTTCAGCGAAGGCAAGGGGACATTTCATGCAGACTTGCGTTCCAGCTGGTCGTCAATCCACTGGTCGACCTCCTCCGGCGTCTTGTCGCATGCATAAACGAGTTCGCTGACAAGCATCTGACGCGCGATGTCCATGAGACGGCGCTCGCCGCTCGAGATCTTGCGGCGGCGATCCTGGAGCGAAAGGTTGCGCGTGACCGCCGCGACATCGAGGATGTCGCCTTTCTTCATGCGTTCGAGGATCGCGTGAAAACGCTTGTTCCAGCTTCCCATGACACGTTCGGGCTTGTCCTTGAGCACCGTCTGGATCTCTTCAACGACATCCTTCGAGATGATGTCGCGAAGCCCGAGGTTCTCGACGTTGTCCGTCGGAATCATGACCTTCATGCTGCCGAGCGGCAGCGTCAAGACGAAATAATCCTTCTGCTCGCCGAGCACTTCGCACGTCTCGACGCCTGTGATGACGCCGGCCCCGTGCATGGGATAAAACACTTTGTCACCCACCTGCAAAACATATCACCCTGCCCTTCCAACAATCGTAGCAAAAACTCTGCTGATATTATTATAGCACGTTTTTGCAGGAAAAGTAAAAGGCAATATCATATCACGCAGGGAAAAAGGTGTCAAGATATGAAAAATTTGTTCAAAAATCACGCGCCGCGCTGCGCTGTGACGCCTGCGAGCGCACGGATGACGACGCTGGCACAGATGAGGCCGACGACGGATGGGACAAAGGAGACGGAGCCTGGTACGGCACGCTTTTTCTCGCAGTTGTTCGCCGCGCCCGGCGGACAGATGCACGCCGTGCCGCAGCCGCCATGGAGCGTCGTCTCGATGGGACGTTCCTTCGAATATACGACGGCTTGATGCGGGATGCCATACGCTTTGAGCTTTTTCCGCAGGACGCGCGCGAGGGGATCGACGCTCGTCTCGTAGATGTCCGCGACTTCGAACATCGTCGGATCGAGCTTGTTGCCGGCGCCCATGCTGCAAATCAGCGGGATGTGCCGCTTGTGGCAGGCGAGCACGAGGCCGATCTTGCCCGTTACCGTGTCGATGGCATCAACGACGTAATCATACGGGATCTGGAAAAACGCATCTTCTCCGTCCGGCAGGTAGAAAGACTCGATGGTATCAACGACGCACTGCGGATTGATGGCGTGGATGCGCTCTTTCATGGCCTCCGTCTTTTTCTGCCCGACCGTCTGCGTCGTCGCATGAATCTGCCGGTTGATGTTTGTGAGGCAGACAGAGTCGTTGTCCACCAAAACGAGATGGCCGATGCCGGCACGCGCGAGGCCTTCGGCTGCATACGAGCCGACACCCCCAATGCCAAAGACGGCGACCGTGCTTGCCGCCAAACGATCCATGGCCGCATCGCCAAGCATCAGCGTCGTACGGGAAAATCTTCCGAGCTTGCCGCTCATAGTTTCTTCGTCCCGTCCTGCCCTTTCGTGATGCTGAAGGCTGGCATCGCAAAGGGCTGCTGTTTCGGCGGCGTCGGCGGCTCCGGCCGCTTCGGCTGCTGCATGAACGACGGCGTCGCGAGCTCAAACTCCTTTGGTTTCTGGAGTTTCGACTCCGGCACCTCGATCTTCGGCGCCTTGATGGCGATGCTGTCCGCGAAATCCGTCGCGATGAACATCGCCTGGACCTTGCCGTTCATTTCCTCGTCAATGACCGTACCGAGGATGATATTGACCTCCGGATGTGTCTGGTCGCAGATGAAATGCGTCGCCTCGTCGACATCCGTCAGCGTCATGGACGCGTCGCCCGTGAGGTTCAAGATCACGCCGCGCGCGCCTTTGAGCGATTTGTCGAGGAGCGGGCTCTTGACCGCCGCTTCGACGGCCGCGGCCGCATCGTCACCGACGCCGATGCCGAGCAGCGCATCGCTGCTCTCGCTCTGCGTGAAGATCGTCGTGACATCCGCGAAGTCGACGTTGATGACGCCCGTCTTCAAGATGAGCTCCGCCACGCAGCGGATCGCCTGCTCCAGCACCGTGTCGGCCAGCTTGAATGCCTGCACGAGCGTAATCTTGCGGTTCTCCGGCAGTTTCATGAGGTTGTCATTGTGGATGGCGAGCAGCGCATCCATGTAGCCCTGCATCGCCTTGAGGCCGGCATTCGCCGTGCGCGTCTTGCGCGTGCCCTCGAAAGCGAACGGCATCGTCACGACGCCGACGGTCAACACGCCGAGATCCTTCGCGATCTGCGCGACGACCGGCACCGCGCCCGTGCCCGTGCCGGCGCCCATGCCAGCCGTGAGGAACGCGATGTCCGCGCCCTGGATGGCCTCCTTGATCTTGTTCGCGTCCGCCTTTGCCGCCGCCTCGCCGACTTCATAGCTGCCGCCCGTGCCACGGCCATGCGTGATGCCCTCGCCGATCTGGAGGCACGTGATGCCCTTGCCCGCGAGCGCGGACAAGACTTTGGCGTCCGTATTGATTGCAATGAGCTCGATGTCCTCGATGTTCTGCGCATGGATGAAATCGCTTTCCGCCATGCGCGCGAGGACGCTGTTGCCGCCGCCGCCGACGCCGATCACCTTGATCGAGACGTGCGCCCGCTTCAGCGATGTATCATCTGCCATCATATATTCATCCGACCTCTCGTGTCATAGTCATGTTATCCACATTATTTTACACGAAAAATAAGAAATGTGCCACCCCTAATGAAAAAGAAAAGCGGCTGCACGCTAGAAAAGTGCAACCGCCTTTCGAAAATTCCTCAGCAGAACAGGACAACGGCCAAGCAAGCCAGAGCAATCTTCATCGCATCGAACTTCACGCTGTTCCACTTCCTTCTTACAAAATTACACATAGCATACACCGTTAGAATACAAAAGTCAACGTTATCGCACCTGCGGAACTTTTGATATACAATTTCATTCGTCGTGCAAGGGACTCCCCCCGCCCTTCGGGCCCTCCCCCCTCTGTGAGGGGGGCTGAGGAGTGGCGGAGAAAAACAATCCAGCTTGCGTCACAATCGCGCCTGCGAGCATCAGCAGGCAGCCGGCCGTTTCCCGCGCGCTCAGGATTTCGCCGAGCACGAGACAGCCGGAGAGTGCGCCAAAGACGGCTTCGAAGCTCATGAGGATGGCCGCCGGCGCCGGGTCGGCGTATTTCTGCCCGAAAATCTGCAACGTGAACGCGATGGCGGACGAGCAGATGCCGCCGAACGCGATGGGAATCCAGCTGTGCGCAAGCGCCGTCATCGTCACGGTCTCGAAGCCGAGCGCGAGCGCGATGCTGCCGACGGCGCAGACGGCAATCTGCGAGACGGAGAGCTCGATGGCATCGACGTGCGCGGCAAAACGGTCGATGAAGAGGATCTGCCCCGCCCAGAAGAATGAGCCGATGAGCTCGAGCGCATCACCGTACGCGAGCGAAAAGCTGCCGTGCATGGAGAGGAGATAGAGGCCAGCGACGGCGATGGCCGCGCCTGCCCAATTTTCCTTGCGGATGCGTTTGCCGAGCAGCACGGCGCCGATCGGCACGAGCACGATGTAGAGCGACGTGATGAACGCGGCCTTGCCCGCCGTCGTGCCCGTCATGCCGACTTGCTGGAGGATCGAGCCCGTGAACATGAAGAGGCCGGAGCCGACGCCGTATTTCCAGCCCGCGCGATACGTGCCGGCCGCTTTCGCCTGCGCCCGCGTCCCGCGGAACGCGTACCAGACGACGAGGATGGCGGCGAGGCCGACGACGTAGCGCGCCGCGCTGTAGCCGTACGGCCCGAGCTCGTCCATGCCCGTCATCTGCGCGACGAACGTCGTGCCCCAGAGAAAGGCCGCGCCGAGCAGGTACAGGCTGCCGCGAAGTTGCTGTGACAAAAAAACGCCTCCTTGCGAACGGTTTTGCGAGATGCGGCTTTTACTTTACACGTTCGCAGAGGCGTTGTCAACGGGACGGAGCCGCCGCCCGGTCGAGCGGCAACTCATCGGATTGTTTTAGAATGCATAATTCACGCCCGCATGGAACGCGATGCCGCGTTCTTTTCCCATGCTGCCGCTGATGCCGAGGTCAAGCGCCACGGGGCTGGTCTCCGTCGGGGTGAATGTCCAGCCGGTCTTGAGCCGCACGGTCGATCCTTCCACGGAGGGACTCGGGAGGCTGTCTCCATTCCAATGGGCGCGGGCGTCGCCGCCGAACTCGTACTGATACACGAGGCCGACGTAGCCTTTGCCCGTTTTGCCATAGTCGCGCGTATAGCGCGCGCCGAGGACGAGGCGGTGGCTCATCACATCATCGAAGTCGTACATCTCGCCCGTCGAGAGCTGCACACTGTCGCTGCCGACGCGGCTGAAGAGGTAACGTCCGTAGACGTCAAGCGTATCCGCATCGTTCACATGATAGAGGTTGCCGACGCCGAGGTGAGCGCCGAAGTACGGCGACGACGTGTCGTAGCTCGCACGCGTATCCTCAATCAAACTGCTGTCGTCGGCTTTCGTGCGGCCAAAGCGCAACGAGCCTTCGACGTAGAGGCCGCTCGCGAAGGCCTGCCGCGCGAGCAGGCCGCCGCCCGTATAGCTCGTGTCGCCGCTGCCGTGCGTGCCGTTGTCGAGGTAGCTGTCATAGTTGCCGCTGCCCGTCTCGAAGAACGGCCCCCACGTGAACGCGCCGCGCTTGTTTGCCTGCCGCTTCGCGATGCCGGCGTTGAACACCACGCCATTGAGATCGACATACGACCCCGTCTCGTAGCGCATCTTCGCCGTGCCTTGCGTGCCGCCGAACGCCGTGAAGCCGTCATCGCCATACGCCGTATCGGGCGTGTCTTTGATCTGCGCCAGCGTCGTGTCCACGAGGTAGTCCGCGCCGAGGTTCAAGAGGCTGCTCTGCGCCACGCGCGTCTCGAGGAAGGACTTCGTGTCCGCTTCCGGGCCCGTGATTTCATCCGTGATCTTGAAGATGAGATTGTTCTCGTCTTGCAGCACGATGCCCTTCAGCTTTGCGGTGACACCGTACAGGAGGTCGACGGACTGCGTCATGTTTTCCGTGGACAGCGTACCGCCCTCTTTCTTCAGCAGGTAGACGGTATCGTCCTTGTTGAGATTCATGATGGCGTCACTCGCCGCTGCATGCACCGCCACCTCGTCGATTTTCGTGTCCGCACCATTTGTGAGCGTGAAGAGCGTATCGCCGTTTTTTGTGCCGTCGGGGAGGAAAAAGCTGTACTTCACGTTCGTGACGCCCAGGTTCAGTTTTTTTCCTGCGATGCCTGTGCTGTCCGTCCCAACCGTACCCATCGTCGTGATGTTGACGGTTTTCACACCGTCGGCGTTCGTACCATCGTACTGGAGGTTGACGGACTGCGTCATGTCTTTCGTGCCCAGAAAACTGGCCACGTCATCCAGCAAGCAGACGGTATCCCCCTTGTTGAGATTCATGATGGCATCAGGCGCTGCCTGCACTTCCACATCATCAATCGTCCTTGGCCGCGTTTCCCCTTTGAGCTCGATGAGCGTATCGCCGTTTTTCGTGCCGTCGGGGAGGAAAAAGCTGTACTTCACATTCGTGATGTCCAAGTTCAGGTTTTTGTTTGTGCTGTCCGTCTCCACCGTGCCCGTCGTCGTGAGCTTGAGAATGTCCATGTCGTTCGCATTCTTCACGTTGATGACGTGGTTCAGCGTTTCGTTGCCCGCATACGTGATCGTGCCGGTTGCGGTGTTCTTTATCAGGCAGCGGCTGTTGCCTTTCTCGAGAGAAAGCAGCTTGCCGTCCCATTCGCTGGCATCGATTGTCACATCGTCGGCGCCGATCTTCGTCTCCCCTGCGTTGTCGAGGGTGAGGAGCGGGTCGTTCTTTTCCATGTCCGTGGTGAGTTTGAACGTGTACTTCACATCGTCAATGTTCAGGATGAGGTCTTTGCCATCCGCCTGTACCGTGCCTGTCGTCTGGACGGTGGCAGTGGATTTGTCGTTCTTGTATGTGTGGTTCAGCGTTGGCGTGGCCGTACCTTCGGTATACGTGAGCGTGCCCGTGTCGGTGTTCTTCAGCAGGTAGAGGGTGTCGCCTTCGTTGAATGAGAGGAGCTTCCCGCTCAAGCTGCTGTCATCGAGCGTCACATCATCGCTGCTGATCTTCGTCTCCCCCGTGTTCGCGGAGTTGAGGAACGTATCGCCGTCCGTCATATCCGGGGCAAGCGTGAACTTGTACGCCACATCGCTGACGTTCAGGACGAGATTGTTTCCCTCCTGCGTCACCGCGCCCGTCGTCGTGACGGCAGCGTTCTTGGCGCTGTTTTCATAGGTGTGACTCAGAGTCGGCGCATTGGTGCTGTCGTACGTGAGCGTGCCGTCCGTTTTCTTCAGCAGATAGACGTTGTCTCCCTTGTTGAGCGAGAGCATCTTGCCGTCAGCGGCGTCGAGCTTGATCTTCGAGCCTTGCAGCACC
>OMWS01000108.1 GCA_900314825.1 uncultured Veillonellaceae bacterium | reverse complement strand
TTCATGCCCGTTTGGCAGGAAAACCTGCTTCAATCATCCACAACTTTCCTGTGGATAACTAATTTCCCTCGATTTGACACTTTTTCAGCAGTCTCCCTCGGAGAGGGAGGCAAGAGTTTGAATGACCATTGCACCTTAACTTAATAACGCCTCCCCAGAGGGGAGGCGTAGAGTGTGAGTATGGCAGACGCTCCGTTTCTATATTCACGCTTGGTAGACAAAGTTCAGCGACGTGGCGGCGCGGTCTTTGAGGCTCGGGGCTTTTTCGTCTTTCGCCGAGAGGATCGTCGGCGCGAAGGGCCAGGCGACGGCGATGTCGGGATCGTCCCAGCGGATGTTGCCGTCGCACTCCGGCGCGTAGTAGTTGTCGGCCTTGTACTGCACCTCGACGTCCTCCGTCAGCGTGAGGAAGCCGTGCGCGAAGCCGCGCGGGATGAAGAGCTGACGCTTGTTCTCCGCCGAGAGCTCCACGCCTACCCACTGGCCGTACTGCGGCGAGCCCTTGCGGATGTCGACGGCGACGTCGAAGATCGCGCCGCGCGTCGCGCGCAGGAGCTTCGCCTGCGCCATCGGGTCGAGCTGGTAGTGCAGGCCGCGCAGCGT
Organism: uncultured Veillonellaceae bacterium; assembly: GCA_900314825.1. Lineage (GTDB taxonomy): Bacteria > Bacillota > Negativicutes > Selenomonadales > Selenomonadaceae > Selenomonas_C. The sequence continues at coordinate 4,944 of OMWS01000108.1, read as the reverse complement.
GCCTTTTTCCTTCGAGTACGACTGGTTGTCCTGCACGAACGTGACGTGGAGGCCGGCCTCCTCCATCTTGCGCTGCGACCAGCTTTCCATGAACCAGCCGCGCGCATCGCCGAAGACCTGCGGCTCGATGACATAGACGCCCTTGAGCTTCGTTTCTGTGACTTTCATGCTAAAAAATCTCCTTTGTTACATTTGTATGCGCACCCGCGAAGAGTTCTTCCCTGCGAAATCATCGAATGTACGGGGGACCCTTTCCACCGCTTCGCGGTCCCCCTTCCCCTGAGGGGAAGGCTATATCATCCTTGGATCGCACGCCGCTTCATGACATAGTTCCACAGCGTGACGATGGCTGTCGCGAAGAGCTTCGCGATCATGTAGTAGATGCCGCAGAGGTCGACGAAGAGGTACATGCAGACCTGGTTCAGCACGAGCCCGGCGAGGCTCGAGCCGAAGAACAGCGCCTTCTGCCGCCCGCTCTGTCGCCCCGCCCCGCGGAACACGTACGTCAGGCAGAGCCAGTAATTCACGAGGACGGAAATCGTGAACGACAGCCCCGACGACCAGAGGTACGGGATGCCGCAGGCTTCCGTGAACGCATAGAGCAGCCCGTAATCCACGACGAAGCACCCGCCGCCCACGACGATGAAGCGCACAATCTCGCGGAACCGCGCGCTCGCGAAAAGTTCATCCACCCGCAAAAATCAGCCCTCCCCGACAGGATTTCATGTTCCCATTATACTGGGCGGACGCAGGGGTGTCAATTTCCTCCGGCCGGCGGGCGCGGGCAGCAAAAAGCGCCCGGGGTGCGGGCGCTGAAGTTGTCAATCTACGAGGTGTGATTCCTTCGCGATACGGGCGACTTCCTCGATGGTCGTATTCGCGAGCTTCGCGATTTCCTCCGGTTTCATATTTCCGTTCTGCAAAAGATTGCAGACAAACATCCTTGTCATCCGCGTTTCCGTCTCCGCCTCGGCTTCCGCACGGCCTTCCGCACGGCCTTCCGCAAGTCCTGCGGCCTTCCCTTCTTCGATGGCTGCTTTTTTCGCATCGACGAAATCGTTGTTGTAATCAAGGATGGCCGACTCGCGCTGGAGGTATTCCCAATATTTCTTGTCGTCCATAAGGTACAAGTCGGAAGCGTCCATCGCTTCCTTGATTTCCGGGTTCAGCATAGCGAGTTCCTCCTTTCCCGCAGGATCGAGGCGGTTCGCGAAATACGCGAGCCAACGCTCGACGCGGTTCAATGTTTTCACAGGCTTGTCTTTGTATTTCGGGATTTCGAGAAAATCCATTTCGAAATCGTTCGTCAGGTGATGCCCATTCTTGATATTATAAATGCCATACTGCGAGAATGGTTCTGCGCACGGCAAGAATGGAAACCTCAAGATATTGATGGAAATGGCTGGCTTGATCTGGCCGTAGCCTTGCCCTGCTTGCAACGCATTGAAATGCAGGTACATTTGCCCCCAATAGAAAAGCGCCCGCTTCTCCATATTGAAATGGTTGATGACCTGCATCTCGATGTCGATGCGCGAGCGGTCATTCAAAATGCCAAAGACGTCGAGCCGTCCGAGCTTTTCGTCCGCCTTGATGGGCGCAAATTCCGTTTTCTGGAAATCAATGTCAACGAATGCGTCATTGCCCTCGCGCCCTGTCATATCGTTGATGAACTGGAGCGTGACGTTCTTTCGTTCCTCGCGTCCGAAGACGAACTTGAACACGAGATCGTTCGTCGGGTCGTAATGCCGGTGCTTCATGCACATCGCCTCGCTTTCCTCTCTTTATTTTATCGATTTGGTGGAGAAATGACAAGACGGAAAATATCGACGGTCTATGAAGATTTTTTCGTGGACGTGAAAGAAATCTTTGATGATGTCGATGACTTCGCATGAAGAAAGCGCCCCCGCAGTGCGCGGGGGCGTATTTTAGGTTCTGCCTTCTTTTATAATGTTTTCGACGTCACGCCCGCCATAAAAAATACGGACGATCGTCACCGTGCGCTGCGCTTCATCGATCGCATAATAAATCACGAACCGATTGACAGGAATTCTGCGCATATTCAAGCTTTTCCACGGTTCCCAACGGACTGCTTCGTATCGTGCCGGCATGAAATCGAGCGTACGGATTTCCGCGCGGATGCGCGTCACTTGTTCTTTGGCCGCTTCCGGCGCTTCGAGGTCGTAGGCGATGTGGGCGTAAATCTCGAACAAGTCGTTTTTTGCTTCGGTTGTATAGACGACGGTATAGGCATCGCTCATATGCCGAACTCCCGGCGCAGTTCCGCGTCCACTTCGTCCGCCGTATAAACCTTTCCGGCCTTCATGGAGTCCACGCCTTTCTGGAGCTCCGCATCCAGCTCTGCGCGGGTCATGCCGCCGATGGCCGTGATATGGTGCCTGGGACGCGGCTGGCGGACGGCGAAGGGGAGGCCGCGATGCATCAGCGACTGGCGGAGGAAGAGGTTGATCGCGGTCGTCATGTCGAGCCCGAGCGAGCGGAAAAGCTCCTGCGCTTCCTTCTTGATCTCGGGATCCATGCGGATCGTCATGCTCGTGGTCATGGGAATCCACTCCTTTTTGCTTTCATTATAGCATTTGGATGTCTGTCGTCAATACAAATGTCGAACAGCTGCGGAAATCTTATTGACGCGGCAGCATCGTCTAGCTTATACTGATGCTATGCGGGGAGCGCGTCTCCCCAAAAGCGAATCACACAGCATGGTCTTTGCCTGCCATAGCGCATACACTCGCTCTCCCATCGATCCAAGAGCCGCCAAGGGGCGTGCCTCGCGGCGGTGTTCTAATAGAAAGCGAGGTGAATGCCGGTGACAGATAGCTGTATCCAGATTCTGGTCGCGGCCTCCGTGTTTGCGGGAGCTCTCGGGCTCTGTCGCCTCTGCCGTTCGTTGGCGAGGTACTTCGACCGCGCCGCACCCCCAGAAAACATCGCCGTCGGAATCGGAGTGGTCTTGAAGAATCTTCTTGAGATCCGGATGGACCTCCACGGCGAAAAAACTCCTGACAGCAAAAAAGACCATCTCCCCTTCAAAGACGATGGCCTTTCTAGCTAAATACTAGTTATGCGTTATCGGTTGGCGAGCCTGCTGTTGCGGTTCGCTCTTTTTTATGCTCTTATGATACCAGATGCCGCGCCGCGCGTCAAGGGGCGGCGGCCGGCGGGCGCGGGCAGCAAAAAGCGCCCGGGGTGCGGGCGCTTGCTTTCAGTCGTTGATGAGCGTGACGGTCGGGTTCGCGGTGGTCTTCGGCTTGCCGCCGCTGCCGAAGTTGCTGTGCGTCGCGGTGATTTCCTGGCCGCCCGTCGTGATGATGATGTGCTTCGCGACGATGCTGCCGTAGATGGGCTTCGCGCCGTCGATGAGGACGGTGCCCTGCGGCGCGTAGAGGTAGCCGTAAAACGGCGAACTGTTTTGCAGGTTGATGTCGCCGTGCAGCGAGATGAACATGAGGTGCTGTGCTTCGTCGGGATGCTTCACGCCCGCCGGGATGTTGCCCGTGATGTCGCCGTCGCAGATGATCGTCTGGTAGACTTTGTCCCAGACGCGCCACGACTCGCTGTCCGTGATCTTGAACTGGCCGCACGTGATGCCCGGATAGATGGAGAGGTCGTGCGACGGATTCAGCTGGTAGTTCGTGTCGGAGTCCTTCCACTTGCGGTCATAGTCGCCATCCGTGTCGATATAGACGTGCTGGTCCTGGAGCCCCTGGAGGTCGCCCTTGCGGCTCATCTTGAGATATTTCTCAATCGTTTCCTTGAGGTCGTCTGTCAGCGGGTTGCTCTTCTTGTTGCTGATCGTGATGTCGACGAAGCCCGTGTTCGTCTCCTTCGCCGTGTAGTCCTGCTGGTCTTTCGGCGCGAAGCGCGAGTAGAAGCGCCAGTTCGTATCGTGGTTCGGCCCGCCCTGGCCGGCGATCTTGTCGTCGTTGATGTGGCTCGGGCGGATGCCCTCAGGCTTGTCGAGGCCGTACGCGCCGTCGCGCTTGATGTAGTGGTCGTCGTAGTTGTCATGGACGTCCGACCAGAGGTCGGCATCCTTGTCCGCATTGCACGTGAATTCGTCTGCATATGCGTAGTACGTGCCGTTGCTGACGTTCGTCATGTCGACCCAGACAGGGCCGTTCGTGTGGACTTTGCCGTGGACGTGGATCGGGCTCGTGTGGACCGTGATGGCGTTCACGCCCTGATTGTTCTGCTTCTTGCTCGTCCAGAAATCGTCCATCTTGCCGGGCTGCGCCTTGCCCTCGTAGCCGCCGATCATGGCGTAGTCGAAGATCTTCGGCGCTTCGACCTCGTTCCACGAGATCTCTGCCGTCGATTTCGACGGCACATTCCAATTCGCGCCGTTGTCGCCGAGGTAGCGCAGGATGGGGCCGAGGAAGTACGTCGGGACGGACTTTGACGCCTTGACCGTGATGCGCGTCGTGCCGGCCTTCTTGTCCTCCGTGTAGGTGATATCATCGATCTTGTACTCCCCGTTTTCGTTCTTCGCCATGTATTCGGCGACCTTGTCGCGGGTGTCGGCTTCGTCCTTCTTGCTCTTGATGTACTCGTAGCCGCCCGCGACCGCCGCCGCGTCCGTCGCGTTCTGCAAGCTGCTCTTGTGATAGAACGCGTTGCTGACGTCGATGGCCGTGCCGGCCATGATGACGACGAGAGGCAGCAAAAACGCGGACATGACAAGGATGGCGCCGCGCTGGCCGAGGTGCTGTAGCAAATGTTTCATGGCGCATCCTTCCTTTCTTTGTGTGGTGCGCGGGGGGATATATAAACGAGATTGTATAGAGCGGACTCGCAACCTTCAGCCTCCCTCCTTGGAGGGAGGAAAGGCGCGGAGCGAAGCGCAGCGTCAGGAGGGAGCGGCCTGTACGTCGTACCAATTCGTACACAGTCACTCAGGCCCCGTGGCCGCACGTCGTAACATATCAG
>OMWS01000042.1 GCA_900314825.1 uncultured Veillonellaceae bacterium | reverse complement strand
CGCCCGCGCTTTGTCATCGGCACGCCCTCTCTGCAGAGCGGGCAGTCTTCGGGCTTGTACGTTTCAACATTCAGGTGCAGGAGCGCCGTGCAGGGGACGTCGCCGAAGCTGACTTTGCCGCCGCTGCGGTCGACGAGCATGCTGACGGCGACGGGGATGCCGCCGTGTTCTTTGACGACGTCGATGACTTCTTGGATGGAGCCGCCGGTCGTGACGATGTCTTCGACGATGAGGCAGCGCTCGCCCGGGTGCAGCGTGAAGCCGCGGCGGAATGTCATCTTGCCGTTCTCGCGCTCCGTGAAGATTGCGCGCGTGCCGAGCGCCTTGCCCGTCTCATGGGCGAGCAGGATGCCGCCCGTGACCGGGCCGACGACGGTCTCGATGTCCGCGTCTTTGAATTTTTCGGCCATGGCTTCGCAGAGCTGCTGCGTGTACCGCGGATGTTGCAGGACATTGAATTTCTCGACGTAGTGCGGGCTGTGGAGGCCGGAGGTCAGGAGAAAATGGCCGTTCATGATGGCGTTGGTTTTGATGAGAAGCGCTTTGACTTCTTCTTCTGTCATTGGCATGGTGTGTTTCACGCTCCGTTTCTGTAATCAAGCCTCCCCCCTTGGGGGAGGTGCCGAGCGAATGCGAGGCGGAGAGGGTGACGTATGAAGGGCTACGGATTCCTTTCGAGAGGAATGGGAATCTAGTTCATGCGCTACCCTCTCCGGCCCCTGCGGGCCACCTCCCCCAGAGGGGGAGGCGTTATACCGTGGCCATTTCGTTCAATATCGAAAGGGCCGCTTCTTTCGGATGTTCTGCGGCGCGGATGGGGCGGCCGACAACGAGGTGGGTCGCGCCATTTTTGAGCGCCTCTCCAGGCGTTGCGATGCGGCTCTGGTCGTCGATGCTCGCGCCTGCCGGGCGGACGCCGGGCGTTACAATGAGGAAGTTGTCGCCGCAGGCGGTGCGGATGGACGCGGCTTCCCTTGGCGAGGCGACAACGCCGTCGAGGCCGGCGGCTTTCGTGAGCTTCGCGAGGCGCGTCACATGGTCAGCGATCGGCTCGGTCTCTCCGAGCTTCGCCCAGTCTTCCTCGTTCATGCTGGTCAATACGGTAATGGCAATGATTTTCGGGCACGGGATGCCCTGCTCTGCTGCTGCCGCATGCAGCCGCTCGGCCGCTGTCTTCATCATGGTATAGCCGCCCGAGGCGTGGACGTTGACGATGTCGGCGCCGAGCGTCATGAGCGATGTCAGGCCGCCCGCGACGGTGTTCGGGATGTCGTGGAGCTTGAGGTCGAGGAAGACGTGCTTCCCTTCTTTTTTGAGCCAACGAACAACATCGGGGCCGACACTGTAGAAGAGCTCCATGCCGACCTTGTAATAGGATACTGTTTCGCCAAGCGTTAAGACAAGGTTCTTGACATCGTTCCTTGTGTGGACATCAAGAGCGACAATCAGGCGATCGTCAGACAATTCGGTTGCTCCTTTCGTACGCGCACCCGCGAAGCGTTAGGATGTGCGGATTGTTTTGCCGTACAGGGGACCCTTTCCACCGCTTCGCGGTCCCCCTTCCCCTGAGGGGAAGGCTGCTGCTTTTTCGGCACTTCTCTTTTACGCGAGGTCGTCGCCGCCGCCGACGTAATCTTGGAGTGCGAGGCTGTAGACGAGGCGGCGTTCGCGCATGAAGGAGAGGACGCGCATGACTTCCCAGGCCGTGTCGAGGGACGTCAGGCAGGCGACGCCGTGCTCGACGGTGGCGCGGCGGATGCGGAAGCCGTCGTTCATGGAGTGCTTGCCCTGCGTCAGCGTGTTGATGACCATGTGGATCTTGCCGGTCTTGATCATCTCGATGATGTCAGACTTCCGCTCGTGGACTTTGCCGACGACGTCGACGTCGATGCCCATGGAGGCGATGGCGCGCGCCGTGCCGGCCGTCGCGCAGAGTTCGAAGCCGAGGTCGGAGAACGCTTTCGCGAGCTGCTTCATTTCCTCTTTGTCCTTGTCCGCGACCGTGAAGAGGATGCAGCCTTTTGTCGGGACATGGATGCCGGAGCCGACGATGGCCTTGTAGAGCGCGCGGGCGTAATGGTAGTCGATGCCCATGACTTCGCCCGTCGATTTCATCTCGGGGCCGAGCGCGATGTCGACGTCCGTCATCTTCGCAAACGAGAAGACCGGCGCTTTGACGGCGACGTACGGTTTCGGCGGCACGAGGCCGGACTTGTAGCCGAGCTCTTTGACCGTCGCGCCGAGCGCGATGCGCGTCGCGAGATTCACCATCTTGATGTCCGTGACTTTGGACAAAAAAGGCACCGTGCGCGACGAGCGCGGGTTCACTTCGATGATGTAGACTTCGTCGTTCTTGACGACGAACTGGATGTTCAGCAGGCCTTTGACGTGCAGGGCTCGGCCGAGGCGCTCCGTGTAGTCGATGATCGTGTAGATGACTTTCGCGGGGAGCGTCTGCGGCGGATAGACGGCGATGCTGTCGCCGGAGTGGACGCCGGCGCGCTCGACGTGCTCCATGATGCCCGGGATGACGACGTCGATGCCGTCGCTGATGCCGTCGACCTCGACTTCCGTGCCTTCCATGTAACGGTCGCAGAGCACGGGATGGTCGGGCGTGACCTTGACGGCACGGCTCATGTAGTCGCGGAGCTCCGTCTCGTTATAAACGATTTCCATGGCGCGGCCGCCGAGGACGTACGACGGGCGCACCATGACGGGATAGCCGATGCGTGCCGCGCCGTCGATGGCGTCCTGGAGGTTCGTGACGCTGATGCCTTCCGGGCGCGGGATGTGGGTCTGCGTGAGGACTTCGTCAAAGCGCTCGCGGTCTTCGGCGCGGTCGATGTCGTCGACGCTCGTGCCAAAGACTTTGACGCCCGCGCGCTGCAGCGAGGCCGCGAGGTTGATGGCCGTCTGGCCGCCGAACTGCACGATGACGCCTTCCGGCTTTTCCTTGTCGATGATGTTCAGGACATCTTCGGTGGTCAACGGCTCGAAATACAGGCGGTCGCTGATGTCAAAGTCCGTCGAGACGGTCTCGGGGTTGTTGTTGATGATGATGGCCTCGATGCCCATCTCGCGGAGCGCCCAGACGGAGTGGACGGAGCAGTAGTCGAACTCGACGCCCTGTCCGATGCGGATGGGCCCCGAGCCGAGGACGACGACCTTGCGGGCATGACTCACCTGCACTTCGTCTTCCTGCGCGTGGAATGTCGAGTAGTAGTACGGCGTCGCGGCTTCGAATTCGGCGGCGCAGGTGTCGACCATCTTGTAGCACGGCAGGATGCCGTGGGAGATGCGCTCTGTGCGGACTTCGTCCTGCGTCTTGCCCGTGATCTCGGCGATGGAGCGGTCGGCGAGGCCGACGTCTTTTGCGCGGTGCAGGAGTTTCGGCGTCAGCGGCTCGTTCTTCAGGCGGATTTCGACGTCCGTGATGTTCTGGATTTTGTAAAGGAACCAAGTGTCGATTTTCGTGATGTCGTGGATCTCGTCGATCGTCGCGATGCCGCGGCGCAGCGCCTCGGCGATGACGAAGATGCGCTCGTCATTGATGCGCGCGAGGTTCTTCTTGACGCGCGCATCGTCCCAGGCGTCCATCTTGTCCATGTGCAGGCGGTGGACGCCGATCTCGAGGGAACGCACAGCTTTCAGCAGTGCGCCTTCGAAATTCCGGTCAATGCTCATGACTTCGCCCGTCGCTTTCATCTGCGTGCCGAGCGTGCGGTCGGCGTAGACGAATTTGTCGAACGGCCAGCGCGGGAACTTGACGACGCAGTAGTCGAGCGCCGGCTCGAAGCAGGCCTTCGTCTTCTGCGTGACGGCGTTCGTGATCTCGTCGAGCGTGTAGCCGATGGCGATCTTCGCCGAGACCTTCGCGATGGGATAGCCCGTCGCTTTCGAGGCGAGCGCCGAGGAACGGCTGACGCGCGGATTGACTTCGATGACGTAGTATCTGTTGCTGTTCGGGTCGAGCGCGTACTGCGCGTTGCAGCCGCCCTCGATGCCGAGCTCGCGGATGATGCGGAGGCTCGCCGAGCGGAGCATCTGGTATTCGTGATCCGTCAGCGTCTGCGACGGGGCGACGACGATGGAGTCGCCCGTATGCACGCCGACGGGGTCGAAGTTTTCCATGTTGCAGACGGTGATGCAGTTGTCGTGGCCGTCGCGCATGACTTCGTATTCGATTTCCTTCCAGCCGGCGACGCTGCGCTCGATGAGCACCTGGCCGATCATGGAGTAATTGAGGCCCTTGATGACGATCTCGATGAGCTCTTCCTCGTTTTCGGCGATGCCGCCGCCGGTGCCGCCCATCGTATAGGCCGGGCGCACGATGACCGGGTAGCCGATCTCATTCGCGAAGGCGACGGCCGACGGCACGTCTTCGACGATCGTGCTCTCGGGGATGGGCTCGCCGAGCTTCTGCATCGTCTCTTTGAAAAGCTCGCGGTCTTCGGCGCGCTCGATGGCTTTTAAGGGCGTGCCGAGGAGCTCGACGTTGTACTTTTCGAGGATGCCTTTTTCTGCGAGCTGCACGGCGAGGTTCAGCCCCGCCTGGCCGCCGAGCGTCGCGAGCAGGCCGTCCGGGCGCTCTTTTTCGATGATCTCGGCGCAGAAATCGACGGTCAGCGGCTCGATGTAGACGCGGTCGGCGATGTGCGTGTCCGTCATGATCGTCGCGGGGTTCGAGTTCACGAGGACGACTTCGAGGCCTTCCTCTTTCAGCGCGCGGCAGGCCTGCGAGCCTGCGTAGTCGAATTCCGCCGCCTGGCCGATGATGATGGGGCCGGAGCCGATGACCATGACTTTCTTGAGGTTTTCTTTCTTTGGCACGGCTTATTCCCCTTTCTTCAGCAGCGACCAGAACTCGTCGAAGAGATACATATTGTCGTCCGGCCCCGGCGCGGCCTCCGGATGGTATTGCACGGAAAAGAGCGGCAGCTCCGTGTGGCGCATGCCTTCGACCGTGCCGTCATTGACGTTGATGTGCGTGACTTCCAAAGGAAGACCTTTGAGCGAGTCCGCATCGACGGCATAGCCGTGGTTCTGCGACGAGATCATGACGCGGCCGGTGCGGAGGTCTTTGACGGGCTGGTTCGTGCCGCGATGGCCGAATTTCAGCTTGTACGTTTTTGCGCCGAGCGCGCGGGCGATGAGCTGGTGGCCGAGGCAGATGCCAAAGATCGGCTTCTTGCCGATGAGCTTCTTGATTTCTTCCACACATTCCGGCACGTCGGCGGGGTCGCCGGGGCCGTTCGAGAGGAAGATGCCATCGGGGTGTAACGCGAGGATGTCTTCCGCTTTCGTGTCCGCGGGCACGACCGTGAGCTTGCAGCCCTTGTCGTGCATCGATTTCAAGATGTTGCGCTTGACGCCGAAATCCATGGCGACGACGTACGGCGCTTTCTTTTTGTCGGATTCAATCGTGTAGGCTTCTGGCGTCGTGACTTCGGCGACGACGGCCGTTTTCAGCGGCACGGCAAAGAGCTCGTCCTGCTGTTTTTTCGTCGCGTCGTCGGGGACGATGATGCCTTTCATGGTGCCAGCGCTCCTGATTTTGCGCGTGACGGCGCGCGTGTCGACATTGTAGAGGCACGGCACGCCCTCTGCCGTCAAAAAGTCGGCGAGGCTTTTTTCGTAGTGCCAGTTCGAGCCGTGCGCGGCGAGCTCGCCGATGATGAAGCCGTGGACGAACGACTGGCGCGACTGCATGAAGACGTCGGCGATACCGTAGTTGCCGACGAGCGGATACGTCAGCGTCAAAATCTGGCCGCAGTACGACGGGTCGGTCAGGCTTTCCTGATAGCCGACCATGCCGGTGTTGAACACGACTTCGCCCGTGGCTGTCGTTTCATTCAAGAGATTCCCCGTGAAGACGCTGCCGTCTTCGAGGATGAGTTTGCCTTTGAGTGCCATAGAGACTCCTTTCGAACGAATGAGGAAGAAAAGAAAGAAGAAGCACGCGCCCGAAGCCTCTCCCTTTGGGAAAAGCAGACGCAAGGCGCTTTAGCGCCTATGCGGTCGCTTTATCCTTTAGGTAGAGGTGCCGAGCGTTAGCGAGGCGGAGCGGGTACTAGGGTGCGATAGCCGAACAAAGAAATCGCATCAACATAGCAGTACGTACTCAGATTTCGTACTGCTATGTTCCGAGCATGATTTTTGTTATAAATCGCACCCTTGTACCCTTTCCACCGCTTCGCGGTCCCCCTTCCCCAGAGGGGAAGGCAGCTGTATTCGTTACTCTACAACCCCATCCCGCATGACAATCTCCCCATCCACAATCGTCAGCACGGCTTTGCCTTTCATCTGCTTGCCGACGAACGGCGAATGGCTGCCTTTCGTGTAGAATTTCTTCGCATCGACCGTCCATTCGAACTCAGGGTCTATGACAACGACATCGGCGGCGCTGCCTTTGGCGAGCGTTCCAACGTTCAAACCGAAGCATTTCGCGGGTTCGACGGTCATCTTGGAAATAATGGTCGGCAGGTCGAGCTTGCCGGTATGATAGAGGTCGGTCAGCATGACGCCGAGCGAGGTCTCGAGGCCTGGGAAGCCGCTCGGGGCGTAGATGTATTCGCGGTCTTTTTCTTCGACGGCGTGCGGCGAGTGGTCGGTGACGATGGCATCGATCGTGCCGTCTTTGAGCCCCTCAAGCAGCGCGTCGCAATCGGCCTGGCTGCGCAGCGGCGGGTTGATTTTCGTGGAAGTATCCGATAACGTGACGCATTCATCGGTTAATGTCAAATGCTGCGGCGTGCACTCCGCGGTCACGCGGACGCCGCGTTTTTTCGCCTGGCGCACGAGATCGACGGCGCGCGCCGAGCTCATGTGGGCGACGTGGACGCGGGCGCCGGCGTATTCGGCGAGCAGGACGTCACGCGCGACGGCGATGTCTTCCGCGACGGTCGGGCGGCCTTTCATGCCGAGCATGGCGCTCCGGTGGCCTTCGTTCATGACGCCGTCTTCGACGAGGCTTGTTTCTTCTTCGTGATTGACGATGACCTTGTCGAAGGTGTGGAGGTAGTCGTAGGCGTTCAGCAGGACTTTCGCCGTCGGGTCGAAATGGCCGTCATCGGAGAACGCGACGGCGCCGGCCTCGATCATGTCGCCGAGCTCGGCGAGCTCCTTGCCTTCCTGATTTTTCGTGACAGCGCCAATGATTTCGATGTGGCAACGACCAACATCCGATGCGCGTTTTTCAAGCGAGCGCACGAGTGCCGCCGTATCGACGACTGGCTTCGTGTTCGGCATGGTCGCGACGGTCGTGAAGCCGCCAGCGACCGCTGCCTTCGAGCCGCTCTCGAAATCTTCTTTTGCTTCCTGCCCCGGTTCGCGGAAATGGACGTGGAGGTCGACGAGGCCGGGCGCGACGATCTTGTTTGTCGCGTCATAAATCTCAGCGCCGTCCGCTGCAAGATTCGTTCCAACCGCTGCAATCTTGCCGTTTTCGATGAGCACATCGGCAACGGCGTCAAATTTCGCGGCCGGGTCGATGACGCGGCCGCCTTTCAAAAGAATCTTTTTCATGCCTGCTTCCCTCCCGTGAGCACCAAGGTGTAGAGCGCCATGCGCACGGCGACGCCGTTCTGGACTTCTTCCTGGATGGCCGAGTTGTCACCGTAGGCGACGGACGGCGCGATTTCCCAGCCTTTGTTCATGGGTCCCGGGTGGAGGATGAGCACGTCGTCCTTCGCGAGGCGCAGGCGACGGTCGTTCAGCCCGAAAATGCGGGCGTATTCGCGCGTCGTCGGAAACAGGCCGCCTTTCATGCGCTCGAGCTGGATGCGCAGGACTTCGATGACGTCGGCGTCCTTGATGGCATCCTCGATGCGTTCGTGGACGACGATGCCCGGCTCTTCGTAAAGGTAGCGCGGCAGCAATGTCTTCGGCCCTGCGATGTGGACTTCCATGCCCATCGTGCGCATGCCGTAGATGTCGGAGCGCGCCACGCGGCTGTGCAGGACGTCGCCGAGGATGGCGACTTTGCGTCCCGCGAGGCGGCCTTTGTGCTGCTGGATCGTGAAGAGGTTCAGGAGGCCCTGCGAAGGATGCGCGTGCGCGCCGTCGCCGGCGTTCAGGATGACGGGTGAGACGACCTTCGAGGCGTATTCGGCGGCGCCTTCGGCCTTGTGGCGCATGACGATGGCGTCGACGCCCATGGCCTCGACGGTGTAGAGCGTGTCGCGCAGGCTCTCGCCTTTCACGATGCTCGACGTGCCGGCCGTGATGTTCACGACGTCGGCGCCGAGGTATTTCGCGGCGAGCTCGAACGACGTGCGCGTGCGCGTCGACGGCTCATAAAAGAGCGTGACGATCGATTTGCCTCTGAGCGCCGGCACCTTCTTGATGTCGCGGTGGATGATGTTTTTCATCTCCTTCGCGGTCTCGAGGACGAGTTTGATTTCGTCCGCCGAAAAATCCGCGAGGCCGAGGATGTTCTTCCCCCGCATGGAAACGGTGTTCTTTTCCAAAAACAGCCACTCCTTTCGAATGGGCACAGGAATGTTCGCATCGCGAAACGTGAAAAAACGAAAGAGCTCTCTTATGCGTGCGGCATAAGAGAGCTCTGGGATTCCAGAAACTACACTTCGGGTAATGTATGCTTGTTTGCTCCTTTATGCGTCTCGCAGGACACATGTTAAAAGGCGATATGCTCTTTTGGCGTTATGATACCATAAAGGAGGGGGGAATGCAAGCGGTTTAAGGTCAGTGATCGTTCGCAAGAGTAGTTGCATTCGCTGGATTGGTTTCATAAGATTGCCGACCGTAACGCTTACAGCAGGCTCTCCCTCTGGGAAAAGCAGACGCACGGTGCTTTAGCACCGATGCGGTCGCTTTATCCTTTCGGTCGAGCTGGCGCGCGCAGCGCGACTGAGAGGGTACTAGGGTGCGATTTGTCGCAAATAACGAGAAGTCTTCAAAGCATCATGTTTTAAATTCGAACGGCGTGATGCTTTGAGAGATTTGTGCTTTTTGTTTGGCTATCGCACCAAAGTACCCTCTCCACCGCTTCGCGGTCCCCCTCTCCCAAAGGGAGAGGCTGCTGTGATTGTGACGTTCGGCAATAGATACGTATGGAATCGATCTATATGTAACAGCCTCGGAAAGTGTGAGCGCGTTTTTCTTCTTCACTTCTCCAAATCCTCAATCGCTTGCGCTGCGCCGAGGATGCCGATGATGGCGTGCTCGAACGTGAGGCCGCCCTGGAGGTAGACGTTGTACGGGGGACGGAGCGGGCCGTCGGCGGAGAATTCGATGCTCGCGCCTTGGACGAACGTGCCGGCGGCCATGATGATCTTGTCGGCGTAGCCCGGCATGTCCCAGGGCTCGGGGGCGGCGAAGGAGTCGACGGGCGAATATTTCTGGATGCCGCCGCAAAAAGCGATGAGCTTCTCGGCGCTCTTCAGCTCGATGGCCTGGATGATGTCGCCGCGCGGGTCGGTCGGCAGCGGCAATGTCTTGTAGCCGAGCTCATGGAAGAGCGCGGCGGCGAAAATCGCGCCTTTGATGGCCTGGGCCGTGACGTGCGGCGCGAGGAAGAAGCCTTGGAACAGCAGGCGGTTTCCCGCGAGGCTCGCGCCGAGCTCGTCGCCCATGCCGGGCGCGGTCAGGCGGTAGGAGGCGAGCTCGACGAGGTCTTTTTTGCCTGCGATGTAGCCGCCGGTCGGCGCGATGCCGCCGCCGGGGTTCTTGATGAGCGAGCCGGCCATGATGTCGGCGCCGGCCTGCGTCGGCTCCGTCGTTTCGACGAATTCGCCGTAGCAGTTGTCGACGAAGCAGATGCAGTCCGGCTTCACGCGATGGACTTCATCCGTGATGGCGCGGATGTCCGCGATGGAGAGCGGCGCACGCATGCTGTAGCCGCGCGAGCGCTGGATCTCGACGAGCTTCGTCTTCGGCGTGATCACGTCTTTGATGTGTTCCATATCCACATGACCGTCAACCATCGGGAGTTCGTTGTACAGCACGCCGAATTCTTTGAGCGAGCCGGGGCTCGGGTGGTCATAGCCGATGACGGTCTGCATCGTGTCGTACGGCTTGCCGGTCAGCGAGACGAGCTCGTCGCCCGGACGCAGGATGCCGAAGAGCACGGTTGCGAGCGCGTGCGTGCCGCTGACGAACTGCGTGCGGACGAGCGCACGCTCCGCGCCAAAGACCTTCGCATAGAGTTCTTCGAGCTTTTCGCGGCCGATGTCGCCGTAGGCATAGCCCGTCGTCTGGCCGAAATGCGCGTCCGAGACTTTGCAATCCCGCATCGCGTCGAGGACTTTCAGCGTGTTCGCCTCGGAGATCGCGTCGAGGCGGTCGAATTGGGGGCGGTATTTCTGGAGGATGTCGTTTTTCAGTTCAATGAGTTTGTCGGAAAACAATCGAATAGTCTCCTTTATGGCGAAATTTAGCAGCCTCTCCCTCAGGGAGAGGACAGGCGCGGAGCGTAGCGCAGCGCCAGGAGAGGGTCGCTTGTACGGCCTTTGAATTCGCAGACCGTCTGGTGTCGCCGGTGCGCGCAGGCATTTATGCGCGCACCCGCGAAGAGTTACGCTCTGCGAACTCATCAAGCGTACAAGGGACCCTTTCCACCGCTTCGCGGTCCCCCTTCCCCTGAGGGGAAGGCTGCTGTACTCGTTCTTTCGACAACTAAGAAAATAAATTTATAAAATGCGAAGGCTTTTATCCTCGATTCACAATACTAGCGACGTGCTTGATGGTGATGGAGATGGTGCCGTCGTCGCAGTTGTTGAATTCGAGGAACTGGGTGTTGTCAAAGTAGTCCGTCGGGATGGTGAGTTCGATGCCGGTGTCGGTCTTGAGCTTGTGCTTCGCAACGGATTTCAATGCTTGCTCCTGATCCATGCGGACGGGCGCCTCGAAGCCCTGCTCTTCGATGGCGCGGTTGTAGTCGGCCTGCATGGCGGGCTGGCCGGCGAAGAGCTCTTCCCCGGCTTTCTTGAGGTCGAGCTCGTCGCTGATTTCCATGTGCTCGGCGACGTAGTTCTTCGCGGCGGCGGCCGCTGTGACCGCGTCGTGGCCGTAGGATTCGGCGACGTTTGCCGCTGTGTCCTGCAGGGATTTCAGCGCGTCTTTCTGCGAGGGCGCGAGCGTGCATTCAAGGATCATCTCCGGCAGCACGTCGCGCTTGTCGCCGTCGACCGTGTGTTTTTTCGCGACGAGGCGGAGACCGAGCGTCTCCGCGTCGATGACGGCGAATTCGTCGATGCGCTGGCCGGGCCCCGGCAGGATGGCGTAGTGGTGGATGATGTCATTCTCGACGCCCTTCTCCGTCTGGTTCACCTGGTGGATGTAGCCCGTGCGGTTCGTGCAGCGGAGCAGCAGCAGCGTGCGGCGCTCGTCGATGTGCGCGTCGAGCACGAGGACGTCCATGGAGACGGGCTCGTCCGTGTGGAGGTAGGCGTTTTCCATGCGCTTCGCGACGTCTTTCGAGAAGGCGACGAAGTCGGTTTCTCCGGCCGCATAGGCTTTGAGCGCAGCGGAAAAGGCGCTGTCTTCTGCAAACGTGCCGGGGCGCGCGTCCGTGCGGGCGAGCGTCTTTTCGAGATGCTTCTGCAAAAAGGCTTGCACGTCATCCGTGAGCTCCATCGGCTGGTCGGAATAGACCGTGAGGCCGGAACGGAAGTCGAGGATGTGCAAAATGGCTTTGTCTATGATGATCATATGGTGAGATCCTTCCTCGTTACTTCTTAATTTTTTGATTTCGTAACTTCATCCGCGGCTTTCCTTGCCCAGCGGAGGCGCGGGATGAGGCGGTCTTCGAGGCGCTTTCCGAGGTCGTCGAGCGTCTTGGCGTCGAATTCGTACGAGACGTCGGGGATGGCGTGGACGCGGGCTTCGCCGAAGAATTCGTCGCGGTAGATGTTGTAGTAGATCGTGACGCCGCAGCCGTGGTCGAAATCGGCGTAGTCGATGATGATGTACGAGCCGTTCGTGATCTTGACGGGTGCCGTCGGGCGCACGAAGAGCGTATAGCCTTCGAGTGTCTCGGGGAGCTCTTTGGCGCGCGGCCACTCGAGGATGTGTTTCTCGCGCACCATGGCGGAGAGGTTTGCGGGGTCGAAATGGGCAAGGCCGTCCAGCACGTGCAGGAGCTGCGCATCGAGCATCTGCGTGAAGACGGCGAGATCCCCTGTGATGCATTCGATGCGGCAGAATTCGATGAAGCCCGTGCGGATGCGCAGCTTGTATTCCTGTGTTTCTTCGTGGAAGTAGGCCGTCACGCATTGGTGCGCGGCCGGCTTGTCGTAGGCAAAGATGTCATACATGTCCTGCGATTCGCCCGTCACGGTTTTTTGCACAGAAAAATGGAAGCCGGCATGCTCTTCCGGGAGCTTTCCGAGAAAGTCCCAGTCCGCGAGCGCGGCTTCCACTTTGTCGATGGTCTCCTGTTTCATGGCGCTTCCCCGCTTTCGAATGTCTACGAGAGACTATTCTACAACAACGGGGCGTTTCATGCAAATGGAGAATTCGATGTTACTTTTTGATCTGTTCGGCGAGGATGTCGGCGATGTGGCGCACTTTGATGTTCGGCGCCTGCTTGTCGAGGCCGCCGCCGATCTGCATCATGCAGGCCGGGCAGGCGACGGCGACCGTGTCCGCGCCGGTGTTCTTGATGTTCGCGATCTTTTCTTCGAGCATCGGCAGCGAGATTTCGCTGTACTTCACGCCGAAGGCGCCGGCCATGCCGCAGCACTTGTCGCAGTTCTTCATCTCGACGAAGTCGACATCGGGCACGGTGCCTAAAAGCGCGCGCGGCTCTTCGTAGATGCCGAGGCCGCGCTTCATGTGGCAGGAGTCGTGGTACGTGACTTTGTGCGCGCCCTTGGCCGTGACGGCTTTCAGGCGGCCGGCCTTCTTGTAGGCGTCGGCGACAAAGCTCGTGAACTCGAAGATCTTCTGCGCGAACATGTCGGCACGCGCGCGCCACTCCGGATCGTTCTCGAAGAGCTCGTGGTACGTGTGCGACAGCGTCTCGGCGCAGGTCGGGCAGGCGGAGAGGATGACGTCGGCGCCGCAGTTCTCGAACGCCTGGATGTTCTGCTTTGCGATCTTTTTGCCCGTCTCGCGGTCGCCCATGCCGAGGACCGGCTTGCCGCAGCAGCTCTGCTCCATCGGGTAGACGACTTCGTAGCCGAGGTCCTGCAGGACTTCGACGACGTGGACGGACGTGTCCGGGAAGACGAAGTCGAGGTTGCAGCCCGAGAAGAACGCGACGCGTTTTTTGGCGTTCTTCGGATTCTTCGCGGCGAGCGCCGGGAAGCGGTCGCGGAACGGCGTGTCGGCGATGGCCGGGAGGCTCCTCCCTTTCGTCATGCCGGCAAAGAACAGCGGCAGGTTGCGCACGAAGCCGCCGGAGGCGACAGGCTTCTGCGCGACGGAGGCGATGCGGATGAGGCGGTGGAAGATGCTGCGGTTCGCGAGGATCTTCTGGAAGACGGTCTTTTCCGGCAGCGCGAGGCCGTGGTCTTTGACGTAGCGCGAGCGCAGCTCGTCGATGATGTCCGGGATGGGGATCTTGCCGGGGCAGACGGTCGTGCAGCGGCGGCAGCCGATGCAGAGGTCGCTGAACTGGCTGAAGGCTTCCATGTTGCCGAGGATGCCCGTGAGGATGGCGCCGATGCCGCCGCTATAAATGTGGCCGTAGACGTGGCCGCCGACGAGCGTCCAGATCGGGCAGACATTCAGGCACGAGGCGCAGCGGACGCACTGGTAGACGGCCTGCAGCTTCGGATCGTGCGCGGCCTTCAGGCGGCCGTTGTCCAGGAGGATGACGTACTGCTGGCGGTCTTCTTCGACCCATTTGCCGTTGACTTTGTGGATGATCGGCGTCGGGCCGTCGACCATCGTCATGTAGCTCGTCATGCGCTGGCACGTGCCGTTGCGCGGCAGGAGGCGCAGGATCTTCGATGCGTCTTCGACGTGCGGGATGAGCTTTTCATAGCCGATGAGCACGACGTGGATGCGCGGCAGCGTCGTGACGAGGCGCGCGTTGCCTTCGTTCGTGACGAGGCCGATGGCGCCGTTCTCCGCGATGCCGAAGTTCGCGCCCGTGATGCCCATGTCGGCGGAGAGGAATTCTTCGCGCAGCACGCGGCGCGCCGTCGAGATCATGAACGGGATGTCGGGCGGGATTTCTTCTTTGAGCTCGTGCGAGAAGAAGCCCGCGCACTGCTGGCGGTTCAGATGGATGGCCGGCATGACCATGTGCGACGGCTTCTGCCCCGCGACGGCGAGCATCCATTCGCCGAGATCGGTCTCGCGGACGTGGATGCCGTTTTCCGTGAAGACTTCGTTGAGGTGGATTTCCTCCGAGGCCATGGATTTCGATTTGACGACGCGCTGGACGTTCTGCTCCTTGCAGATCTTCAGGAGGATGTCTTTGACTTCGTTGCCGTCTTTCGCGCGGAAGAAATGGCCGCCGCGCGCCGTGACGTTCTTCTCGAATTCGTCGGCGAGCTCTTCGATGTGCGTGACGGCGTAGTGCTTCATTTCCTTCAGGTCGTCACGCAGGTCCTCGATGCTGTCGACGTTCGCGTACGACTTCAGGCGGGAGCCCGGATACTGGTCGGCGAAGCGGCTGAGCGCGTCGCGCAGGACTTCGTCGTGGAGTTTTACATCGATTTCTTGTTTCAGGTTGCGCTGCTCGCTCATGTCATTTCCCCTCCTCTTTGCCGATGGCGACGACGAAGAACCGGTGCGGCCCGTGGACGCCGAGGCTCAGGACGCGCTCGATGTCGGCCGTGCGGCTTGGCCCCGTGATGAAGCCGAGGTAGCCGCGCTTGAAGACTTTCGCGAAGACCTGGAACGCCGTCGTGACGTTTTCCGTCGTCTTCGAAGCGTCCAAAAGCACGATGTGGTTCATCGGCAGCATGCCGACGACGCGCGCTTCATACGAATACGTGTCGACGACGACGCTGCCCGTCTCGCCGACGGCGAACTCGGCGCGCGACAGGCCGAGCGGCGCGGTCGGCGCATGCTCGGCGACTTCGAACTTGTCGCGATAGACCGTGCGGCCGGCGGCAGAGAGTGCCTCGCAGGCAGCGTTGATGCCCGTGTCGGTGTCATCGCCGGCGACGATGACTTCTTTGGCGTCGAGTTCTTCTGCGATCTTTTCGACTTCGGCGGCCGCGGCTGCCTCGTCTTTCACGCAATGGATCTCGGCGGACGCCGCTTTGGCGTTCTCGGCAAAGGCATCCCAGTACGCCGGACTGATGAGGTCGGGCGTGAAGGCTTCCTTCTCCCAGTTTTCACAGACTCGTTTCATACAGTTCATCCCCTCCAGATTCGGGCGGTTTGATATTCTTTATGATTCCCTTTCGTTTATATTCGTCATAAACAGGAGAAATCCTGCTAAGAAAAATGCGCCGGAAGAAAAAATTCTTCCGACGCAAAATTTGCTTGATGATGTGCGCGCACCCGCGAAAAGGGACTCTCTGCGAACGCATCAAACATGCAAGGGACCCTTTCCGACCCCTGCGGGGCCACCTTCCCCTGAGGGGAAGGCTGCAGCTGGGGTCAAATTACGTAGAACCAGGCGGCGTCGCTGTCTTTTTTGACCTCTTCGACTTCGTTTCCTTCGTTGTTGAAGCGGAGCTCCTGGTTTTTGACGGAGACTTTCGTGCCCGGAGCGACGGAGCTCGTGAGGAAGACGTTGCCGCCGATGACGGAGCCTTTGCCGATGACGGTGTTGCCGCCGAGGATCGAGGCGCCGGAGTAGATCGTGACGTCGTCTTCGATGGTCGGGTGGCGCTTTTTCGCCCAGAGCCTCCTGCCGCCGGAGGTCGAGAGCGCTCCGAGCGTGACGCCCTGGTAGACTTTGACGTGGTCGCCGATCTCCGTCGTCTCGCCGATGACGATGCCCGTGCCGTGGTCGATCATGAAATATTTGCCGATCGTCGCACCCGGGTTGATGTCGATGCCGGTCTTGCTGTGCGCGAGCTCCGTCATGATGCGCGGGATGACGGGGACTTGGAGCTCGTAAAGGATGTGCGCGTAGCGGAAGATCGTGATGGCGTAGAGGCCGGGATACGCGAAGATGATCTCGTCGGCACTCTCGGCCGCCGGGTCGCCATCGAAGACGGCGGCGACGTCGGTCGCGAGGTATTCGCGGACCTTCGGGATGCGGCGCAAGAATTCGAGCGTGATCTCCTGCGACTGCGCGCGCGTCTTCGCGAGCTCGACTTCGTCCTCGGCCTTGCCGTAGCGGAGCGCGATGGCGATCTGCTTGTTCAGGCGGAACGCGATGTCTTCGATGACGGTCGAGAGGTTGTTCTTGACGTCATAGATGCGGTACGCCTTGTCCTTGACAAAGCCCGGATAGGCGATGCGCGTGAGTTCGCCGATGAGCTCGTAGATGACTTTCGAGTCGGGCTGGTTGAAAATGTCGAGCTTGTCGATCGGGCGGCCATGGTCGTAGTCGGCGAGGATGGCGCGCGTGACGTCGTGGATCGAGGGGGAAATCAGGTCTTTCATATGGTGGCCTCCTGTATTGGTTCTTAAGCCTCCCCCCCCTGGGGGAGGTGGCCCCGAAGGGGTCGGAGAGGGTAGATTTGTTTGTAATTCAGAATCCTTTCGGTAGGGATACAGAATGCTTCATGCGCTACCCTCTCCGCCTCGCATGCGCTCGGCACCTCCCCCAGAGGGGGAGGCGTAATTACATATGCGAGGCTTCCAGTTCTGCAAGCTCCTTGTCGCGTTCATCACGCGGCTGCGGGCGGCTGATGAACATGGCGTCGCCGAAAGAGAAGAAGCGGTAGTTTTCCGCGACGGCGGTCTTGTAGGCGTCGAGGACGAAATTTCTCCCAGCGAAGGCGGAGATCAGCATGATGAGCGTAGATTTCGGCAGGTGGAAATTCGTCACGAGCGCATCGACGATCTTGAAGTCGTAGCCGGGATAGATGAAGATGCCCGTCCAGTCGCTCTTCCCTGCGATCCGGCCGTTCGCCGTGGCGGCGGATTCGAGCGTGCGGATAGAGGTCGTGCCGACGGCGATGACGCGGTGGCCGGCGGCTTTCGTGTCCATGATGAGCTGCGCCGTCTCATCGGAGATGTGGTAGAACTCCTTGTGCATCTCGTGCTCTTGGATATTTTCCACGCTGACGGGGCGGAACGTGCCGAGGCCGACGTGCAGCGTGACGAAGCCGAGGTGGACGCCCAGGTCTTTGAGCTCCTGCATCTGCTCCTTCGTGAAGTGCAGGCCGGCCGTCGGCGCGGCGGCGCTGCCCTCTTCGCGGTTGTAGACGGTCTGGTAGCGCTCCTTGTCCTCGAGCTTCTCGTGGATGTACGGCGGCAGCGGCGTCTCGCCGAGGCGGTCGAGGATCTCCTCGAAGATGCCTTCGTAGCGGAACTCGACGATGCGCCCGCCGAAGTCCGTGTGCTCCGTGACCGTGCACGAGAGCTCGTCGCTGAAGTTGATGACGTTCCCGACTTGCGCCTTTTTGCCGGGCTTGACGAGCGTCTCCCAATGGTCGGCGTCGAGGCGGCGCAGCAAAAAGACTTCGACCTTGCCGCCGGTCTGGTCGCGGTGGCCGATGAGGCGCGCCGGCAGCACACGCGTGTCGTTGAAGATCAGCGTGTCGCCGGGCGTGAGGTAGTTCTTGAGATTGTAAAAATGGTCGTGCGCGATCGTCTTTTCCACGGGGTCGAGCACCATGAGGCGCGAGGCGTTGCGCGGCTCGATGGGCGTCTGCGCAATGCGCTCTTCCGGGAGGTCGTAGTCAAAATCGGAGAGGTACATCGTCAATCTGTTTTCCTTCTTTTTGCGGATTGGTCTTGTCATGAAAAGCCTCCCCCCATTGGGGGGTAATGTCATTAAGTTAGTGATAAGCGGAGCTCACAAACTACGCCTCCCCCTTTGGGGGAGGTGCCGAGCGAATGCGAGGCGGAGAGGGTCAGATGGTAGATTGATTCTGGATTCTATCAAAAGGATATAGAAGCGAACTGCTTCGTGACCCTCTCCGACCCCTTCGGGGCCACCTCTACCTAAAGGATAAAGCGACCTCTAAGCGCTAAAGCGCTAAGAGTCTGCTTTCCCCAGAGGGGGAGGCTTAGGGACGATAGAGCTCTTTGAGCGTTGTTCCTTTGTAATAGTGCGCGAGGATCGCTTTGTAGTCCTTCCCTGCTTCGGCGAAGGCTTTCGCGCCCCATTGGGAGAGGCCGAGGCCGTGGCCGGCGCCGTAGCCGGTGCAGATGACAACATCGCCGTCGAGCTTGAGATCAAAGAGCGTGCTTGGCAGGTGAAACAAGCTTCGCAGTTCGTTGCCGCTGAGTGTCAGCGTCCCTTTCGTGCCAAGGAACGTCGCTGCCATGACGCGGCCGGAGGCGCTGCGATCCTTTGCGCTCTTGCCGATGGTGAGCGGCGTGAGCTGGATTTTTTTCAGCGTTCCGATATTTTTTTTGTGCGATAGCGTTGCAACGAAGGCTGTCGTATTCCACGAACGTTTCCACGGCTGCGTCTTCGTCTGCAGTTCCTTCGCGGGCTGCAGATAAGCGATGTCCGTGCCCCAGATGGCGCGGCTGCTGTCGGTGCTGCCGCCGCTGTCCGTGTGGAAGACGGCGGAGATGAGCTGGCCTTTGTACGTGAGGACCTCGCCGTACGTCGCGGCGATGGCCGTCGTGCTGCCCGGATCTTCCGCGGCGATGCCACCGTAGCTCTGGCAGTGCGTCGTCGCGCAGAGGTCGTAGCCGTCGGCGCTATGGCGGCCGCGGCCCTGAAGGGCGAACGTGCGGGCGGCGACGGCCTGTGCTTCGACGGCGGCGCGCGGCCACGCGGACGGCATCTCCTGCGGCACGACGCCCTGGAGGTAGTCTTCCGTGCGGACGATGTTGATGACGTTCATCGCAAGGCCATCAAGGTCGGTGCGGAGCGCGCCGCGATACGCTTTGCCGTTCACCGTCAGCACGAGCGGCTCGCGCTCATCCGCACTCGTGACGAGGAGCGTGCGCGTCCTCATCGGCTTGCCGTCCGCCGTGAGCTGGCTGCCGGCTGTCGAGACCGTGACGGTCATGCCGGGACGCAGCGTGCGCGTCGGCTTCGCTTTTTCCTCGGTCTTCAGCACGGCCGTGCCGCTTTTGACGGCGATGGCGGCCGTCGTCTCCGCCGTCGCGATGCAGACCGAGACCGTTGGCTGCCAGGCGGCGGAGGCGGGGGCGGGAGCGATGAAACAGCCGACCATAACTATCAGAAGAAAAAGGAGATAAACGATCCCCACCAATGGCTTCGAACGACTGCGCAGGCAACAACACCGCAGCCTTCCCCTCTGGGGAAGGGGGACCGCGTCAGCGGTGGAAAGGGTACTAGGGTGCGATTGCAAAACATGGTCCTCGCAGTTTCGAAGCAGTTCATAGGATGAGATGCTTCGAAACCTATGGGGATGTTGCTTTGCTATCGCACCCTTGTACCCTCTCCGCCTCGCTGTCGCTCGGCACCTCTCCCAGAGGGAGAGGCTGCTGGAGCCGTGACGTTCGGCAACTGATGAAACTGATTTCGTATATGTTACCGTTTTTTTCGTTTCCGCGCCTTTCTTCATGAAAGTCCTTTCTCCCTCTCCAGCCGCGCCCGTTTCTTGGCGCGGTTTTCTTTGCGTTTGCGCTTCAGATATTCTTTGCTGTAGCGCTCCTCCTCGGAGAAGATGCAGCCGCAATAGGGCTGGCGGTAGAGGTCGAGCTCCTTGGAAATATCAATCCCTTCCTGCCAGCCGGGGCGGAAGTCTTCGTAGTGGAACGCGATGCCGTACTGCGCGGCGAATTGTTCCGCGGTTCGCTTCATTAATTCGTGCTGCTGGTAGATGCTGTAGAAGAGCGTCGACGTGAAGGCATCGTAGCCATGTTCCTGGGCGTAGCGCGCCGTTTGCTCGAGGCGCCACGTGTAGCACATCGTGCAGCGGCCGTTCGGCAGGGATTCGGCGGGGATGGCGCGGCGGACGAATTCGTGGAGGGCGTAGTGTTCGTCCGTCACGATCTCCATGCCGACCTTGTCCGCGAATTCCTTTGCCGTGTCGAGGCGGTGCTTCCATTCCTTGTAGGGATGGATGTTCGGGTTGAAGAAGTATAGGGCGGGCTCGATGCCCTGCGCGCGCAGCGTTTTCACCGGGTAGCAGGAACAGGGGCCGCAGCACATATGGAGGAGGAGGCGCATAGGTTTCCTTTCTTTTGATGTTAAGAATGGAAAATGTCGTGCAACCAGCAGCCTTCCCCTTTGGGGAAGGGGGACCGCGCCAGCGGTGGAAAGGGTACAAGGATGCGATTTGTAGCAAATACGATGCGCGTAACATAGCAGTACGATTTCCGGGGGCGTACTGCTGCAATGATACGATGGTATAGTTCGGTGATCGCACCCTTGTACCCTCTCCGCCTCGCTAACGCTCGGCACCTCTCCCAGAGGGAGAGGCTGCTGGTCATGTTACGCTCGCAACAGATGCTACATCAGATGGAAAGCGCTTGTGTTACGAAAGTTGCGAGGAAGTGCACGGTCGGCAGCAGGGCTTCCGTGCGGATCCGGAACTTCGGATTGTGGTTCGCGATGGAGGGGCCGGTGCCGACGAGGACGAAGCAGCCGGGGATTGTCTCCTGATACCAGGCGAAGTCTTCGCCGGCGAGCGACGGGGGCGCGGGGATGACGGTGAGGTGCTGCGCTTCGGCGATGTCGCGTGCAACCTCCGCCCAATGCGCCGTGTTGTTCGTCGCGGGCGGGCCGGCGTACCAGTCGATGGCGGCCGTCGCGCCGTGGGCGGCGGCGATGCCTTCCGCGAGCGCGTAGAGGCGTTCTTTGATGAGCGTGCGGTTTTCCGCGGTCATGCTGCGCGCCGTTCCTTCGACGAGCGCGGTATCAGGAATCACGTTCCACGTGTTCCCCGCCTCGATGTGCGTGATGCTGACGAGCGCGGCGTCAAAGGGCTCGATGTTGCGGCTGACGATGGTCTGCGCGGCCTGGATGAAGCTCGCGGCGCAGACGATGGGGTCGATGCCGGCTTCGGGGTGCGCGGCGTGCGTGCCGCGGCCGCGGAACGTGATCACGAAACGGTCGACCGAGGCGGTGAGCGGGCCTGCCGTGATGCCGACCGTGCCGACGTCCAATCGAGGTGAACAATGCAATCCGAACATGGCCGTCACGTCCTGGAGGCAACCCGTATCGAGCACGACTTTCGCCCCGCCCGGCGCTTCCTCGGCGGGCTGGAAGACGATGCGGACGGTGCCCGGGAGCGCGCTTTCGTGTTCTTTCAGCAGGAGCGCCGCGCCGAGCACGGCCGTCGTGTGGAAGTCGTGGCCGCAGGCGTGCATCTTTCCAGGGCATTCGGACGCGTACGGAAGCCCCGTGGCCTCGGTGATCGGCAGCGCGTCGATGTCGGCGCGCAGAGCGATGACGCGGGAATCCTGCGCCCGCTCGGATTCCCCTTGCCCGATTTCGGCGACGAGGCCGGTCTTCATCGGCAGGTCGAGGATGCGGATGCCGTGCGCTGTGAGGATGGCGCGCAGGCGCTTTGTCGTCTCGAATTCTTCGTAGGAGAGCTCCGGATGGCGGTGCATCCAGGTGAAATGGTCGGTGAGGAGCGCGGTGAGCGCAGCGTTGTCGATGGGATGGATGGTGTTCATACGATAGGACTTCCTTTTCGTGCGCGCACAAGCTTTGGAGGGTAGCGGCCTTTGTCGATTCTCTATCCTTTCGATAGAATCGTGAATTGCGTAACTGCTTGACCCTCTCCGCCTCGCATTCGCTCGGCACCTCCCCCAAGGGGGGAGGCTTAAGGGTTGTACAGTTCTCCTTCAGTCCTCCTCCGGCACGGGAATGCTTGGCAGGGGGAACAGCAGGTGGACGAAGCCGAGTTCGGTGAGGTAGCGCGGATCGGGCGGCTCGGTGTTGAATGCGTAGAAGAGCTTCGTGAGCGCGTCGGCGACGGCGTCTTTTTCCGCTGCATAGAGCTCGAAAAACGAAAAGACGTTGCCGATGCCCTTGCCGTTCTGCATGGCGAAGTAGAGCGTGACGGCCGCGAGGAACGCGCTTTCGTCTGCACCCGCGGGCCCGAGGAGCTGCACGGCGTCGCGGTAGAGGCGCTGCACGGCCGCCTGCTCATAGACGGAAAAGCCGAGCGCTTTCATGTGCGCGCCGAGGCGCGTGACGGCCGGCTGCAGCGGCGCGGGCACGTCGGAGGCTTTGAGGGCGCGGACGTGCGGCAGCTCGGGCACGACGGTGAGCTGGGCGTAGCTCGTCATGCGCTCGATGACGTGGCGCACGGCGGCCGCGTGGCGGTCGAAGAACGCGCCGATGTCCGCTTTGGGCGCTTGGATCTTGTAAATATCATAGAGCCGCTCGATCTCCTGCTGGATGCGGCGGCGGAGCGCGGCCGTCGCCGGGACGATCGTGATGTAGTTCAGCAGCATGACGCCGCCGGCGTGGACGTGGCCGTAGAGGAGCGTCTTCTTCGGGTCCTGCCCGTGCGCTTCGGGGCGCGGCAGCTCCATCATTTCGTCTGTGAACAGCGTGCGGCAGACGGCGGTGTCCCCCTCGAGCCGCTCGATGGAAAAGATCGTGAACGTCGATTGCAGGAGGTCGCGCAGGACGGTCAGCTGACCGGCATCGAGCTCCGCTTTTTTCGCGTCGAAAAACACGCGCAGCGGCCGCCGGTCCGTGGCGATCATATGGTAGTCGAACAGGAAGAAATCCCAGAACGCCTGGAGGTCGTGCTCGATGGCAGCCGCGTCCTCCGGCGCGTCCGCCATCATCTGCACGGGGCCGAAATAGAGCACCATGGCGCGCTGGAGGTCGGCGTGGTATTCCTCGGCGCGGAAAAACATCTGGATGCGCGTGAAGAGCCCGCTGACGATCGCGTCCACGTCCTCGGGGGCGAGCCCTTCGAACGGGTCGCCCTCCCCCGCCTGCATCGACGCGAGGAACGCGAGGTCGTCGTCATCGAGTTCCTCTTCGGCGAAGAACTTCCCGTTGATGTAATATGAATCCTCCGCTTCCTTGGCGGCCGCCGCGAGTTCCTCTTTTTCTGCAGGAAAAAGATCGACGAGGAATGCCTGGAGCTCCTGGAGCAGCGCGTGCACGCGGCCTTCCGTGATCTCTTCCTCGCGGTTCATCAGGCAGACTTCGACCGTCGTCCTCCAGTCGATGGCCTCGAAGTCCTCGAAGCCGTCGAGTGCGAGCTGGTCGATGTGGTCGATGCCCGCGACGACGAGGTCCAAGAGCTCCGCGAGCTCCTCCTGCGTCCTGCCGCGCCAGAGCAGCCGCCGGAAATAGCGCTCGAGCGTCGCCTGCGGCAGGATGGGCTCGGCCCAGTCCTGGCGCTGGTAGTAGCCTGCGACCGCTTCAAAAATATTCGCCATGCGCGAACCTTCCTATTTCAAAATTTATTTCTTGTATTCCTCGGCCAGCTGCCGGAACAGCGGCAGCGAGCGGCGGATCGTGTCCGTCTTGATGCAATACGCCGCGCGGAAATATCCCGGCGCGCCGAAGTCCGCGCCCGGAACGAGCAAAAGCCCGTACTTCTTCGCGCGCTCGCAGAACGCCGCGTCATCGTCTTCGAGGCATTTCGGGAAAAGATAGAACGCGCCCTGCGGCTTCACGCAGGTGAAGCCCGCCGCGATCAGGCCGTCGTAGAGCAGCTTGCCGTTCGTGACGTACGTCGAAATATCGGACGGCTCGTCCACGCAACGCGCGACGACGTACTGCCAGAGCGACGGCGCATTGACGTGCGTCACGACGCGCGCCGCGCCCGCGATCGCGCCGAAGACCGCGCCGAAATCCGCGACCGTGTCCGGCACGGCGATGTAGCCGATGCGCTCGCCCGGCAGCGAGAACGACTTGCTGTACGAGTAGCAGACGAGCGTGTCGTCATAATAGTTCGGGATGTACGGGACCGTCAGCCCGTCGAACGCGATCTCGCGGTACGGCTCGTCCGAGATGAGGAAGATCGGATGGCCGTACTCGTTTTCCTTCTTCTTCAGGATGGCCGCGAGTTCTTTGATCGTCTCTTCCGAATAAATGGCGCCGCTCGGATTGTTCGGCGAGTTCACGATGACGGCCTTCGTGTGCGCGTTCAGGAGTTTTTCGAACGCCGCGAAATCGATCTGCCAGTCCGCCGGCCGCGGCGGCACGACGACGAGCTTGCCGCCGACCGACTCGACGAAGCAGCGGTACTCCGGGAAGAACGGCGCGAACGTGATGAACTCGTCGCCCGCCTCGCAAAGCGCCTTGAAGCAGATGGTGATGGCTGCCGCTGCGCCGGCCGTCATGAAGATGTTCTTGCCCTCGTACGTCATGCCGAAGCGGCGGTTCAGGCTCTTGGCCACCGCCTCGCGCACCTGCGGCGCGCCCGGTGCGACCGTGTAGCCGTGGATATCGTTCGGCTCCCAAGAATTCAAAATGTCGATGGCGGCCTCTTTGATGAAGTCCGGCGTCGGCACGTTCGGATTGCCGAGGCTGAAGTCGAAGACGGCGTCCTCGCCGACCTCGGCCGCGCGCTTGCGGCCAAATTCGAAGATCGTGCGGATCGTCGATTTTTTCGTGCCGAGTTCGTACATTTTTTCAGAAACCATGGCTGCCACCTGTCCTTTTTACGATACAAATTTACACGGAAGTCATTCTATCATACTTTTGTAGAAAAAGAAAGCAACCAACGAGGCTGTTGCAGTTGCTAGACCAATTCCACATACATCATCCATTGCCGAACGTGGCGATCACAGAAGCCTCTCCCTCTGGGAGAGGGGGACCGCGAAGCGGTGGAGAGGGTACTAGGGTGCGATAGCCAAACAAAAAGAGGAAGCCTTTCAAAGCATCAAGTCGTTTGTGTTNNATCGCACCCTCGTACCCTCTCAGTCGCGCTACGCGCGCCAGCTCTCCCAGAGGGAGAGCCTGCTGTAGGTGTTACGAACGGCAGTCTTATGAAACCGTTTCAGTAACTGCAACAGCTCCATGAGGGTGTGCGCCCGCCTTTTTCTTGGCTTTTTCTCGAAACCACTCGTATTCCCATAAAATTTATGATAATATCAGAGGCGTAACGTTCACCACTCTCAAGGAGGCAGCCCAATGAAAACTTACGAGCCGTTCAAGTCTGGCAAGGTGCGCGAGGTCTATGATGCCGGGGACAGCATCATCATGGTCGCGACGGACCGCATCTCGGCGTTCGATCACATCCTCAAAAACAAGATCACGCAGAAAGGCGCGATCCTCACGCAGATGTCGCGCTTCTGGTTCGACTTCACGAAAGACATCCTGCCGAACCACATGATCTCCGTCGACAACAAGGAGATGCCGGAGTTCTTCCAGCAGCCGCAGTTCGTCGGGAACTCCATGAAGTGCCGGAAGCTCACGATGATCCCGATGGAGTGCATCGTGCGCGGCTACCTCGCGGGCAGCGGCTGGGAAAGCTACCAGCAAAACGGCACGGTCTGCGGCATCGAGCTTCCGGCTGGCCTCAAAGAGTCGCAAGAGCTCCCAGAGCCGATCTTCACGCCGTCGACGAAGGCGGAGCTCGGCGAGCACGACCAGAACGTCTCGCTCGAAGAAGGCGCGGCGTTCGTTGACAAGACGTTCCCGGGCAAAGGCCGCGAATATGTCGAGAAAGTCCGCGACTACACGCTCGCAATCTACAAGAAATGCGCGGACTACGCGAAGACGCGCGGCATCATCATCGCCGACACGAAGTTCGAATTCGGCCTCGATGAAAACGGCGACATCGTCCTCGGCGACGAAGTCCTGACGCCGGACTCCTCCCGCTTCTGGCCGCTTGATGGCTACGAGGCCGGCAAATCCCAGCCGTCGTACGACAAGCAATTCGTCCGCGACTGGCTGAAGGCAAATCCCGACAGCGACTATCAGCTGCCGCAGGACGTCATCGACAAGACGATCGCGAAGTACAAGGAAGCATACGAGATGCTGACGGGCAAGGCGTTCGCGTAAAAAGAAAGGAACGAATTCCACAGTTGTCACATCCGTTGCCGAGATGACGCATCCAGCAGCCTCTCCCTCTGGGAGAGGGGGACCGCGAAGCGGTGGAGCGGGTACTTGGGTGTGATAGCCAAACAAAAAGAAGAAGCCTATCAAAGCATCTCGTTATTTGCGTTGAAACGTGCTGCTTCGAAGACCTCATCGTATTTGCTACAAATCGCACCCTTGTACCCTTTCCACCGCTGACGCGGTCCCCCTTCCCCGGAGGGGAAGGCTGCTGTTGTCGGAACGTTCGGCAACAGAACGTAACAAATTCCCAGAACGAAATAGATTCCAAAAACGAAACCATCCCAACCGAAATGCCCCCGCAACGATGAAGCTGCAGGGGCCTTTCGGTGTGTATGTGATATGGATTTGGGGAAAGCGAAGTTATTTCTTATGCATCCTGCGTCTTAACGACCGACGGAATGCCGCTGGAAATATTTGAGCGGCAGCACGAGGAGGAAGTTGAAGACGAGGATCGTGAGGATCAGGAGCGCGCCGATGCCGTCGGCGATGGTATCGCGGTCGGGCACGAGGCCGGCCGAGAGGAGATACCAGAGGTGGACGGCGAGGGTCTCGCCGCCGGCCATGACGTCCGTGTCGTACATAAAACGCGAGACCGTCGTGCCGGCCGTGAAGATCAGGATGGCCGTCTCGCCGAGCGCGCGGCCGGCCGTCAGCGTGATGCCGGTGATGATGCCGGGCATGGCGGACGGCAGCACGACCTTGAAGATCGTCTGCAGCTTCGTCGCGCCGAGCGCGAGGCTCGCTTCTTCGTAGTCCTTCGGCACCGTGCGGATGGATTCCTCCGTGACGCGCACGAGCATCGGCAGATTGAGGAGCACGAGCGTCAGCGCGCCGCCGAGGATCGAGAAGCCGAGGTGCATCTTGTTGACGAAGATGATCATGCCGAAGAGTCCGAGGACGATGGACGGCACGGTCGCGAGGCTCTCGACCGAGAGGCGGATGGCCTTCGTCAGGCGGTTCTCCCGCGCATACTCGGCGAGGTAGATGCCCGCGCCGATGGCGAGCGGGATGGAGACCGCCATGGTGAGGAACAGCATGTAGAACGAGTTGAAGAGCTGGCTGCCGACGCCGCCGCCGGCCATGATGTCACTCGACTTGCCGAAGATGAAATGAAGGTCCAGCACCGGCAGGCCGCGATAGAGGAGGTAGCCGAGGAACGCGGCGAGGAGCGCGAGGATGAAGAACCCGACGCCCCAGAGCGCGGCTTTCGCGAGCTTGTTTTCGACTTTCGCGTTCATGCTGCCACCACCTTTTTGCTCGTGAAATAGCGGATGAGGAGGATCATGCCGAGCGACAGGATGAGGAGCACGAACGCCATGAGGAACAGCGCATTGCCCCACGTCGAGCCGAACGGCGTGTTGCCCATCTCGACGACGATGTTGCTCGTCAGCGTGGCCGTCGGCGTGAAGAGCGAGGCCGCGATCTGCGGCGTGTTGCCGATGAGCATCTGCACGGCCATTGTCTCGCCGACGGCGCGCGCCATGGCGAGGACGATGGACGTCATGACGCCCGGGATGGCGGCCGGCAGCACGACATGGATCATCGTCTGCCACCACGTCGCGCCGAGCGCGAGCGACGCCTCCTCGAGCGGCTTCGGCACGGCGTTGAGCGCATCCGTGCTGATGGAGAGGATCGTCGGCATGATCATGATGGCGAGGACGAGGCTCGCCGCGAGCACGCCGAAGCCCGTCGGCACGCCGAACGTCGCGCGGAGGAATGGGATGAAGAGCGTGAGGCCGATGTAGCCGTAGACGACGGACGGGATCGCGACGTAGAGGTCGACGGCCGGCCGCATGAAACGCGCGAGCGGCACGGGCGCGAGCTTCGCGAGGAAGATCGCACCGAGGAGGCCGAGGGGCGCCCCGATCACGACCGAGAGCAGCGTCGTCTCCAAGGATCCCACGATGAACGCGAGCGCGCCGAACGATTTCGCCGTCGGATTCCACGTGCCACTCGTGAAGAACTCCACGGGGCTCACGTCCGCGAGCGTCAAGAGGCCCTGCTTTCCGACGAAAAAGATGATCGAAAAGATGATGAGCGTCATGAGCGCCGCCGACGCGAGGAAAAGATACCGGCCGAGCCGGTCGTAAAACAGCCGCCGCGCATGGCCGCCGCTCGGCTGCCGCGCGTTGGCGTTACTCATAGATACCACTTGTTCCATACATCGGTCTCCCCTGCTCTTTCTGCACATACGTTTTATGATTGTGACAATCCATTCATTTGTTTGATTGATTGCGGAACGTAACAGATCCAGCAGCCTTTCCCTCTGGGAAAGGTGGCGCCGCAGGCGACGGAAAGGGTACTAGGGTGCGATAGCAAAACGAAATTCTCATCATCACGAAGCCATTCATACTTCGAGATGCTTCGAAAAAAAATATCATATTGCTCGGCTTTCGCACCCTTGTACCCGCTCCACCGCTGACGCGGTCCCCCTCTACCTAAAGGATAAAGCGACCTCTAAGCGCTAAAGCGCTAAGAGTCTGCTTTTCCCAAAGGGAGAGGCTGCTGTTATTGTCACGTCCGCAACCAGTCAAACAACGTTTTTGTTGTTACGAAATGTTTTTACTTCTTCATCTTGCTGACCGGAATAAACCCGAGCTTCTCGACCTGGCTGTTCTGGAACTCGTCGCTCAGGATGTAGTCGATGAAAGCTTTGACGGCGCCGGTCGGCTCGCCTTTCGTGTACATGTGGCCGTAGCCGTAGATCGGGTACTTGCCGTCGATGATGTTCTGTGCCGTGTACTCGACGCCGTCGAACTTCAGGACTTTCACGCTGTCATCCGCGTACGGCGCATCGACGTAGCCGATGGAGCCCGGCGTGCTGGCGATGGCCGCGCGCACGGCGCCGTTCGAATCCTGGATGACGGCGTCATCCGTGAACTCTGCGCCCTTCAGCACGACATCGCTGATCGTGGCACGCGAGCCCGAGGATTTCGCGCGATGGATGAGCGTGATCTTCTGGTCGGCGCCGCCGACTTCCTTCCAGTTCTGGATCTTGCCCGTGAGGATGCCGACGACCTGGTCCTTCGTGAGATTGTCGACCTTGTTCTCCTTGTCGACGATGAAGACGAACGGCTCGACGACGACCTTGTGGTCGACGAGGCCCTTGTCCTTGTACTCGTCCGGCAGGTTGACGTCGGAGTTGCCGATGTCGACGGAGCCTTCGCCGACCTGGTTCATGCCCGTGAACGAGCCGCCGCCGGCGACGTTGACCGTGACGTCCTTGTATTTGTCCTGGAACGCTTCCTGCGCCGGCTTCAAGAGCGGCAGGAGCGCCGTCGAGCCCGACGCGCTGATCTTGCCGGAAATCTGTGCTTCGCCGGAGCCGGACGACGCGGCCTGCTGCTGCGATCCGCCGCAGCCCGTCAGGAGCATCGAAGCGCTGACCGTCAGCGCGCTCAAAGCAAGGACGAGTTTTTTCTTCTGGAACATGATGATGAAAACCTCCCATGTGTACGAGAATCCAGTGATGTTCGTGTTTCTGGGGATTATCGTAGCAGATGGGAGGTTTTTGTTTGTTGCGCTTCTGTTACGTCTTTGTAAATCCTCGATGTTCTTGTCGTACGTGTTGTTACGTGTTATAATGAAAAGAAACGAGGTGATCCGTACGACACCGAAAGAATTGATGAAGAAGCTGAAGGCGGATGGTTGGTACGTTGACCGCATTCGCGGTTCGCATCATATCATGCTGCATCCGTCGAAGCCAGGGGAACTCGTTGTGCCGATGCACAGGAAGGACATCCCTGTCGGCCTGTTCCATTTCCTCTTGAAGAAAGCGGGCCTGAAATAAAGGAGGCATTCTCATGGCCAAATTGTATTATCCAGCCATTTTTCACAATGATGAGGATGGTTATTGGGCGGAATTTCCAGATTTGCCCGGTTGCGTCACTGACGGTGATACGGTCGAAGAAACGCTTGCGATGGCGAAGGAAGCGCTCGAAGGCTATCTCTTCACAGCAAAAGATCATGGAGAGACGTTCCCGAAACCGTCTGACCCGACCGACATCCCGACATCTGGGAAAGATTTCGTCTCTTTCATTGAATACGACGAAGCCGCATATCTTCGCGAACACGACAACCGCGCCGTCAAGAAGACGCTCACGATTCCCGCCTGGCTGAACACGCTGGCGAAGGAGCACAATCTGAACTTTTCGAACATCCTGCAGAACGCGCTGCGCCGCGAGCTGCATCTCGAGCACGCATGACGCTTCATTTCCCGCCGTCCGGCGGGATTTTTTTATTGCCTCCTTCCTTTTCGGCCGCGCTGGCCGCTGCCTTCATCTTCGCGAGCGCCGCTTTCTTCAGGCCGTAAACTTTCGACTGCGAGCAGCCCATGGCGCGGGCGGCGGCGCGGGTCGTGAGGCCGCGGGCGTAGAGGAGGCGCAACGCTTCGCGCTCTTCAGCCGTAAGCTTGGCGAGGAGCGGGGCGAGCACGGCGCGGGCTTCGGCGGCGGCGTAGGGGTCGACGGGGTCCGGGCCTGCCATGCGCTCGATGTCGCCCGCGTCCTCCGCCGTGCATTCGCGCTGCCAGCCGCGGATCGTCTTCGTGAGGAGATGCGAGATGGCGCCGTGGACGCGCACTTTCGCGTAGCTCGCGAAAGGAAACGGCTTTTTGAGGTCGTAGGCGTAGATCGTGCGCACGAGTTCTTCGGCGGCGGCCTGCTCCGCGTCGTCGCCCAAAGGCTTGGCCGCGCGGCGGTGGGCGGCGGCGAGCACGAGCGGGCGGTACGCCGCCATGAGGCGCGCGAGCGCGGCGCGGTCTCCCGCCTGCGCCCTCCCGATGAGCGCGCGCTCTTCCGCCAGCGTGAGCGCATACCGCGCGCCCTGCCCTGCGGCCTTTTCTCCCTTCTCTGGCGGTTCCTTTGTTGCGCTTGCCGCCGTGCCGCCCTTCTTCGGCGGTTCCTTTGCTGCGCTCCCTGCCGTCCCTCCTTCCCTCGGACGTTCTTTCGTTTCGTTCGCTGCGATGCTGTGCGTTTTTTTGATCTGGTGTTCCATACGTCCTCCTTTTCCAATCAAATTCCTGCGGTGCAGGCAAGTTTGAAATCGAAGGGAGGTGATTCTTTATGGCAGCAAAGAAGGAAACGCAGAACACGAAGCTCGTGCTGAAGGTCGTGACCGGCACGGCGACGAGCGGCAAGGCCATCACGGCGTCCCGCACGTTCTCCCAGGTCAATCCGGCCGTCTCCGACGACGATCTCCTCGCCGTCGGCGCGGCGCTCGGCGACCTCCAGTCGCACGCGATCTCGACGATCAGCCGCGTCGATACGGCGACGCTGGTGAACGAGGCTTAAAAGCGCTTCGGGATGGTTGTAGTTCCTCAACAGATTTCAAATTGCTTGATTGCTGAACGTAACGCACACAGCAGCCTCTCCCTACGGGAGAGGGGGACCGCGAAGCGGTGGAGAGGGTACTAGGGTACGACCGCAAAACGCGATTCTCGTAGTTGCGAAGCAGTACATACTACA
The DNA here is from genome assembly GCA_900314825.1 of uncultured Veillonellaceae bacterium. Classification (GTDB taxonomy): domain Bacteria; phylum Bacillota; class Negativicutes; order Selenomonadales; family Selenomonadaceae; genus Selenomonas_C. The sequence goes on along the minus strand of OMWS01000042.1, from coordinate 2,751 downwards.
AACGGCTTCGCAACCGATGCGAATGTAGCTCTGCTATCGCACCCTTGTACCCGCTCCGCCTCGCAAGCTCGGCACCTCTACCGAAAGGATAAAGCGACCTCTAAGCGCTAAAGCGCTAAGAGTCTGCTTTTCCCAGAGGGAGAGGCTGCTGTAAAAGTTACGGTCATCAATCGAATGAAACTGTTTTTGGAAGTGCAACAAACCAAAACGACCCTAGCGGAAAGGAGGTGACTCTCATGGCGAAAGTTTTGAAAATCGTCTTTGACCTCAAAGACGACAAGACGGCGACGTATTCGCTCGCCGATCCGAAGGACGGCCTCACGAAGAACGAGGTGCAGACGGCCACGACGGCGATGCTCGCGAAGGACTTCGTCCTCTCGGGCGGCACGCTCGCGACGGGCGTGAAGGACGCGTACATCCAGCAGAACGAGCGCATCGAGCTCGCGTAATGCGCGGGCGCATCCACGAGAGTTCCAAGCAGTCATGACAGGAAACCGTCCTGTTGTGGCTGCTTTTTTGAAGGTATTTGCCTGGCGGCAAATGCCTAAGGCATCTCTAAGCGCTTAAGCAGACGCTTGGCGCTTTAGCGCCTTAGCGGTCGCTTATGCATCCGCAAAGCGCTAAGAGCTGCCTTAGAACGGCACGTCTTCGTCCGCGACGACGGGCGCGTCGAGCGGGAGCCCGCCGGCGAAGGTCTGGGCGGCGTCTTGCTTCTTGTCGAGGAATTCGACTTCGTCGGCGACGACTTCCGTCATGTAGCGGAGCGTGCCGTCGGCGGCGGCGTAGGTGCGGACCTGCATGCGGCCGGCGATGCCAACGCGGCGGCCTTTCACGAGGTTCGCGCCGACGATCTCGGCAAGCTTGCGCCAGGCGACGATGGGGATGAAGTCCGTGCTGCCGCCCTGCGTCTCGTCTTTCTTGCCGAAGCGGCGGTCGACGGCGAGCGTGAAGGTGGCGACGGCGTAGCCGTTCTGCGTCGTATGAAGCTGCGGGTCTTTCGTGAGGCGGCCGATGAGTTGTACTTTGTTCATGAGGATCGATCCTTTCAAACATTCGAGGAATTTCGAAACTACGTGACCCTCTGCCGTAAGCGGCATAAGCGACCTCTCGGCGCTGAAGCGCCAAGAGTCTGCTTATCCATGGAGAGAGGGCTTTATGCCAGCACGCCGCGCTCGGAGCTGCCTCGGAAGACGAGCAGGCGCGATGTGGATTTCAGGCGGTCCATGAGGCGGCCGGAGTACGTGCCGAGGAGTTCTTTCTGCGTGAGGTTCGTCGTGATGATGGTCGGGCGCTGGCGGTTGTAGCGGTCGGTGAGGATGCTGTCGACTTTCGCGAGCACCCAGGACTGGTCGGTGTTCTCGCCGCCGAGGTCGTCAATGATCAGCAGCGGCGTCCGGCGGATGCGCTCCTCGAAGCGCGCCCATTCTTCCCGGTTCAGCGTGCGGAGCGTATAGAGGTGGTCGATGAGCGAGCACATGGGGAGGATGAGGCCGCGGCCGCCCGCCTCGATGTGCTGCCGCAGCACGGCGACAGCGAGCGTCGTCTTCATGGTGCCGCAGCCGCCCGCGAAGATGAGCCCGATGCCTTCGCGGATGTTTTCCGCGAGGTGCGCGGCGTAGTCCTTGACGATGGCGTAGTTTTCGCGGATGGACGGGTTCTCCGGCAGGCCGCGCGCTTCGATGGCGGCGAACGTGACGCTCCGGTAGCGGGCGAAGATGCCGGCGTGCTCGATGTCTTTCGCAAGCTGTTCGCGGCGGAAGCGGGCTTCTTCCTCTTTGATCTTCTGGAAGCGTTCGTCATCCGTCCCAGCCCGAGGTCTCGCCGTCCCATTTCCCCTTGTCGTCTGCTGGTGCGCCACCACGCGCGCCAGGATGAGCTGCAGTTCGTTGTCCATGATGCGGTTCTCCTTTCTTTTTCGTGCGGAAGCCTTCGTCATGCCAGCGGGCGAGGATCGCGCCGAGGTAGCGCACGGAGCGGCCGCCCGCCGCAGCGGCTTCCGCGATGGCCGCGAGCGTCCAGTCCTTTCCGTAGTCCGCGAGAAGCTCTCCGAGCGTGTCGCGCTCGATCGTGCCCGTGATCGGATGAATGTTGTCGGAAAAGCTCCGGGCGACTTCGGAAAAGGCGGGATCGCGGGCGGCGGCCGGCGGCTGCTTTTCATCTGAGCGTTTCTCATCTGAATCAATAGTAGGGTTTTCCTTTTCGTCCGTTCGGTGCGGCAGTTCCGTCGCATCGACGGGCGTTTTTTTGTCGGATCGCGGCTTCTGCGTCGATGCGGGAGGTTCGTTGCGTTGCTCTCGCTGGTCATACAATGCGCGGCCCTTCGCGGTCAGCGTGTACCACTTCGTATGGTCCATGGGATTTTCGTTGAAGCAGCCGCAGCGGATGAGGCCGGCGCGCGCGAGCTTCCCGAGCGCCGTGCGGATCGTGCGCGGCGTGAGGAACGGAAATTTTTCGGCAAAGGCGTCGACGGTGTCGTACGTCCACGCGCAGCCGTCCCGGAGGTTGCGCCCGCTCTTCGCGTTCTCCGTCACCCAAAACGCGAGGTTCTCGAAGAGCACGGCGCCATTCGCCCCGACAAGCGCGGCGACGTCGGTGTCAAAACGGAGAAGCATCCGCTTCGCCTCCTTTCAGAACGCTAATGTCATGAAGTTCAGCGCGAAAGGCTCACAACCCCCAGCCTCCCTCCTTGGAGGGAGGACAGACGCGGAGCGAAGCGCAGCGTCAGGAGGGAGCGGCCTGTAGGTCGTACCA
>OMWS01000044.1 GCA_900314825.1 uncultured Veillonellaceae bacterium | reverse complement strand
CAGGCCGCTCCTCCCTGGGCCTGCCGGCCCTGTCCCTCCTCCAAGGAGGAGGGCTGTCTCTTAACTTAATGACATTGCCTCTGGGGGAGGTGCCGAGCGTATGCGAGGCGGAGAGGGTAACGCATTGACAAAATCTGTATCCCTATCGAAAGGAATAAGAATACAGATACGGCGTTACCCTCTCCGACCCCTACGGGGCCACCTCCCCCAAAAGGGGAGGCTTTTCTTCAAGTATTCCTCCAAGCGACGCTTCTTAAGCAATATGTTGTGCAGATGGCAATGGCGAGCGCGTCGGCAGTGTCGTCGGGCTTCGGCGGCGCTGGCAGGTGCAGGAGCTTCGTCACCATATAGATGACCTGCTGCTTCGTCGCCTTGCCATAGCCCGTGACATCTTGCTTGATCTGCATCGGCGTGCGCTCGACGAGGCGCACGCCGTTCTTTGCGGCCGCGAGCAGCACGACGCCGCGCGCCTGGCCGACGGGGATCGCCGTCGTGACGTTGCGGCTGAAAAAGAGCTTCTCGACGCCCATGACGTCCGGCTGGTACTGCTTGATGAGTGCGTCGAGGCCGTCGTAAATCTTCATGAGCCGGTCTTCCATGCGCATATCCGGCGTCGTGAAGATCGAGCCGTAGGCGCGCGGGATGAGGCGGCTGCCTTGCGTCTCGACGAAGCCATAGCCGCAGATGGCCGTGCCGGGGTCGATGCCGAGTGCGATCATGGAAAGCCTCCTAAAAAAATCCGCAGGTGCTTTTCGCACCCGCGGAAGTTAAGATGTACGCATTGATACGCCGTGCAGGGGACCCTTTCCACCGCTTCGCGATCCCCCTTCCCCTGAGGGGAAGACTGCTGGGAAACGAACTTATTCTTCGTCTTCTTCGTCGATCTCGTAGTTGCTGTAGACGTTCTGCACGTCATCGTTTTCTTCGAGTGCGTCGACGAGCGTCTGCATCTTTTCGGCGTCTTTGCCTTCGAGGTGCACCGTCGTGTCCGGCACCATCGTGACTTCGGCGGAAGCCGTCTCGATGCCCTTCTCGCCGAGCGCCTGCTCGATGGCGTCATAGGCATCCGGCTCTGCCGTGATCTCGAAGACGTCGCCTTCGGAGCTCATGTCCTCGGCGCCCGCGTCGAGCACGATTTCCATGAGCGCGTCCTCGTCATCAAACGTTTCTTTCTCGACGACGAACACCGCTTTTTTCTTGAACATCCACGCAACGCAGCCGTCCTGGCCGAGGTTGCCACCGTATTTCGAGAACAGGTGGCGCACATCGGCTGCCGTGCGGTTGCGGTTGTCCGTGAGGATGTCGAGCATGACCGCCGTGCCGGCCGGGCCATAGCCTTCGTACATGAGCTCTTCGTAGTTGCCGCTCTCGCTGTTGCCGAGGCCTTTCTCGATGGCGCGCTTGATGTTGTCCTTCGGGATGTTGTTCGATTTCGCCTTCGACAGCGCGAGCTTCAGGCGCATATTGCCCGTCGGATCCGCACCGCCCATGCGGACGGCAATCGTGATCTCGCGGCCGATCTTCGTCGTGATCTTGCCGCGGATGGCATCATTCGCGCCCTTCTTGCGTTTGATATTGGCCCATTTGGAATGTCCTGACATAAAAATAAGACTCCTTTAAGATAGCCCTTAGCGCTTCAGCACTTAGGGATGTCTTAGCCATTTGCCGCCAGGCAAATAGCCTCCACATAAAATTTGTAGCTCAAATAGCAGGAAATATTTTATCACAATTCTTGTGCTTTGACTAGTGCCAAGTCTTAGTCCTTGACAATCTGGTAGTGCTTCTTCTTGCCCTTGCGAATGACGGCCGTGCCGTTTTCGCCGGAAAAATCCGCTTCGGTCAGCGTATAATTCTCGTCCGTGACTTTCGCGTCGTTCAGCGTGAGGCCATTCTGCTTGATGAGGCGGCGGCCTTCGCCTTTCGAGGCGAAGACGTTCCCGCGCGTCAGCACGTCGAGAAGTTTCTCGCCCGGCTTGCCCGCGACTTTCGGCATATCCTCTGCCGTGCCGCCCGCGCCACCGAACATCTTCTCTGCGCCAGCTTTCGCCTGCTTCGCCGCTTCCTCGCCGTGCACGATCTTCGTGACTTCGTAGGCGAGGACCGCTTTCGACTCGTTGATGGCCGCGCCTTCGCGGCTGGCGAGCTCATGCACTTCTTCCATCGGCAGGAATGTCAGGAGTGCGAGGCACTTTTCAACATCGGCGTCGTCGACGTTGCGCCAATACTGATAGAACTCGTACGGGCTCGTCTTCTCCGCGTCGAGCCAGAGCGCGCCGCCGGCCGTCTTGCCCATCTTCTTGCCGTCGCTCTTCGTCAGCAGCTTGTTTGTAAGGCCGTAGACCGTCGTGCCGTTCTTGCGGCGGTTCAGCTCGACGCCCGCGATGATGTTCGACCACTGGTCGTCGCCGCCCATCTGGAGCTTGCATCCATAGCGGCGGTTCAGCTCGAGGAAGTCATAAGCCTGCATGACCATGTAGTTGAATTCGAGGAACGTCAGGCCTTTTTCCCAGCGCTGCTTGTAGCATTCGGCTGCGAGCATACGGTTCACGGTGAAGCAAGCGCCGACGTCGCGCAGGAGGTCGATGTAGTTGAGCTTCCGGAGCCAGTCGCCGTTATTCGCCATGATGGCTTTGCCACCCTTAAAGTCAATGAAACGAGCGATCTGCTCTTTGAAGCAGTTGCAGTTGTGCTCGATCTGTTCATCCGTCAGGACTTTGCGCATGTCCGTGCGGCCCGACGGGTCGCCGACCGTGCCCGTGCCGCCGCCGACGAGGCAGATGGGACGATGGCCGGCGCGCTGCATGTGCGCCATGGCCATGAGGGCGATGAAGTGGCCCGCATGAAGGCTGTCGGCCGTCGGGTCAAAGCCGATGTAAAATGAGACCTGTTCTTTGTCAAAGAGGCTCTTGAGACCGGCTTCATCCGTGCACTGCGCGACAAAGCCGCGCTCGACTAATGTATCAAATACGTTACTCAAAAGAAATTCTCCTTTATCTACGGCTTCCCTGTTTTGGGAGCGATCGATCGGTTAATTCCGTCCTTTCGAGACGCCGCCGCCCGGTTCTGGCGCATTGCCAGGCGTTGGCGCGGCGGGCTGGGGCGCTGGCGCTTGCTGCTGTTGCGCAGGCGCTTGCTGGCCGCCAGCTGCGCTCTGGGCTGCTGGCGACGCCGTGCTCTTGCCTTCCGTCGTCTTCGCGTCCGTCTTACCGGTCTTCGTGTCCTTCGCGTTGCCTTTCTTGAGCTCGGACTTCTTGTCGTTCTCGAGCTCGCCGATCGCATCTGCTTTCGACGCGCTGCTGCCGTCGAAGTTCTTCGCGGGCGTCGAGGCGAGCGCCTTGCTCATGAAAGCCTTCCAGATGACGGCAGGCGTCAAGCCGCCGCTCATGCCGCCGAGCGACGCGTTGTTGTCGCTGCCGATCCAGACGCCGGCGACGAGGTCGGGCGTATAGCCGACGAACCATGCGTCATGGTAGTCGCTCGTCGTGCCGGTCTTGCCGGCAGCCGGGCGGCCGATGTTCGCGCGCGTGCCCGTGCCCTTCTGGATGACGCCTTGGAGCATGGACGTGAGCTCGGCGGCACTTTGCTCGCTGATGACGCTGCGCTGCTTCGGCTCGGCCTGCTCGAGCACTTTGCCGTTGCGGTCGAGGACTTTGACGACGCAGACGGGATCGACGTGCACGCCCTTGTTCGCAAACGTGCCATACGCGCTCGTGAGCTCTAAAGGCGTCACGCCTTTCGTCAGGCCGCCGAGCGCCGTCGCGAGGTTGCGGTCATTCTGCGGGCCGTCGAGGACGAACGTGCTGATGCCCATTTCCTGCGCGTAATAAATCGGCTTGTCGATGCCGAGCTTCTGTGCGATCTTGACGGTCGGGACGTTCAGCGACTGCTCGGCGACATAGCGCAACGTGACCTTGCCGTTGAACGTGCGGTTGTAGTTCTGCGGCTCCCAATCGCCAACCTTCATGGGGCTGTCATCGATGACCGTGCCCGGCGTGAACTTGTTTTCGAGTGCCGCCGCGAAGACGAACGGTTTGAATGCCGAGCCCGGCTGGCGCTCGGCCATCGTCGCGCGGTTGAACTGATCCGTGCCGCGGCCGCCGACCATGGCCTTGATGTAGCCGTTGTGCGGGTCGATGGCGACGAGCGCGCCCTGCGGCTGCTGGATGCCATTGGCATCGACGGCGCCATTCGGCAGGTTCGTCATGGCCGCCTCGGCTGCTTTCTGCATGTCCATGTCGATGGTCGTGTAGATCTTGAGGCCTTCTTTATAGACAGCATCCGCCCCATACTTGTCGATCATGAGCTGCGTGACGTAGTCGACGAAATAGGAAGCTTGTTTCGTTTCTTCTTTCGGTTTCGGCTTGACGAGCGTGACGTCCGCCTTTTTCGTCTTCGCTGCTTCGCTCTCCGTGATGTAGCCGTATTTCGCCATCTGGTCGAGCACGACGCCCTTGCGTTCCTGCGCGGCCTGGAGGTTGTTCATCGGCGAATAGTAGTTCGGGCTCTTCGGGATGCCGGCGAGCATGGCGCATTCATTGAGGTCGAGGTCTTCGACATTTTTGCCGAAATACGTCTGCGCAGCCGCCTGCACGCCATAGGCGCCCTGGCCGAAATAAATCTGGTTCAGGTAAAGCTCGAGGATTTCCTGCTTCGTGTATTGGCGCTCGAGCTGCAGCGCGAGGAACACTTCCTGGATCTTGCGCTTCAGCGTGCGGTCTTGCGTGAGGTACGCATTTTTCGCAAGCTGCTGCGTGATCGTCGAGCCGCCTTCCGTGACGGCGCGGCCGCTGATGTTCGCGTAGATGGCGCGCGCGATGCCGCGCGGGTCGATGCCCATGTGGTCGTAGAAGCGGTTGTCTTCGACGGCGACAAATGCATTCTGCAAATTCTTCGGCACCTGCGCGATTTTCACGGGTTCGCGGTTTTCATCCGCGTGGATGTTCGCGATCTCATTGCCATTGATATCATAGATGTGCGACGACGCCGGCGGCAGGATGTCATGCGCGAGATCCGGCTTCGTATTCATGCTGGCCGTGAGGAAGCCGCAGCCGATGCCCGTCACCATGACGAGCAGGACGATGAGGAATCCAAGCGCGATGCGCTTGCCGTTCCCAGACGACTTTGGTGCACGGCTGGCGGGTGTGCGTTTCTCCATGTTGTCCTTTCATTGCCTCCTGTGGGAATCCCTGCGATCGGAATCCCCTCAAAATACATACTGGACTATTCTAGCACGAAAGTATGAAAGTGAAAAGAAGAAAATACGAATGTGCTTCTGAGCGGATTACTTGAGCTGCACGACCGTCGCGCCCGTGCCGCCGTCCGTCTGGTCGGCAAACTGATACGACAGCACGCTTGCATGATGCTTGAGGTACGCCTGCACGCCTTTGCGGAGCGCGCCCGTGCCTTTGCCGTGGATGATGAGGATCTCGCCGAGGCCGGCGATCTGCGCGTCGTCGATGAATTTGCCGAGCGTGCTCTCCGCCTCGTCGACCATGAGGCCGCGGATGTCGATCTCGCGACGCGCGGTCGCGGTCTTGCCCAAGAGATCCGTCGTGCCGCGCGACTGCCGGTAGACGCCCGTGCCGCCATTGCCTGACGATGCCCATGCGTGTTTGCCGCCGTCTTTTGCGAGCGGCGCTTTCGCACCATTCATCAGCGTTTCACCGCCGCCCTCGCCGCCGTGGCCGAGGAAGCGGCAATCCTTCGCACGCACGCTCGTGCGCAGGCTGCCGACCTGGAGCTCGAGCTCCTTGCCTTGGATGGCGAGGACCGTGCCCTTCTGATCGAGTTTCGTCAAGTAAACGGTGTCGCCGGGTTGCAATGTCTTGAGATCGATTTTCTTGCCGAGATGCTTCTGACCGACGATGCCCGGGCGTGCTTTCGCGCTCGCTTCATTCAGGCGGCGGCGCGCTTCCTGCATGGCTTCCTGGCGCGCGTGGATGCCCTGGTCATCGAATTGCTTTTTGAGCTGGTCGATGATGTCTTCCGCTTCGCGGCGCGTGCGACGGACGAGCGCCGCGCTTTCCTGCCGCGCTTTTTTGATGAGGTCGCCTTTTTTCTGGTCAAAAGCAGTCTGCTGCGCAGCCACCTTCGCTTCAAGCTTTTGGACGCGCTGCTGGCGTTCGGCGATGTCGGCATTCATCTGCTCGTACATCATTTTTTGTTGCTCGAGCTCATCGACGACGTGCTCGAATTGTGCATGATCGGCACGGATGAGTTCTTTCGCGCGCAGGATGATACTGTCCGCGAGGCCGAGGCGGCCGCTGATGGCAAACGCGTTGCTCGCGCCCGGGATGCCGATGAGCAGGCGGTACGTCGGGCGCAACGTCTTGACATCGAACTCGACGCAGGCGTTCTCAATGCCCGCTTTTGTATAAGCGAACGTCTTGAGCTCGGAATAATGCGTCGTCGCGACGGTCGCTGCGCCGAGCGTCAGCAAGCGCTCGAGGATGGCCATGGCGAGCGCCGCACCTTCCTCGGGATCCGTGCCGGCGCCGAGTTCGTCGACGAGGACGAGGTCATCTGCGCCCGCTTGGTCGAGGATGGAAACGATATGCGTCATGTGCGCGGAAAACGTCGAAAGGCTCTGCTCGATGCTCTGCTCGTCGCCGATGTCGGCAAAGACATCGTTGTAAAGCGCAATCGTCGAGCCCTGCTGGACAGGCAAAAAGCAGCCGCTCTGCGCCATGAGCACGAGGAGGCCGAGCGTCTTCATGCTAACGGTCTTGCCGCCCGTATTCGGGCCCGTGATGAGCAGCATGGAAAAGCGCGTGCCGAGCTCGATGTCAATCGGCACGACCTTTTCTCCTGGGATGAGCGGATGGCGTGCGGAAAGCAGATGCGTCTCGCGTCCTGCGGACAGCTGTGGCTCCGTGGCTTTCATACGGAACGCGAGGCGCGCTTTTGCAAACGCGAAATCGATCTGCGCGAGGATGTCGGCATTCGCTGTGAGCGCGTCCTCTTGCTGTTGCACTTGATGCGACAAGCTCTTGAGGATGCGCGTGATCTCACGCTGCTCGGCAATCGTAAGCTGCTTGATGTCGTTGCCGGCCTCGACGATCGCCATCGGCTCGATGAAGAGCGTGGCGCCCGTCGCGCTCTGATCGTGGACGATGCCGGGGAAAAAGCGGCGGTATTCGGCCTTGACAGGCAGGACGTAGCGCTCGTCGCGGATGGTGACGAGCGCGTCTTGGAAATGCTTCTGATGCTCGGGCGCGTGCAGGATCGCGTTGATGCGTTCTTTGATATGCGCTTCGGCAGCGGCGCGCTCGCGGCGGATGCGGCGGAGTTCGACGCTCGCATCATCACGCAGTTCGCCGTGCTCGTCCATGGCGAGATCAAGGTTGCGCTCGAGCTGGCCGAGGAGTTCGAGCGTATGCGCGGCGTCTTTGAGCATCGGCGCGTCGGTTTCGAGCGTCTTGAAAAATTCTTTGACATTGCGCGTCGCATAGAGGAAGCTGCGGACGTCCATAAGTTCGTCGAGTGTCAGCGCGGCGCCGAGCTTGACTTTCTTCAGCATCGGACGCAGGTCGCGGATGCCGCCGAGCGGCGACGCGGAAAAACCTGCGATGCGGACGGCTTCGGCGGTTTCGGCAAGACGCGCAACGACATCCTCTCGGTCACTCGACGGCTCGATGGAGCGGGCGCGCTCCTTGCCGAGGCTGCTGCTCGCGCAATCGGCAAGCAACGCACGGATGCGGTCATATTCTAAAATCTTATAGGATGAAGGTTGCAATGTTGTCTCCTTGTTTTTTTGCACGCGAAGATTTGTTCTCGCTCGTGTCGGATGGGGGCTTCCCCACTGGAAAAAGTAAATCTTCGATTTAAAAATTTCCAGCGAGAAAGCCCCATCATCCCGGAGTTCATAAGAGGCTCGCGGATACAACGATTTTATTGCTCGCCCAATTTTATATTTTCTTCTTCTTTCCTTCCCACGCCACGGAAGTAATGTCCTCGTGTAAAATTCTTTCCTTCCCAGGCGGAGAGTTCTTCTTCGTGTTCCATCACATCATTTTCGTTCATGTGAAGGACGCGTTGATAGGTTTTCACGATGCCAGCAAGTTCGTCCAGCTCGTAACTCCGTCCTTCGATGCGCAGGCGTGCGATGCCGGCGGCGCGGAAGGCTGGGAGGTGCGGCAGCATGGAAAGCGGGCGGCTGTTCAGGATGTGCATATGGCAGAACTGGTCGCAGACGATGGGGAATGTGATGTCCTTGCGGTCGCGTAGCGCGTAATGGCCGCGGAGGCACGGCATGGAGCAGCCCGGAACGCCGGTTTTTCCGGTAGGCGAAGGTGTTGTCTTGCCGTCCTTTCCTGCGGTACCGACGAAACTGCCGAGCGTGCAATATTCGGATACCATGAGTTCGATAGGGCCGTAGACGAGGCACTCGAGTGCGATGGGCGAGATGGTGGCCAGCTGCTTGACTTGTTCGAGGGTGAGCTCGGGAGAAAGCGTCGCGGCCTCGACGCCTTGCGACGCATAAAACGCGAGCGTCTCACGATTCGCCGTGACGAGCGAGGTATCTGTATGAATCGGAAGGTTCCGTTCTTTGACGAGCGAAAGCATGCCCATGTTGTGAACATAGATGGCTGCCGGCTGGAGCGATTGCGCCGCCTCGAGCACAGCGAGGACGGACGGCAGATGTTCGTCGCGGACGATGCGCGGCGTGTTGAAGCAAATCGTTTTATGAAATTCGCTGGCGAGTGCAACGGCTTGTTCGTAGTGATGCGGCGCGAGTGCGACGTGATGATAGGAATCGCCGCCGAAAAGAATCGCATCAGCACCAGCCTGCAATGCCGCACGCGCATGTTCTAACGAATCGACAGAAACGAGGAGTTCTGTCATTCCATGGCTCCCCTCTTGGGGGAGCTGGCGCGCGAAGCGCGACTGAGAGGGTAACGTAGTTTGAGATTCTCGATTCTTCCGAACGACAGAAGAATCAAGAACCTGCGTGACCCTCTGCCGCAAGCGGCATAAGCGACCACTAGGCGCTGAAGCGCCAAGTGTCTGCTTATCCGCCCCTTCGGGGCACCTCCCCAAAGGGGGGAGGCTTTCCTTGCGATCAAAATCATGCAAGCGCGCTTGCTCCAACACTTCCACGGCTTTCTGCCGTGCTTTGTTGATCTCGCTCACAGGGAACATGACATTTTCGTCGATGTTGGCGTGAAACGAACGCAGCGCGAACACGCTTGTGCCAAGACGGTCCACCTGTTTGCGGAGCGTTTCCTCTGTCAGCGGGCGTTTTTTTGCCGGTTCGCCGATGAATTCTGTTGTGGCTTCTACGTTATGACCATCTGCATCGGTCATGGAAATGGTCATTGGCTGCCCAATGTTTGCCGTCACTGTCACATCAACAGGGATGCGGCGGATGGGTGCGCCGCTCGTATAATACGTCTTGGCCTCCGCCATGAGCTTCGTGTCGTAGACCTTGAACACGCGGTCATGCGGGTGGACGGGATTCTGCATATGGAGCGTCACGTCCATCCCAGCGTCCGCGTGATCGATGGGACGGCCAGCTGCATCCTGCATTTCCTGAACGCGTGAAGTGACGCGACCACCGACTTTGACCCAGATAACGAGGTCGTCATTCGTATTGAGGTCGCTTGCGAGGTGGATTGTGGCGCGGCGGGCGGCCTTGTCGTACGCGAGGATGCGTCCGGCGAGGCGGCCGCGGTTGTTCGGCTTGCGGTCGCTGATCATCGTGCGACCCGGGCGGCCGGTGAGGTACGCCGTCGTGAAGTCGCGGTTGAAAATCTGGGCGAGGCGGTCCTGTTCTTCGCTTGTGGGGGGCGTGGTATCGTTCGCAAGCAAACGGTCGAGTACCGTGCGATACGTCTTCACAACGGTCGCGACGTATTCTGGCTTTTTCATGCGGCCCTCGATTTTGAGCGAGCTCACGCCGGCATCGATGAGCGCTGGCAGGAGATCGAGCGTATTGAGGTCTTTCGGTGAAAGGAGGAATTTTCCGGCGCGGTCGCCGAGGACGTCTTCCCCTGCTGCATCGACGAGCGTATACGGCAGGCGACAGGGCTGTGCGCAACGGCCGCGGTTGCCGCTGCGCCCGCCGATCATGCTGCTCATGAGGCACTGGCCGGAGTAGCAGACGCAGAGCGCGCCATGCATGAACGTTTCGATTTCCACATCGACGTTTTCGCAGATGTGACGGATTTCCGCCAGTGAAAGCTCGCGCGACAGCACGACGCGCGAAAAGCCGAGCGCTTGCATGGCCTGCGCGCCCGCGAGATTGTGGATCGTCATCTGCGTGCTCGCGTGGAGCGGGAGATTCGGCGCGCATTCCCTTGCGAGCTTCGCGACGCCGAGGTCTTGCACGAGCGCGGCATCCGCGCCGGCGCGTTCGAGGAATTGCAGATACGCGCGCACGTCATCGAGTTCTTCGTCAAGCACCATCGTGTTGACGGTCACGTGGATGTGCACACCGCGCAGATGCGCGAAGCGGATGGCTTCCGTGAGCCCCGCTTCATCAAAATTATTCGCATAGGCGCGCGCGCCAAAGTGATTGCCTGACAGATAGACCGCATCCGCGCCGGCCTCGACCGCTGCGATGAGTGCTTCCCGGCTTCCCGCCGGCGCCAAAAGTTCGATCAATGGAAGTTCCTCCGTATCCTGTACATTGCTTTCCCTATCTTAGCAAGGGACGCAGTGGATTGCAAGGAAAACAGCCACGATCCTCACCACGCCGCAAGATTTCCTCGCATACAGCCGCTCATGACGCAAGCACCGGCCGCACCTATCTGCAAAACTTCCGACAAGCGCGCATATGTGATCCCCCCAATGGCATAGACCGGAAGTGTGGTTCCCCGGACAGCTTCGCGTAAAAATGCCAGGCCGCGCGGCGGCGCACCTGGCTTGCATGTGGTTTCATAAATATGTCCGGCCGTCACGTACGTACAGCCAAGCGACTGCGCTTCCAAGACATCGTCCACGGAATGACACGACGCTCCCAGTGTGGAAAACTTTTGACGTTCGTTCTCCGATAATTTACGCAAAAGGGGGAGTGGCAGATGAAGGCCATCGGCATCGAGTTTTCTTGCAACGGACGGATACGTATGGAAGATACAAGGAACCTGCGCCGCCCGGCATCGCGCAAGAACGCGCTCTGCCAGCAAGCGGTACGAGGCTTCGTCCAAATCTTTTTCGCGCAGGATCACGGCATGTGGTCGTACGTCCATCACGCGTTGCAATTGGGACAGGAACGCCTTCCGCCCCGCTTCGCTGTCTGCGTCTCGAATGCCCACAGCTTCCGCCGCGAGATGCCGGTTCGTCACGCAGATGATATGCTCCCATCGTTGATGCAGAACCATACGTTCTTCTCCTTCCCGCTGGCAACGAAAAGGAACAGCACCGCTCATTCCCTTTTCACACATAGAGGTAATCGTTGAGCACGGGCTGCAGTCCCTCCTGCTCCATGTCGCCATACATATTCTGAATGCTGCGCGTATCGCAGATTTCGAATTGTTCATCGCCCGTCTTGTCTTCGTGCTTGCCCGTGTATTTTTCCTCGTGGTCGCCGATGCCCGTCGAGACTCCGGCGGAAATCTTCGTCGCGCAGATTTTTGCGATGCCATTGCGGAAGCTTGCGCTCTCGCGCGACGAGACCGTGATGCCGACATACGGCAGGAACAGACGGTAGGCGCAGAGGATCTGGCAGAGCTCGCGCTCGCCGACATCAAGAGGGTTGATCTTTTCGTTGTTGATGATCGGCCGCAGGCGCGGGCACGACAGCGAAAATTCCGCTTGCGGATACTTGCGCTGGAGATAATAGACGTGCAGTGCCGTCGCGAGCGCATCGCGGCGGAAATCGGAAAGGCCGAGCAGCGCCGAGAATCCCACGCCGCGCATGCCGCCCATGAGCGCACGTTCCTGCGCTTCGAAGCGATACGGGAAGACGCGCTTGTGGCCGAACAGATGCAGCGTCTCGTATTTTTTGAGATCGTACGTCTCTTGGAACACTGTCACATAGTCCGCGCCGCATTCATGCAGATACTTGTAGTCCGCGACATTCATCGGATAAACTTCAAGTCCGACGTTCTTGAAATACTGTCGTGCGAGCTTGCAGGCGTCGCCGATGTATTCCACGTTGCTCTTCGTCTTGCTCTCACCCGTGAGGATCAGGATTTCTTCCATGCCGCTGTCGGCGATGACCTTCATCTCATGTGCGATTTCATCATGCGAAAGCTGCAGCCGCTGGATGTCGTTATAGCAGTTGAAGCCGCAATAAACGCAGTAATTTTCGCAATAGTTCGCGATGTAGAGCGGCGTGAAAAGATAGACCGTGTTGCCGAAATGACGGCTCGTCTCGCGCTGCGCCCGCGCGGCCATCTCTTCGAGGAATGGCTTCGCGGCTGGCGACAGGAGCGCCTTTACATCTTCGATCGTCACGCGTTCGTGGTCGAGCGCGCGCCGCACGTCGATCGCCGTATAGGTTTCCGGCTGGTAGGCGTTCATGGCCGCGATCACACGCGCGCGGACATCTGAATGAATTTGTTCCATGTCAGGAAAATATGCCATCGGATCCTTGCGGCACGAGGGATCGTTTTCGAGGCGGTGCTTCTTTTCGAGCGCTTTCGCGCTGAGTTTTTGCGAATCAATGAAAAAATGGTTTTCCTTCTTCTGCTCCATTCCGTCCATCTCCTTCAATCGTGCAGGAAGCCCGTCAACGGATCGGAGGCCGACGCGCCGCGCTGCAGCACGCGCCCGAGGCCAGCACGGTAGGCCTTGCGACCGGCCGCAATTGCATCTTTGAAGGCCGACGCCATGAGCGGCAAATCGCCTGCCGTCGCGAGCGCCGTGTTCGCCATGATGGCTGCCGCGCCCATCTGCATGGCCTCGCACGCCTGCGCCGGGCTGCCGATGCCGGCATCGACGATGATCGGCGCATCGATTTCGTCAATGAGAATTTGGATGAACTCGCGCGTCACGAGCCCTTTGTTCGACCCAATCGGTGCCGCGAGCGGCATGACGGCCGCCGCACCGGCATTCACGAGGTCGCGCGCGACATTGAGGTCGGGATACATGTATGGCAAGACGACGAAGCCTTCGTTTGCGAGTGTTTCCGTCGCACGGATGGTCGCCTCGTTGTCCGGCAGCAGATACTTCGAATCGCGCATGATCTCGATCTTCACGAAATCGCCACAGCCGAGCTCGCGCGCGAGATGCGCGATGCGCACCGCTTCGTCCGCCGTGCGCGCTCCTGATGTATTCGGCAGGAGCGTCACGCCTTCTGGGATATAGTCCAAAATATTTTCATGTTCTTTCGTATTCGCGCGTCGCACGGCGCACGTCACGATCTCCGCGCCTGCATCGCGCACGGCCGCCTCGATGAGCGCGAGCGAATACTTGCCCGAGCCGAGGATGAAGCGCGAATGAAAGGCATGGCCGCCAAGGGTCAGCACATCTTCTGTCTTTTCTTCTGCCATCAAAATTTCTCCCTCCACAAATTGGTCGAATACTGCGGCTTATCGTCCGCCGCCCATGAAGCAGACAATCTCGACGACGTCTCCATCCGCGAGGATCGTCGCCTCGTAGTCTGCCTTCGGCAAAATCACCTCATTGTACTCCACAGCCACGGCGCGGCTGTCATAGCCGGCCTCTGCGAGATACGCCGCCACGCTCTTGCCCGCCGCCGTGACGAGTTCCCCGTTGATTTTGATCATTCGCCTCTCCTCCACAAAAAAGACCGCCCTCATTGGACGGTCGTAACACTTCTGCTTTTTTTCAAAAGCTCCCTACGTTGGCATTATCCAAATCAGGTTCTGGGTCGGCAGCTCCACTGCCCTCTCAGCCTGCTCGGATGCGGCGCATCTGCAAGCTCCCCGGTTGTTTTATTGTCTTTCTCATTATAGAGCGAATCCTTGAAAAAATCAATGACGCCGGCAAAAAGCGCAGAATCCGCAACCGACCGTTCGAAAAAGATAGACAAACCATTCCAACGGGTATAAAATGAACGATGGAATTTTTCCAGACACGATTTTCAACACGTTCAAAGGATGGTGAGGAACATGGACGACCACCCGAGTACGATTTGCACGGACCCCAAACGAACGAATGCAAAAGGGCGATGCCGCTGTGTTCCCTGCTGTCACGCGAATGGATGACGGAACGGAACTCCACGCACAGCGCGTGAAAAGAGGGCATTTTCCTTTTGCACCAGAAAAGGAGGATGCCCTCTCATGCTCAAAATCTATAAATCCATGGAGAGCGGGCCGCTGCAGGAGCTCTCGCTGAAGACGCTCGAAAAAGGCGCGTGGATCAACATCATCGACCCGACGCCGTACGAGCTCAAAGTCGTCAGCAATCTCACGCAAGTCGATCCCGACTTCCTGCGCTCCGCCCTCGATGATGAAGAGCGCTCGCATACCGACGTCGAAGACGACTCCGTCATGGTCTTGACGAACGTCCCGATCTGCAAGGATGACGACGATTACGACGCCTTGCCGCTCGCCATCATTCTCACGGAAGAGTACATCATCACCGTCTGCCTCGAAGAAACGCCCGTCATGGCGGAATTCAATGAGCGCACGGCAAAGCTTTTCCGCACGTACAAAAAAACGCGGTTCCTGTTCCAGATTCTCTACAAATCTGCGACGTACTTTTTGAAATATCTGCGCCAGATTTCCAAGATTTCCGATGAGATCGAGGACAAGCTGCGCGACGACATGAAGAACAGCGAAATTCTCCGCCTCTTGACGCTCCAAAAAGGCCTCACGTACTTCAATGCCGCGATCCGTTCGAATGGCGCCGTGCTCGACAAGCTCATGCGCATCCGCAATAATCAGAGCCTCGCGCCGATCCTCAAGGTCTACGAAGAAGACGAAGACCTCCTCGAAGACGTCATCATCGAGAACAAGCAGGCGCGCGAGATGGTCGAGATGTACAGCAAGATTCTCGCACGCATCGCCGACACGTTCTCCTCGATCATCTCGAACAGCCAGAACCTCGTCATGAAATTCTTGGCGGCCATGACGATCATCATCGCTATCCCGACGGTCGTCTCGAGCTTCTTCGGCATGAACGTCCCCGTCCCGCTCGCAGAGAATCCCGAAGGATTCTTCTACGTCATGCTCGTGGCCTTCGCCATCTCCATCACGAGCGCCTACATCCTCTGGCGGCGTGACATGCTATGATAATCAAAAGATACACACGAAAAAACCTCGTGGCTCCACCAAATTTTGGTGCAGTCACGAGGTTTTTTGCTTCCGCATCAGGCAACGCCGTGTCCGACAGCCTGCGCGAGCGGCGCGTTACTTTCCTCTGCGTGATAGAGCCCGAGCGCTTCCGAGCGCTTGCGGACTTCCCACATCGTCGCGCTGTAGCAGCGGAACATATTGCCGAGGACGGAGAGCTCTGGGCGCGGCTCCTGCTGGAAGAACGCTTCGATCTGACGGCGTGCCGTCCAATCGTCCTCGTCATAGATCAGCGCGAGCAGCTGCTTCACGAGGCGATGGCCTTTCGAAAGTTCATCGCGGAGCGGCTGGAGCAAAAACGCGTACAGTTTTTCGAGCTCGACGACGAACTCCGAGAGCTTCATCGGCTGGCGCTGCTTCATGTAGATGGAGACGATCTGCCCGGTCAAGAGCTTCGCATCGATTTCGTGCGGCATGATCTCGCGGATGCGGAACAAACGGCAGCCGCGGCGTTCGAGGTCGTCAGCAATCATATCATAGGCCTTGAGGCGCTCCGGCCAGAAGCGCGAGAACAGGCGGCGATACAGACGTGCGAGCGGAATCTTATCATGATCCATTTTTGTGTCCCTCAACTTTCTACTACTCAAAAGATCGTGTACTTGCTATGTTTTCTGTGAGGTTCGTGCATCCTTGTGTATGATTCTTCCTATCTATGGATCTCTTTTTCTATGGTTATTATACACCATCTGGGCAGAGATTCCTACTTCTTTTTTCGTTTTTTGTGGAAAATATACCGAATTTCCCTTTTCTTTGATTTGTTGGCAGAATTTATAAAAGATTCTTTTGTAACGTTGTAAAGGAAAAGAACTGCTAAAGGTCTCACATTTTACGCCTCCCCCTTTGGGGGAGGTGCCCCGAAGCGGCGGAGAGGGTAATGTCGTAACAAATCCATCGATTCTATCGTTAGAATCGTGAATTTCCGAACGACATTACCCTCTCAGTCGCCCTACGGGCGCCAGCTCCCCCAGAGGGGGAGCCTTATGAACAGGAATAAATTCAACACAAGACCAATTCGACGGCGAAGACGATGAGGCAGCAGGCCGCCGAGACTTTGAAGAGGCTCGCGCCGTACCAGGCGAGCGCGATGCCGATGGCAAAGGCGAGGCCGCCGGAGAGCGGCGTCTGCGTCGCGCTGAGGATGGCGGGAAACGTCATGACGGCGAGCGTGACATACGGGACATAGTAGAGGAACGAACGGATGAAGCGGTTCTTCACCTGCCCGCGGATCAGCGTCAGCGGTACGAGGCGGATGGCGATGGTGACGGCGCTCATGACGAAGAGATAACCATACATTTGCTCCATGTCAATCACGCTCCTTTTCGTTCATTGCAGAACATTCGCTTCGTGCATCTTCTGCCACCGCTCCAGAAGGATCCGAAGAATCCGTGGAATCTTCCTTGACGGGAAAGAAATACGCGCCGACTGCCGCGATGACGACGGTCAAGAGAATCGTGCGCGTGCCGCTCGACAGTTCCGCGAGCAGCGGCAAGTGGACTGCGGCAAAGCTCAGGAAGAAGCTCGTGCCGACCAGCGCGGCGACCACGCGATCGTTCCGCGCGGCCGGGATGATGACCCAGAGGAACATGCCGAAGAGCGCGACAGAGAGCGCCGAGACGAGGCGTAGCGACAAGAGCTCGCCTGCGATCACGCCGAGCGCCGTGCCGCACGCCCAGCCAGGGAGGGCCACGCTCATGGCGCCATAGTTGTAAAATGGCGCAAGGCGGCCGGGCCGCGCGATCGTGATGCCGAAAATCTCGTCCGTGATGTCAAAGCCGACGAGCAAACGGTGATAGAGCGGCGTGCTGGGCGCGAATTTCTGGCTGACGACGCAGCTCATGAGCATGTAGCGCGCATTCGCGACGAGCGTCATGAGCGCGAGCTCGAGATACGAAGCTTTCGCGGCAATCAGCGTGAATGCCGCATATTCGCCAGCGGAAGCATTGTTGAAAAAGCTGGCGAGGAATCCCTGGAATGGCGTGAGACCGGCCGTTTTCGCCGCAATGCCGAGCGTGAACGACACGACGAAATAGCCAAGCGCAATCGGGATGCCGTCATGAAAGCCTTCGAGGAAAAGGGCACGGCGCGAATCGGCATCCTTGTCCACCTTGGCAACGCCATGCGATTCGGTCAAATTCGTTTTTTTCATTTCATGCACATCGCTTTCCGCGGACTCTTCCTTGAGGGCGGAACACGCGATGGTTTCTTCGGTCATGAATGGGTGCTCCTTTACAATTCATACAGCAACGTGACGGGTCCGTCGTTGATGGACGCTACTTGCATATCCGCGCCAAACTCGCCATGCGCGGGCGGATAGCCGAGGTCGGCGAGACAAGCCATAAAATATTCATAGAGCGGCTTCGCAAGGTCCGGCTTGGCCGCGTGCGAAAAGCCCGGGCGGCGGCTCGACAAGTCCGCGTACAGCGTGAACTGCGAGACGACGAGGATGCTGCCGTGGACAGCGGCGATGTCGCGGTTCATCCTTCCCTCTCCGTCTTCAAAGACGCGCAGGTGCACGATTTTTTCCGCGAGCTTTTCCGCCGCCGCCTTCGTATCGTCGGGGCCGACGCCCAAAAGCACGAGATAGCCCTGCCCGATTTCCCCGTTCACGTTGCCGTCAATGGTCACAGAGGCGCTTTTCACGCGCGTGACAACGGCGCGCATCACTTGCCCGCTTTCATGCGGTTCACCGCACTGAAGAGCGCCTGGATGGACGCCGTGATGATATCCGTATCCATGCCCGCGCCCCACGTGATCTGGCCGTCGTCGCCTGTGATGCCGATGTAGGCCATGGCGCGCGACGACTGGCCGATCTCGAGCGCGTGCTCCGTGTACGTCAGGTCTTTGTAGCTGACATTGAAATTCTTTTGGATGGCATTCGACACGGCATCGAGGCGGCCGTTGCCGCGTGCGAGGAACGTCTCATGCTTGCCATCAATCTCAACATCGACCGTGCCGCTGCGTGTGCCGTCCGGCTCTTTTTTGAGCAGGAAGTCGATGAGCTTGTACGGTGTTTCGACATTGACGTATTCGTCCTGGAAAATCTTGTAGATTTCGTCCGGCATGAGCTCTTTGTGCTTGTGGTCGGACACGCCCTTGACGCAGTAGCCGAAGTCCTCGCGCATCTTCTTCGGCATGTCGATGCCGTATTTTTTCTCCATGATGAAGCCGACGCCGCCCTTGCCGGACTGGCTGTTGATGCGGATGACATCGCCGTCGTACTCGCGGCCGACATCCTTCGGATCGATGTAGAGGTACGGCAGCGTCCACTTGTCGGGGTTCTTCTCGTCCTTCCACTTCATGCCCTTTGCGATGGCATCCTGGTGCGAGCCGGAGAACGCCGCGAAGACGAGCTGGCCGGCATACGGCTGGCGCGGGCCGACTTCCATGCCCGTCAGCGTCTCATACGTCTCGACGAGCTCCGGCATATTCGAAAAATCGAGGCCGGGGTCGATGCCGAGCGCGAACATATTCATGCCGACCGTCACGACATCGACGTTGCCCGTGCGCTCGCCATTGCCGAACAGTGTGCCCTCGACGCGATCCGCGCCAGCGAGCAGGCCCATCTCCGTATCGGCGACGCCGCAGCCGCGGTCATTGTGCGGATGGAGCGACAGCACGACACCATCGCGGTATTTGAGGTTCTGATTCATGTAGGCGATCTGCATGCCAAAGACGTGCGGCATGCTCATCTCGACGGTCGCCGGCAGATTGATGATGGCCTTGTGGTCGGGCGTCGGCTGCCAGACATCGAGCACGGCATTGCAGACCTCGAGCGCGTACTCGGGCTCGGTCCCCGTGAAGCTTTCCGGCGAATACTCGAAGCGGTAGTTCGCGCCTGCCTCTTCCGTGAGGTCCTTCAAAAGCTTCGCGCCGTCGATGGCGATCTGCTTGATCTCCTCCTTCGACTTGCGGAAGACCTGCTCGCGCTGCGCGACGGATGTCGAGTTGTAGACGTGGACGATGGCATTCTTCACGCCCTTCAGCGCTTCGAACGTCTTGCGGATGATATGCTCGCGCGCCTGCGTGAGCACCTGGATCGTCACATCGTCCGGGATGAGATCATCTTCGACGAGGCGGCGCAAGAACTCATACTCCGTCTCCGACGCCGCCGGGAAGCCGACTTCGATTTCCTTGAAACCGACCTTGATGAGCATCTTGTAGAACTCGAGCTTCTGGTCGAGGCTCATCGGGATGACGAGCGCCTGATTGCCATCGCGCATATCGACGCTGCACCAGATTGGCGCATGATCGACCGCATCTTTTTTCATCCACTCCGTGTCGATGACGGGCGGCAGGAAATAGCCTTTGCTGTATTTCTGATAATTCTTCACAATAACTCCTCCTATCAACAGAAAAAGCCTTTCGCCTCTTGCAAGAGACGAAAGGCCATACCTTCGTGTTACCACTCTAATTCGCGTCAACGTAGACGCCTCATCCGGATACCAACATATCCTGCCCCATGATAACGGAGAGCTCTCCGGCGCCGCCTACACATTCCAAAATTCAGCGGGCTGCTTCAAGGCGAGTTCGGTACGCGGCTCGTCGCATCCTTCCACCAAAACGGATGCTCTCTATCCACTCCACGCGTCCTAATATTCCTCTGCAACGCATTTTCGTTGTAAAGTTGTTTCACGCTTGCTATGCTATCATAAAATAATGCAACGTGCAAGTTTTTTCTGCAAAAAGTTTTCCGCAGCCCCTTCACGCATTCAAAAATGCGCGAATCTGCTCCTCCATGAGGGCTTCGATGTCTTCCTTTTGCTCCCAGGCGCGATACCACGCGACCGTCGCCGCCATCGCCTCGCGGATGTGCCAGCGCGGACGCCAGCCGAGCTGCGTCTTGAGCTTGCTGCAATCGAGCTTCAAAAACGCCGCCTCATGCGGCGCCTCCCCTTTTTGCTCCGGATGCTCCCAGCGCGCACCGTCGCCCCACGCGGTGCAGAAAAGATCCATGAGTGCGCCCGTCGTCACACAGTCCGCATCCTCGGGGCCGACATTCCACGCACCAGCCAGCGCGCGATCTTCGTATTGCCGCATGGCAAGGAAAAGATACGTCGTGACCGGCTCCAGCACATGCTGGTACGGCCGCGTCGAGCGAGGATTGCGCACCTGCACAGGCTCCCCTGCGCGCACCGCCCGCACGGCATCCGGCACGATGCGATCCGGCGCGAAATCGCCGCCGCCGATCACATTGCCCGCGCGCGCCGTCGAGACCGCGACCCCCTTTGCCTGCAGGAAACTCTTTTCATAGCTATGCGTCACGAGCTCCGAGCACGACTTGCTGTTGCTATACGGATCGTAGCCGTCGAGTGGCTCCGACTCGCGATAGCCCCAGCACCACTCATGATTTTCATAGACCTTGTCCGTCGTCACATTCACGAGCGAGCGCATCGTCTCAGACGTTCGCACGCACTCCAAGAGATGAAGCGTCCCCATCACATTCGTCTCGTACGTCTCCACGGGATGCTGATAGCTCAGCCGCACGATCGGCTGCGCCGCCAGATGCAGCACGACCTCCGGCCGCGCCTCGATAAGCGCCCGCTGCAACGCCGCGAAATCACGCACATCGCCCGGCACGTGGTGCAAGCCCTCCAGCACCTTCGATGCGAGGAGCGCCGCCTTCCCTTCCAGTGTCGGCGCCTCGAGCGCATACCCTGTGACCTCCGCGCCCGCCATCTCGAGCACTTTTGCCAGCCACATCCCCTTGAAACCCGTATGCCCCGTGACGAAAACGCGCTTGCCGCGATAAAACGACGAAAGTTCCTCCAGCGTCATGATCCTGCCTCTTTCCCGTTGAAAACTGATCACATCAAACCGTATCCTCGCCCATCGCCACAAACACCTGTTTTCCACAAAATGCGATGCCGTAACGATGCGCATCTTTCACGCCACGCGTGCGAAACTCCGCAAGGTCGTCCTGTGCCTCCATCTGCGCAAGCGCTTCTTGCGCTTTCTCCTCCAGTTCATCCGTATGCTCCGCTGTCTTGAACTCGAGCACGAAGCCCGGCCGTTCTTTTTCCAGCGGAATCGCCGCAAGATCGTAACGGCCGCGTCCGGATTCACGGTTTGATTTTACATCGTAGAGCGGCACAAGGATCGCCGTCATGCCGAGCACGAAGCCGTGATAGAATGCCTCGTTTCCCTTCGCCGTATCATAAAAGCTCGCGAGTTTTTCAAGATAATCCTCAAAGCCATACTGCACGTGCTCCACATCGCCTCGCAGCATCGCCCGCATGAGCGCGACAAGTGCCGATTTGCTGAAGCCTTTCTGGTAGCGCTTCACGACCTCGATGCCAAAAAGCGTCAGCATCTCGCGGTTTGGAAGACGAAGCGTATACTCCGGATCGCCCATGCTGCGGTCGACGCCCACGATCGTGAGGTAGCCCGTCGTGCAAAGCATCGTATAAAGCGCATCCTGGTCCTCGCCGATGTCATGATAAATGACGCCTTCGCGCAAAAATGCCATAATCGTGCCGCCTTTCATCAGCGTCTCCAACGTTTCGAAATGGGCACGATCTGCATTTGTCATGAGCTCGGCAAGAATTGCATTGCCCGATGTATTTACCCAATATGGTTCCGCCGAACAGTCACGACTGAAATAATTGACGACCGACCATGGATTATAAATCTCGTTACCGCCAAAACGATAGCCGTCATACCAATAACGAAGTTCTGGAATCTTGTCGGCATAGCCAAGATCTTTTGCCATCTGCTCCACTTCTCCTGGCAGAAAACCAAAAGCTTCCGGATACTTCAATTGAAGGATGCTGTCAACGTCAAGATTGTTGAGCGACGAAAAAATATTTTCCTTCGCAATACGCAGCACGCCTGTCATCACAGCGAAATCGAGCGATGGATTCGTCTTCAACGCGACAGAGAAGAACTCGCGGAAAAAATCAATCGCTTCATCATAATAATGGTGCTCCCAAGCAGATTGGACAGGAACATCATATTCGTCGAGGAGGAGCACCGGTTTTTTGCCATAATGTTCCTCCAAGAGCCGCATCAGGAACGCCAAGGCATCAACAAGTTCGGAAAAGTCGCCGGTGCCATCCAAGATGCCCAAGAATTTTCGCCGGTCATTCTCGCGAAGCGCATCCTTCAGCAAAAACTCATACGTGCGGAAAACATCGCCCAGCCGCTGACGCGCACGTACCTGCAAGATTTCCCACGACAGTCCCTTCCATCCCTTCAACGTCAGGAACAGCACCGGCCGCGTCCCCTGCATCGCCATCACTTCGTCATCGGCCGCAACCTTCAGCCCGTCGAAGAGCTTCCGATGCTCCTCTGCACCGTCGATATCAAGAAAATACCGCAACATGGAAAGCGTCAGCGTCTTGCCGAAACGGCGCGGCCGCGTGAACAGCGTCACTTTCGCACGGTTTTTCAAAAACTCGCACAAAAAACCCGTCTTGTCCACAAAATAATAGCCCTGTCGAATTTCCTCAAAATCTTCCACGCCCACCGGCATCACATTCCGCATCACGCGTCCCCCTTCCGATATATGTCACACAATCCTTGTCAAATCTCGTTTCTACTCATTTTACATTCATTCCAGCAGGCTGACAAGGTTTTCCTCCTTGCGATTTCCCTGCATCCATCGTAAAATAAGAAGCAAGAAAGGGCTGATCCCATGGCAAATCGGCAAGTCAAAGACTCCGTCTTCCGCAAGCTTTTCCACGACAAGCGCGAACTCGCAAAACTTTACCAGGCTATCCGCCCGGAAGACGAAATTCTCGCGAAAGACATCCGGCTTGCGACGCTCCGGAACGTCTTCCTCGACAGCCGGCGGAACGATCTTTCCTTTTTATGGAAACGCCGTGCTGTCGTCCTCATGGAACACCAGAGCACATGGACGGAAAACCTCCCGCTCCGCATGCTTCCCTATATCGACCACGTCTATCAGAAAATCATCAAACTCATCGACGCGCAACGCGCCATGTACCAGGAAAGGCTCGTCAAGATTCCCACACCGAAATTCTATATGCTCTACAACGGCAGGCCGAAGAAGAAGAAACGCAATGTGCTCTCGCTCTCGGATGCGTTCGAGGAAAAAGACGGTGACCTCGACCTCCGCGTCCATGTCATCGACATCTCCTACGACGAAGCGAACCCCATCCTGCAGGCCTGCGAGCCGCTGTATGGCTACAGTTATCTCGTCCACCGTATCCAAGAACACGAACGCCAAGGCGACGGTGAGGACATCGCCATCGTCAAAGCCGTCGATGAATGCCTGGACGCGGGCATCCTCACAAACTTCCTAAAGAAAAATGGCAAGGAGGTCATTCAGATGTTCAAACTCCAATGGAACGAAAAAGACGCAAAAAAATACTGGATGGAAGAAGCGGAAGCCAAGGGCCATGCGAAGGGCAAGGCGGAAGGAAAGGCGGAAGGCAAGGCCGAAGGCAAGGCCGAAGGAGAGACTGAAGGACGCGCGGCATCTGCACGCTCGCTCATGGAATCGCTGCACTGCACGAAGGAAAAAGCCATGGAGCTCTTGAAAATCCCCGTCGAACTCCAGCCGAAAGTGCTCGCTCTGCTCTGATTTTTTTCTCCGGCAAACTGAGCCACGAAGAAATCGCGGAGAACGCGGACACCTCGCTCGATGAAGGTAAGCGCCTAACAAGACGCCGGATTCCTCCCAGCCAGATTTCGTGAGATAATCAGGCAAAGCATTCATGGTTCGCAAAGTTTTAAAACTTGTAGAAC
>OMWS01000120.1 GCA_900314825.1 uncultured Veillonellaceae bacterium | reverse complement strand
TATATGGAATCGGTCTAGTAACTGCAACAGTCCCTTCTTTTGTGTCACAGGATTCAGTTCGTCAGCACAAGGCATTCATACGGCCGCAGCGTGTCGCGCTGTTCTTCCGGATAATTTCCGAGCAGCGTGCCCAGCGTGGTCTTGCGATAGTCCGCGAGCGGCGTGGTCGTCTTTGTCTCTCTGCCGCGCAGGTTGCAGAGCACGCGGAGCGTCTTGCCATCGAGCGTGCGCTCGTAGGCGAGGACGTCGTCATTGTCGCGCTCGAGGAACGTGATGTCGCCGTCGGCGATGATGGGGAGTTCTTTGCGCAGGCGCACGAGTTGTTTGTAGAACGCATGGATAGATCCGGGATCGTTTACTTCCTGCTCGGCGTTGATGGTCGTGTGGTTCGCATTGACGGCGAGCCAGGGCGTGCCGGTCGTGAATCCGGCGTTTTCGTCTGCTGTCCACTGCATCGGCGCGCGGCTGTTGTCGCGGGAGCGCTCGCCGATGATCTGGAGCGTCTCGGCCTCGCTGTGGCCGGCGGCGCGGAGGATCTTGTGATAGTTGATACTTTCGACATCGCGGTAGTCATCAATGCGCGTGAAGCCCGCATTCGTCATGCCGAGCTCTTCGCCCTGGTAGATGTACGGCGTGCCGCGCATGAAGTGGATGGCGGCCGCGAGCATTTTCGCGGACTCTTTCCAATAGCGCCTGTCATCGCCAAAGCGCGAGACGATGCGCGGTTGGTCATGGTTGCACCAGAAGAGCGCATTCCAGCCGCCGCCCGCCGTCATCTGTTCCTGCCAATCCGCGAAAAGCTGCTTGAGCTTGTGGAAATCTGGCGGCATGAGCGACCACTTGTCGCCATGCTTGTAATCGACTTTCAGGTGATGGAAGCTGAACGTCATGACAAGCTCGTGCTCGTCGGGATTCGAGTAGCGGATGCAGTTCGCAATCGACGTCGAACTCATCTCGCCGACCGTCACCATGCCGTCGATGCCGGCGTCGTGCACGAGCTCCTGGAGATATTCATGCACATGCGGGCCGTCTGTGTAGTATTTGCGTCCGTCGCCCGTCGCGTCGTCTTCGAACGCGCCCTTGCTGATGAGGTTCACGACGTCGAAACGGAAGCCTTCGACGCCGCGCGCTTTCCAGAAGCGCAGGACATTCTTGAGCTCTTCGCGCACGGCGGGATTCTCCCAATTGAGGTCGGCCTGCGTCACGTCGAAAAGGTGAAGATACGACTTGTCAAGGCTCTCGACATACTCCCACGCCGTGCCGCCGAACTTCGATTGCCAGTTCGTGATTGGCGTACCCTTTCCGCCGCCGCGAAAGATGTAGTAGTCTTGATAGTGCTTGTCACCTGCCAGCGCTTTCTGAAACCAAGCGTGCGCGGTCGATGTGTGGTTGAACACCATGTCGAGCATGAGGCCGATGCCGCGCGCTTTTGCTTCGCGGACGAGCGTGTCGAAATCATCCATCGTGCCATAGCGCGGATCGATGGCGCAGTAGTCAGCGACGTCGTAGCCGTTGTCGCGCTGCGGCGACGGGTAGAACGGCGTGATCCAGAGATAGCGGACGCCGAGGTCAGCGAGGTAGTCGAGGCGCTGCGTGATGCCCGCGAGATCGCCCCAGCCGTCCCCGTTCGTGTCCTGGAACGACTTCGGATAAATCTGATAGACGACTTCGTCATGGAATGACATGATGCTGTTCCTTTCTATGATGGTTGCTATGCTTCCGCACTTGTGGCACTGTTGCTTCTGTTTCCTGCAGAACGGCTGCACGATGCGCGACGTCATCTTTGCCTGCCTTGACGTTGCCGCCTGTCGGGAAGGCAAACGCCGCGTGATCTGCCGGATTCGTGACGACGCAGATGACCGTGTCGGGATGGCCCGCCTTCTTGATTTTATCACGATCAAAGCGCAACAGGGGTTCACCTTTTGAAACATTTACGCTTCTGCATCCAGATCGAATGGACGCAGTCGCGCCACCACCCGGAGCGCTTCGCCTTCGAGGACACGGCAACGCGTCATCACGTGTGACCGTTCCTTTGGTTCAAATTCCTTCTTTGCTACTTGCCCTGCATTTCTGCGTGTTGTATCGTAGAAGCAGTAAGCACAGAGGAGGAATTTTTTCATGGCAGAATCACACACCTGGTGGAAAGAAGCCGTCATCTATCAGATTTATCCGCGCTCGTTCATGGACGCGAATGGCGACGGCATTGGCGACCTCAAAGGCATCACACAGCGCATCCCCTACCTTTCAAAGCTCGGCATCGACGTCGTCTGGATCTCGCCCGTCTACGCGTCACCGAATGATGACAACGGCTACGACATTTCCGATTATCGCGCCATCATGAAGGACTTCGGCACGATGGCGGATTTCGACGAACTGCTGAAGGTGGCGCACGCCGCCGGCATCAAGATCGTCATGGATCTCGTCGTCAACCATACGTCCGATGAGCATGCATGGTTCATCGAAAGCCGCAGCTCCCGCACGAATCCGAAGCGCGACTACTACATCTGGCGTGATGGCAAAGATGGCGGCGCACCGAACAACTGGGAATCGTGCTTCTCGGGACCGGCCTGGCAGTATGACGAAGCAACCGACCAATATTATCTCCATCTCTTCTCGAAAAAGCAGCCGGACCTCAACTGGGAGAATCCGAAAGTCCGAGACGACGTCTACGATCTCATGACGTTCTGGTGCGACAAGGGCATCGACGGCTTCCGCATGGACGTCATCAGCATGATCTCGAAGGATCAGCGCTTCCCCGACGGTCCCATGAAAGACGACGGCTATGGCGATTTCTCGCCGTACTGCATCAGCGGCCCGCATGTGCATGAATTTTTGCAGGAAATGAACGCGCGCGTGCTGTCGAAATACGATTTGCTGACGGTCGGCGAGGCGGCCGGCGTGACGATCGACGAAGCGAAAAAATATGCCCGCGCGGACGGCAAGGAGCTCGGCATGGTTTTTGAGTTCGAGCACGTCGACGGCGGCAACGGACGCGGCAGCGTTATCGAGAAATGGACGACAGGCAAGCCGAAGCTCGCGAATGTCCGCGCCATCTTGAACAAGTGGCAGACGGAGCTCGAAGGCTGCGCATGGAACTCGCTGTACTGGGACAACCACGACCAGCCGCGCTGCGTCTCGATGTTCGGGAGTGCCGCGCCCGAATACCGCGAGCGCTCGGCAAAGATGCTCGCGACCTGCCTGCACATGATGAAAGGCACGCCGTACATCTATCAAGGCGAAGAGCTCGGCATGACGAACACGCACTTCACTTCCATTGATGACTGCCGCGATCTCGAAGAGAAAAACGCGTGGCAGCAGTTTGTCATCGACCAGAAGCGCGTGAGCCCCGAAACGATGCTCGCCTGCTTTGACAACATGGCGCGCGACAACGCCCGCACGCCGATGCAATGGGATGCCAGCGTGAACGCCGGCTTCACAACTGGCACGCCGTGGATCGCGGTGAATTCGAATTATCGCGACATCAACGCGGCCAACGAAGTCGATGATCCTGCTTCCGTTTTCAACTATTACAAAAAGCTCATCGACCTCCGCCACACGCACGACATCATCGTCTACGGCACGTTCCGCCCGCTGCTCGAAGACGATCCGCATGTCTACGCCTACGCCCGCGAGCTCGATGGCAAGCGTCTGCTCGTTGCCTGCAACTGGACAAAGGACGAAGTTCCCTGCACGCTGTTCGATGACGTGCAAGGCACGGAGCTCATCAGCAACTACCCGGAAAACGCGCACAAAAAAAGCGCGCTCCAACCCTATGAAGCGCGCGTCGTCCTGCTCTGATTGTGAAACGCCATCAATAAAAATTGCGTCCGGCTCACTGCCGAACGCAATTTTTTGGCTCAATCACAAAACCTGTGGGAACTGAATAGTTCCTCAGCATAATTCATGTTGTCAAAAAAGAAGACTTCCTCTAAGATATGGAAATGCA
>OMWS01000017.1 GCA_900314825.1 uncultured Veillonellaceae bacterium | reverse complement strand
TCAGTATAGCGCAAGAAGGACACGATTGGTGATTTTCATCCGACCAAGATTGGTCAATTTCGCCCGACACTCAGTGGCGTTTTTCGCCCGGCGCTAACAGCAGCAGCGGAAGATACCGACGCGTGGCCGTCAACACACGAGAAAATTCCTTGTCGTACATATAGAAATGCACGTACTGCCGGAAATTCGTCGCGGACATGGCAGCCTTGAACGGAATCATGTCCCTGGGAATCTGGGTGTTGCGAAAATCCATCAACATGGGAATCCCCGCTTCTCCGACGAAAGCTGCTCCTTCCGTCAGATAGGCTTGGAATCCATCATCTAAAATACTCTTCATTCTAACCTCCTTGCTTGGACTGTGATTTGTGACGAAGCAGGGTGCTCGCATGAGCATCACCGCTTTCCACACAGATACTTGCAGGGAGATACGGAATTTACCACCATGCGCTTAATTTTCTTGAGATTGCGTGGCAGGGGAAAGGCATTCGTGCGTCGAATCTTCCTATTGAAAAGAAAGCCGCAGGTGGCATGGATTCCTTGCCTTTTCGCCCGCGAGCCAGTAAAATAGAGCCAGAGGAGGCATCGCAAATGCCGTTTGTTACCAAGGCGTGGGAAGACCTCACGATTCAAGACGATTTCATGTTCAAGGCGGTCATGTACAGTAAGGAGCTCTGCATGGGCGTGCTCGAAGCCATCTTGAACGAGCCGATTCACGACATCAAATATCTCGGCGAAGAAGTCTCGCTCAAGGCCGGCTATGCAAGCAAGGGCGTGCGGCTCGATGTCTACGTCGAAGACGCAGCGCATACGATCTACAATGTGGAAATGCAGGTGGCCAGCGAAACCGACGAAGAGCTGGCCAAGCGCATGCGTTACTACCAGTCGCAGATTGATGCGGAAAAGCTGAAGAGCGGCAGGGACTATACCGAGCTCCGCCAGACAATCATTATCTTCATCTGTCCGTTCGATCCCATCGGGCGCGGATGGCATCTCTATTGGTATGAGAACACGTGCCGCCGCGATGCGACACTGAAACTGAAAGACGGCACTGTCAAGATTATTCTCAACACGCGTGGGACAGGCGAGGATATTACGCCGCAGCTGCAGGCATTCATGGACTATGTGAACAGCGGCGTTCTCGGTACGAATCCGCTTGTGCAGGCTATCGACCAGAAAGTCAATGAAGTCAAGAAGAACGAGGAAGCGAGGTTGAGTTATATGACGCTTGAAATGAAAATGCGTGATGCGCATAAGGACGGAGAAGCCGAAGGAAAAGCCTTGATGATGCGCATCTGGAAGCTCCTGCAAGCAAAAATTCCATTTGCTGATATCGCGAAAGAGACACACGTTTCGATTGATGAAGTGCGCCAGATTGCTCACGAGATTGGCGTCGCTTATTGACCATTGAGAAGAGTGAGATTTCCCACGGCTGCGGCTGTGGGATTTTTCACATCGGAGGGGAGGGACGGAGACGATGGGCAGCGAGAAGAAAGTGACCTTCGACCAGTATCTTCGGATGCGCGACCGCAACGCAGATTATGCGCGTGCGCTCGCACGGACGAATCTGGCCATCCGCTGCTGGGAAAAGGCCGGAGGGAAGGTCTGGTATCTCCCGCTCATGTGGATGCTTGACAACCATATCGTGCAAGCGTTTTACAAGCGCTCGGGCATTGACGTGCAGGCAGAGTCCGTGGGTGGGATGTTCGGCTACGGCAGGACAGTCGGGATTTTCCCGGAGAGTTGCCATCAGGTCAAAACACCACGGATTCTCGGGCGGATTTCGACTGGGTCGAGTGCTGCGTGGAATCCAAAGATGCGCGGAAAGGCCATCTCTATGGTGGAAGCGCTCGAGCACGGTGAGAATCCCATCGGCACGATCGAGAGCTCGGCGCTCGCGGCAGTCGGCGGCTGGCCGTCCCGTTGCACGAAAACGGGATGCCCGCATCAGAAAGATGCGGAGGTCTATCTCACCATTTACCAGATTGTGACGCTCTACGTCGTGATGGAGCAGTCGGAGGGCACGCCGGCAGCGGGCATTCCGATTCTCGGCACGGAGCTTCGAAGTTCCCCAGACTGGGACAGGGAGCATCATCCTCTGCATCAGGCGGGCTTTTTGAAGAACAAGAA
This sequence comes from uncultured Veillonellaceae bacterium, assembly GCA_900314825.1. Taxonomy (GTDB): domain Bacteria; phylum Bacillota; class Negativicutes; order Selenomonadales; family Selenomonadaceae; genus Selenomonas_C. The sequence continues at coordinate 44,996 of OMWS01000017.1, read as the reverse complement.
TTTCAGCTATGACTGGTTCGATGTCATGAACGTCTGGATTCACCGCAGGACGGGGACGCTCGTGTGCTTCGAGCACGGCAGCACTCGCGTTATCCCGTATGCCGACTGGTGCGGCGGGAGCGTGGAGAAGGGCCTGCGATGGCTTCTGGAGCAGAATGGTTGAGCAGATGCACACCCTCCCTTGAAAATGCACCCAGGGGTGTGCAAAATCGGGCGCATCGTTACATTGTATCACTGACGGCGTCTTGTTTGACCCCGCCTGCGGCAGCGGCAATTTCCTGACGGAGAGCTACCTCTCGCTGCGGCGGCTGGAAAACGACATCTTGCGTGAGCTCATCCAGACGCAGCGCGCGCGAGGAGGCGGCGGCAACATCGCGCTGGATTTCGCGTTCGAGGATGCGAAGGAGAACGCGGTGCAGGTGATGATCGGGCAGTTCTACGGGATCGAAGTGAACGACTTCGCCGTGGCGGTGGCAAAGACGGCGCTCTGGATCGCGGAGAGCCAGATGTTCGAGGAGACGCAGGAGATTCTCTCAAGCGAGGCGGAGTTCTTGCCGCTCACGGCGAATTGCAATATCCACGAGGGGAATGCGCTGCGGATGGATTGGAAGGACGTCCTCGCGCCGGACGACAGCGTCAAGATCATGGGGAATCCGCCGTTCAACGGCGCAAAACTTATGCTTCCTAAACAGAAAGATGACATTCTGTCGATTTTTGTTGGAACACAAAACGCGGGCTCGCTGGATTATGTCGCTGGTTGGTACAAAAAAGCAGCGGACTATATGAAGGGGACGCAGATACATGCCGCATTCGTTTCAACGAACTCCATTACGCAAGGAGAACAAGTTCCGATTCTCTGGAAACCATTGATGGAAAAAGAATTGAACATCGACTTCGCCTACAAGACGTTCATCTGGGATAGTGATGCTGTTCAGAAGGCGCACGTTCATTGTGTGATTGTAGGATTCAGCTATGCTCCACCGAATGAACGAAGGCTGTTTGATGAGAAGGGAGCGGAAGCGTGCCCACATATCAATGCGTATCTCATGCCTGCTCCTGACCTCTTCGTTGAACGCAGGAAAGAACCCATCTGCGATGTTCCCTCGTTAATTCTTGGTAACATGACATATGATGATGGAAACCTCATTCTGTCAGAAGAAGAGAAGGATGCGCTCGTGAAGGCCGAGCCAATCACGGGACAATGGATTCGTCCATTCTATGGTTCGCATGATTTCCTTCATCGTCAACCGCGCTATGTAATTTGGTTGCAGCATGTAGCGCCGTCGGAAATTCGCAAAAGCAAGGCCGTCACCGAACGCGTCCAAAGTGTTTATGAATTTCGCAAGAACGCGAAGCGAGCAGGGACGCGAAAAGGCGCGGACTACCCAACCATCTTCTTAAATATTACGCAGCAAGATGATGCCTACGAGAATTTCATTTTCGTTCCACGCGTTTCGTCGCAACGGAGAAGATACATTCCTATGGGATTTTTGCCCGCTTCTAACATGATAAGCGATGCTGCATATTTTCTTCCGTTTGCAAATCTTTACATCTTTGGCGTTTTGGAATCGAACGTTCATATGTCGTGGATGCGAACGTTTGCCGGACGATTGAAGAGCGACTACCGTTACTCGAATTTCATCGTCTACAACAATTTCCCCTGGCCGACCCCGACGCCGACGCAGCGCGCGAAGATCGAGCGGACGGCGCAGGGCATCCTTGATGCGCGGGCGCTTTACCCGGGGAGCTCGCTTGCCGACCTTTATGACGAAGTCCTCATGCCGAAGGAACTGCGCGAGGCGCACCGCGCGAATGACCGCGCCGTCATGGATGCTTATGGATTCTGGGGGAAGATCCACGATGAGCCCGCCTGCGTCGCCGCGCTCATGCGGATGTACCAGCAGCTCACGGCGAAGTGATGCGCGCTTTTCCTTGAAACGCGGGCGGTTTCCTAGTAAAATAGAAGAAAGCGAAGGAGGCGCGGTGCATGACGAAAGAAGACCGGGAAGAGATGCTTCGTGACATTGCGAAGTTCCGCTTGATGGACGACACGTTTTTCCACACGTGCCTGAAGGATAGCCCGTCCGGCATGGAGTGGATCTTGCGCGTCATCCTCGCTGACCCGGAGCTCGTCGTCCTCGAGATGCATACGCAGGAGGACGTGCCGAACGTTTACGGGCGCGAGGTCGTCTTTGATGTCTTCGTGCGCGATGCGAAGGGCAAGGAATACGACGTCGAAGTCCAGCGGGACAATGCGGGCGCCGATCCGCGCCGCGCGCGTGCCAACGCGAGCCTCATGGACACGATGAACATCGAGAAGGGCAAAAAGTGGAAAGACATCCCGCCTGCCATCGTCATCTTCATCACGGAACACGATCCGCTCAAAGGCGGCAAGCCCATCTATCATGTGCGGCGCACGATCGAGGAGCTTGATAACAAGCGCTTCGAGGATGATGCAGCCATCATCTACGTCAACGCGAGCATCCAAAATGACGACACGCCGCTAGGATTGCTCATGCAGGATTTCGCGTGCAAAGACCCGGGGATGATGCATTCGAAGATTCTCGCGGAGCGCGCACGGTATTTCAAGTCGGACGAACATGGGGTGATGAATATGTGCAAGATTATGGAAGAATTTGCGAAAAAGTATGCGGAACGGCATACTGTGGAAGAACGTGAGAAAGGCGTCGCGATCGGTAGGGCTGCGGGCATTGCCGAAAAGACGGTGCGCACGATTCTCAATCAGTTGAAGCGCCATGCGGATTACGAAATCATCGCTTCCGACAATGAAACGTCGGTCGATGAGGTCATCCGCATCGCGAAGGAGAACGGCCTCGCGTATTGAAGCGATACAATCAAATAATGTGGAGGACATTGCCTTTCGGCGGTGTCCTTTTTTCGTGCACGCAAAAGAGCCGCCGCAGGATTTCCTGCGGCGGCCCCGATATCGAAAGGTTGCTATTTGCCCTTCGGGCAAATGGCAAAGATATCCGTAAGCAGACTCTTAGCGCTTCAGCGCTTAGAGGTCGCTTATGCACAGCTAAGCGCTAAAGCAGGCGCTTAGCGCTAAGGAAGCTATTTGCCTGACGGCAAATGGCTAAGGCATCCGTAAGCGCTAAAGCGCCAACGGCTGCCTTATTACGCAAGCTCGATGCGCTCGTTCTGCTGGATGTACGCGTCCTTCACGTTCTGAGCGAGCGTACCGCCCGAGAGGACGAAGTCCTTCGCGATCATCGCCGATGCGGCCGTCTGGACCTCGTTCTTCGTGAGCCCGTCCTTCGGGTCGGGGATGCTGTACGTCGCCGTCTTGTCGTCCTTGAGATCAAAGACGATCTTCAAAACTTTTGCCATGAGTGTCACCTCCTTTCTGTTTCGGGCCATTCGTTCTACGCCTCCCCCTCTGGGGGAGGTGGCGAGCGAATGCGAGGCGGATAAGCAGACGCACGGCGCTTTAGCGCCGATGCGGTCGCTTATGCCGCTTGCGGCGGAGGGTCACGCCGTTCCTTGATTCACGATTCCATTGAAAGGATAGAGAATCTAGTAACGCCGCTACCCTCTCCGACCCCTGCGGGGCCACCTCCCCCAAGGGGGGAGGCATAGGTTGAGAAGCCGTCACGCCTCATTCACGAGCGTCGCCGTGTCGACGCGGCTGATCGTCGAGATCGCGTGCGACTGGAGATCAGCGAGCGCGGCGCCGACGGTCAGGAGATCGTCGTCGGAGACGGCCGGGTTGACCTGGGAGAACGTGCGGCTCGCCGTGATGGCTTTGCCGCTCGTCGCCGTGCCGGTCACAACCTTCAGCACGAGCTTCGTGCTCTGCGTTTCTTTCTTTGCTGCCATGGGGATGCACCTCCTTTCTTTTGGAGCTTCATAATGAAATATGCCGGACGCGCTGATTTCAAGTCACGTTCGGCATTTTTGATGGAGGTGTCGATGTTATGAAGACGGCAAAGGTAGACGGGAAGCTGGTGAAACTTCCACGAGAGGAAGAGCATGCCATGCTTCGGGCGGCGCAGGGAGGAGATGCTTTTCACAGCTTCATTCCAAACGTAACGCAGCGTCACATCGGCGCGGCAGCGTCCGCGCTCGGCACGACGCTCGGCAGCCTGCTCGGCTGGAATGAAACGGTCGAGACGCTCCTCCTTTTCATGGTGCTCGACTACCTGACCGGCCTCCTTGCAGCCTGTATCAGCCCGCGCCTCCGCCTTTCGTCCGCGCGCGGCTTCCGCGGCATAACGAACGAATCTGCAAGCAGTTTGCAGAAAGGAACGAACTGTTTAGGAAAATTCAAAAGTTGACGTATGTCAACGAACGAGGATTTCTCAACAGTTCGAATGAAAGGGTGATGCCCTTGTCCAGTCAGCAAAAGAAGCAGGAACGGCTCCTAGCGAAGCGCGACGCCGACGGCTATCCTGGGCTGATACCTCTCGAAGAGAATTACCACTTCGAAGACTTCCTCACGCACGAAAGAGATTGGCACAGCGCCGTGACCCAAGGGCGCGAACTCCTGCACGTCTATCGTCGCGCCGGGGAAGAAATCATCGTATGGTTCAAGGAAAAGCCAAGGACAACCGTCACCACGCGCCACGGCATGGGGCTATACCTCTGCTATCTCACATTCAGCAAACGAAAGGACGTGTATCATCATGAGCCAATGGACAACGATTCGGGATAACGTCGTTGATCTCGACGTCATGCAGGTTGGTGGATTCACAGAACATCGGACGGTTATCGTTTGATGATGTGAAACCCTGAAAAATTTCACAAAAAGAAAGAGCACCGCTTTTCGGGCGATGCTCTTTTTGTGTGCCATCGTTTGCTTGTTTGCGCTATATGCTTCAGTCGATGAGCTCGACGTTCTTCTTTTCCAGAAAATCGCGCCACGAGGTCGATACCGGTTCGTCCGTGACGATCGTGTCGATGCGGTCGAAGTCGAACGAATGGACGAATGCCGTCTTGCCGAATTTCGTGTGGTCGGCGAGGAGGACGACGCGCTTGGCTTGCGCGGCTATGCATTCCTTGATCGTGCTCTCGGCATCGTTTGATTCCATGACGCCTTTCGTGCGGTCGAGGCTCTTGCAGCTGATGAGCGCGAGGTCGACGTTGTAGCGGCGGAGCGTCTGCAGCGTGACGTCGCCGACGAGCGCGCAGGAATTCGGCCGCAGCGTGCCGCCTGTCGAGATGAGCTGGAACGGCCCTTGCAAGAAATCGTGGACGAGGCGCACGGAATTCGTGATGATCGTGAGATTTTTGCGCCGCTGGAGCTCGCCGATGAGCGCGAGGCACGTCGTGCTCGCATCGACCATGATCGTGTCGCCGTCATGCACGAGGCGCGCGGCGCGCTCGGCGATGACGTGCTTGTTTTCGCTGAGGATCGTGCTGCGCTTGACGAAGGAGATGTCGTCGCCCGTGTGTTCGTTCAGCACGGCGCCGCCGTAGCTGCGGCGCAAGAGGTCCTTGCCCTCGAGCTTCTCGAGGTCGCGGCGGATCGTCTCTTCCGTGACGCTGAAGAGCTTCGCGAGCTCCGAGACGTAGACTTTTTGTTCTTCGTTCAACTTTTCCATGATGCGGCGCCGCCGCTCGATTCCCAGCATGATGAACGCTCCTTGCTCAAACAATCTATGCAATCACATTTCCACTCGTATTATACAAAAAAGATGGTGGAAATTCAACAATAATACACAGGAACAAATTTCGGATGTTCTGCGAAATACCAAGGATTTCCGACGGATTCGTCGTTCTTCTCTCGTTTTTTTCAGAGTTATCCCATATAATATTTCTTTAGTACGAAATTATGGGATTTGAGGTTCATGAATCGCAGAGATTTTATCAAGCACATGGGCATGATGGCCTTCGGCGCGGCGTTCTTGCCCGCAGCCTTTCCGCGTGCTGCTGAAGCGGCGTGGCAGGTGGGCGGACGCACGGGCGTGCGCGTCCGCGAGACGTATTTGCGTTTTCGCTCGCTCGTGAATCGCGACGCGACAGATGTCATCGTCCTTCATCATATCGGCAATACGAATGCGGACGTCTCGGCCGCGACGGTGCACAAGTGGCATCTCGCGAATGGCTGGGCCGGCATCGGCTATCATTACGTCATCCGCAAGGATGGCACGATTGAGCGCGGCCGGCCGCGCGACACGGTCGGCGCGCATTGTTATGGAGAAAACGAGCACAGCATCGGCGTGAATCTCGTCGGAAACTTCGAAACAGCTTGGCCGACGGACGCGCAGATCGACGCGGCCGAGCGTCTCGTCGCGCGGCTCTGCCTGATTTACGGCTTGCGGCCGGATGCGGACACGATCAAAGGCCATCGCGACTTCAATGCGACGGCGTGCCCCGGCCAGCATTTTTACGATATGCTGCCGGATGTCATCGTCGGCGTGCAGGAGCGTTACCGTATGTGACGGTACGTTGTGCCGTTGGATTGTTGTTGGTTTCTATGCGATTCCACGAGAGAAGGAAAAGACGATGGCGTTTCATTATCGTTGGTTCTCGCACGATGAGGAACTCACGGATGAGTTCGGCATGCGGCAGAGCCGGGCGCTTTTGGATGAACGGCCAGACGAAGATGCGCTGCCGCACTACGCGCGCGGCGAGGTCGCGAGCATGATCGTCGCGCTCGCAGCATTCTGCTATGGCGTGTACGCGGGCATTGCGGCGTTCATCCTGTTCGGCGCTGCGTTCCTCATCTTCGAGGTGCGGCGCGTCGTGCCGATCGTCTTCGGGCCCATCGGCGTGCCGATTGCCAATGCGATGCGCGGCTTCAGCATCGTGACGCTGTTCGGCGCCATCTTGTTGCTCTTTCTCTGACACGGGGCTGACGGATTCCTGATCCTTTGAGCGGATTTCTTTGACTTGATAGGACAGTTGCGACAGAAAATATTGCAACTGTCCTAATTTTTGTTGGAACAAAATAAAAACAAATAAAATACAGAAAAAATTCTTGATTTATCTGCGAACATGTTGTATTATGTGAACTGTAAAGAGAAATGCAAATAAAACATCGAAAACAAAAGTTCAATCATAGCGCAGGGGGAAGCCAGAAACCATGGAAGAAAAAACGTATCATCTTGCCATTGACATCGGCGCGTCGAGCGGCCGCCATATCCTTGGCTGGATGGAAAACGGGAAGATCCGCATGGAGGAGATTTACCGCTTCGAGAATCACCTCGTGAAACAGAACGGTCATCTCTGCTGGGACATCGATCATCTGTTCCATGAAGTCGTCGCGGGCCTCAAGGAATGCAAGCGTCTCGAACGGATTCCGGCGAGCGTCGGCATCGACACGTGGGGCGTCGATTTCGTCCTCCTCGATGCGCAGGGCAACATGCTCGGAAGCGCCGTCGGTTATCGCGATGGCCGCACGAAGGGCATGGACAAGGTCGTGTACGAGACGATGCCGGAAGCGGAGCTCTACAGCCGCAACGGCATCCAGAAGCAGATTTTCAACACGATCTATCAGCTCGTCGCCCTCCGCGAGACGGAGCCGGAGCTCCTCGTGCATGCCGACCGTTTCCTGATGATTCCGGAGTATCTGAACTACCGGCTGACGGGCGTGGCGATGAACGAGTACACGAACGCGACGACGACGCAGCTCGTGAACGCGAAGACGCAGGATTGGGACTGGGAGCTCCTCGATCAGCTCGATATCCCTCGCAAGCTCTTCGGCAAGCTCGAGCCGCCGAAAACGCTCGTCGGCAAGCTTTCGGACGCGATGGCAGAGGCCGTCGGCTTCCAGACGGACGTTGTGCTGCCGGCCACACATGATACGGGCTCGGCTGTCATGGCAGTGCCGGCGACGGATGAGGAAAGCATTTACCTCTCGTCCGGCACGTGGTCGCTCATGGGCATCGAGCGCCTGATCCCGGATTGTACGGAAAAGAGCCGCAAGCACAACTTCACGAACGAAGGCGGCTACCATTTCCGCTATCGTTACCTCAAAAACATCATGGGCATGTGGATGATGCAGTCGCTGCGGAAAGAGTTCAAGCACGCCTACACGTTCGAAGAGCTCTACGAGCTTGCGCACATCGGCCGCTACTTCACCTCGACGGTCGATGTCAATGATGACAGCTTCCTCGCGCCGGACAGCATGATCCAGGCCGTCCAAGCGTACTGCGAGAAAACAGGGCAGGAAAAGCCCGAGACGGAATGCGAGCTTCTGTACTGCATTTATCACAGCCTCGCGAATTGCTACGCGAAGACAGTCGCCGAGATCGAAGAGGTCACGGGGAAGAAATATAAGAAGATCCATGTCGTCGGCGGCGGCTGCCAGGATAAATTCCTGAACAAGATGCTCGCGGACGAAACGGGCAAGGACGTTTACGCCGGCCCGATCGAGGCGACGGCCATCGGCAACCTCATGGCGCAGATGTTGCGCAAAGGCGTGTTCGCCGATCTCACGGAAGCGCGCAAGATGGTCGCAAAATCGTTCGATGTGAAGCGCGTCGAAGCTTGAAACCATATTTTTTGACATAAAACAATGGAGGAAGTACAAATGTCCAGATTTGAAGAAGCAAAACAGGCGTATGCAGCTGCCGGCGTCGATGTCGAAGCGGCACTCTCGAAACTGCAGGACGTCCGCATCTCGATGCATTGCTGGCAGGGCGATGACGTGCTCGGTTTCGACAGCGACGCGCTGACGGGCGGCATCGCGACGACGGGCAACTATCCGGGCCGCGCACGCAACCCGCAGGAGCTCATGAACGACATCCGCAAGGCGTATTCGTTCATCCCCGGCAAGCACAAGCTGAACCTGCACGCATCGTACCGCATCACGGACGAGAACATCGACCGCGATGCCATCGAGCCGAAACATTTCCAGGCTTGGGTCGATTTCGCAAAAGAAGAGGGCATCGGCCTCGACTTCAACCCGACGTTCTTCAGCCACAAGAATGTCAAAGACAACATGACGCTCTCGAGCCCGGACAAGGACATCCGCGATTTCTGGATCGCACACGGCAAAGCGAGCCGCAAGATCGCGAACTACTTCGGCGAGCAGCTCGGCATCACGGCGCTCGACAATGTCTGGATCCCGGATGGCACGAAGGATGTGCCGGCCGACCGCATCGGACCGCGCGCACGTCTGAAGGATTCCTTGGATCAGATTTTCTCCGTGAAATACGACCGCAAGAACATCGCGGACGCCGTCGAGGGCAAGGTCTTCGGCATCGGCGTCGAATCGTACACGGTCGGTTCGCATGAGTTCTACATGAACTACGCGGCGAAGAACGGCCTCATGTGCCTGCTCGATACGGGCCATTATCATCCGACGGAAGTCGTCAGCGACAAGATTTCGTCGATGCTGCTCTTCAATGACAGTCTTGCGCTGCACGTCAGCCGCCCGGTGCGTTGGGACAGCGACCATGTCATCAAGCTCGATGACGAGCTCAAAGAACTCGCGACGGAGCTCGTGCGCTGCGATGCGCTCGGCCGCGTCTTCATCGGCCTCGACTTCTTCGATGCGAGCATCAACCGCATCGCAGCCTGGGTCATCGGCATGCGCAATATGCAGAAAGCACTGCTCTACGGTCTCCTCACGCCGAACAAAGAGCTCAAAGCCGCGCAGGACAAAGCGGACTTCACGGCCGTGCTCGCCGGCCTCGAAGAGATCAAGACGCTGCCGTTCGGCGATGTCTGGGCCGAGTTCTGCACGCGCAATCATGTGCCGGTCGATGGCAAGTGGTACGCGGATGTCAAGAAATACGAGAGCGACGTGCTGTTCAAGCGCGCATAAGTTCGATTCGGAAAGAGGATCATATCAATGGATATCTTGAACACGAAATTCATGGAAAGCTTCCAGCGTCTGACGGCAGACGCGTTCCAGAAAGGCTGGCACGAGCGCAACGGCGGCAACTTGTCGTATCGCGTGCCGGAAGAAGAAGTCGCGGCCGTCGCGGATTCGCTGCATGCTGTCAAAGAGTGGCTGCCGATCGGCAACACGGTGCCGGGGCTCGCGGGCGAATATTTCCTCGTGACGGGCAGCGGCAAGTATATGCGCAACGTTTCGCTCGCGCCGGAAGAAAATGTCGCGCTCATCAAGATCGATGAGAAAGGCGAGAACTACGGCATCGTCTGGGGCCTCGTGAACGGCGGCCGCCCGACGAGCGAACTGCCGACGCATCTCGCGGCGCACGAGCTCAAGAAGAAAATGACGAACGGCAAGAACCGCATCATCTACCATGCGCATCCGACGAATCTCATCGCATTGACATTCGTGCTGCCGCTCGAAGACAAGGCGTTCACGCGCGAGCTTTGGGAAATGGCGACGGAAGACCCCGTCATCTTCCCGGAAGGCGTCGGCGTCGTGCCCTGGATGGTGCCGGGCGGCAAGGAGATCGCGGATGCATCCGTGAAGCTCATGGAGAAATACCGCGTCGTCGTATGGACGCATCACGGCCTGTTCGTCTGTGGTGATGATTTCGACGAAGCGTTCGGCCTCATGGACACGGTCGAGAAGGCCGCAGAAATCTGCGTCAAAGTCCTCTCGATGGGCGGCAAGAAGCAGACGATCCCGAAAGAAGGCTTCCTGCAGCTCGCAAAGGATTTCCACATCAATTTGAATACCTCGGTTTTGGATTAACCTCATCACACACATCACATGCATCGCAGCGCGGCATGGTCGCGCTGCCGTGCATGAGCCATCATAATTTTCAGAGTCATACGATTTTTCACAGGGGGAAACAGAAATGTTAGGAGTCAAGCTTGACTACCACATGTCCGCGTGGAAAAAGACGCTCATCGCCGGCCTCATCAGCTACATCGACGCCGGTTCGATCGTCGCGGGCGCGTCCGGCCTCAGCATGTGGCAAGATTATCTCGGCATGAGCAGCGTGCAGATGGGCCTTCTCGCGGCACTGTCGTCGAACACGGGCGGCGCAGCCATCGGCGCGCTCATCGGCGGCAAGATCTGCGACAAGTACGGCCGCAAATTCGTTTACAACTGGGCGCTCCTCATCTACATGATTGGCGTGCTCATGATCTGCCTCGCGACGAACTACCCGATGTTCCTCTTGGGCTATGTCGTCGTCGGTCTCATGGTTGGCGCAGATGTCGTCGCTTCCTGGACGTTCATCGCAGAGGAAGCGCCATCAAAGAATCGTGCAAAACACTGCGGCTCGGCGCAGATCGCGTGGATGCTCGGCCCGGTCGTCGTGTTCCTCGCGTCCATCCCGCTCAATTCGATGTTCGGCTTGCTCGGCAACCGCATCATCTTCGCGCACCTCATCGTTGTCGCGGCCTGGATCTGGTATCAGCGCCTCAAGATGCCGGAGTCCACGGAATGGGTTGAGGCAAAGAAGCGTACGGAAGCACTCGAGGCCAAAGGCATCCATCAGCGCAAGGCCAGCTATGCCGACATCCTGCGCGGCACGAGCCTCAAGACCGTCGTCATGCTCTGCGCCGTCTACACGCTCTGGAATCTCGCAGCGTCCACGAACGGCTTCTTCATGCCGTACATCTACGAGCACGTCGGCAACCTTTCGAATGCCATGTCCTTGTTCCTCACGGCGCTGAATTTCGCCGTCTGCATCGTCACGACCGTCATCTTCATGTACACGGGTGACAAGTTCAACCGCCGCAAGATCTTCGGCATCTTCTCCGGCCTCGGCGTCATCAGCTGGTTCGTCTGGGCGCTGCCCGCCGACATGCTGCAGACGTGGATGCTGTTCTTCTTCACCGTCGTCTGGGGCTTCTCGATGCAGCAGCAGTTCTACCAGCTCTGGAGCTCCGAGCTCTTCCCGGTGCGTTATCGCGCCACGGCGCAGGGCTTCACATTCTTCGTCACGCGCTTCTCGGCCGCTGTCTGGGGCTTCGCCGTCCCGATCATCATGGAGACGCTTGGCTTCCAGATTGCCGCGTTCCTCATGATCGGCTTCTGCGTCCTCAGCTGGATCGCCGGCACGTTCTTCGGCGCCGATGACCGCGGCAAGACGCTCGACGAGATCACGGCGGAGCGCTACAAAGGCGAGATCGACGAAAACGGCTGGTTCATCGATCCGAACGAAAAGAAAACGTCGGTTGCACACGAATAAAAAGAAGGTTTGTCACACATGGAACGTTTTGCCTGGAAAGCCGTCGTCAAGGACGGCAAGCTCGAAGAGTACAAATATCGTCACGCCCACATCTGGCCCGAAATGAAGCAGGTGCTGAAAGAAGCCGGCATCAGCAACTACACGATCTGGAACGTCGGCAACGAGCTCTTCGGCTACTTCGAATGCGAAAAGGGCGTGGCCTACGCCGAAAAGTATCAGGCGGAGAGCCCCGTCGTCGACAAGTGGAACGAATACATGAAGGACGTCATGGTCATGGAAATGGATCCTGAGACCGGCGCCCAGCCGAAAATGCAGCAGGTGTTCTTCCTCGCTTGATGAAAGTCCCTTGATTCCCTTCAAGATTTGCAGGTGCGCAGATGCGTGCCTGCTTCTTTTTTGTTGAATTCCAGAAGATTCCATGCTGGTCCCGCTGTTTTGTACTGCGCGCAAACTACACGCTCGTTGCTTGCAATCCTTCGGAAAAAGCTTGAAAATCCTACGCTGTCACGATAAAATGATTTACATAATCGTAACAAAACCGAAACAATCCGGTGCAGTTGCGGTGTTATCATTCAACGTGTATCAGAGATACGAAAGGGGAAACCATCATGTATGCCATCATCGATGTCGGCTCGAACACCGTCCGCATGAACATCTACAAACTCGAGAACGGGAGATTCTCGCTCGTCATGGGCAAGAAGGAGTCCGTCGGGCTCGCTTCGTATGTGAAGAACGGGCAGATGCTTCCCGAGGGCGTGAACCGCGCGTGCGAGGTGCTGACGGAGTTCCGCACGATCTTGCAGGATCTCTCCATCACGAATTACCATGTCTTCGCGACGGCGGCGTTGCGCAACGCGGCGAACAGCCGGGCGGCTGTCGAGGAAATCACGGAGCGCACGGGCATCAAGATCGAAGTCATCTCCGGCGAGACGGAGGCGGAGCTTGACTTCGTCGGCGCGTCGCATGCCGTCGAGGTCACGGACGGTCTCTTGATCGATATCGGCGGTGCGTCGACGGAGCTCGTCGTCTACAAGGATGGCGAAATCAAGAAAAAAGTGTCGCTGCCCATCGGCTCGCTCAACACGTATGACCGCTACGTCACGAACCTGCTGCCGAGCCGCGCCGAGCGCAAGGCCATCAAGCAGATGGTGCTGAACCTCCTCAAGCAGGATGCCGACCTCAACTATGGCGAATACAAGGTTGTCTGCGGCGTCGGCGGCACGAGCCGCGCGGCGTGCAAGCTGAACAATTACCTGTTCCAACTGCCAATCTCGAATATGCAGATCAAGGCGCCGAACATCAAGAAAATCTTGAAGCTCCTCGAAAACGAGGAAGGCGAGGCCATTCCCGTCGAGACGCTCGAAGTGCTCCTGAAGGTCGTCCCTGACCGCGTGCGCACGGTGCTCCCGGGCATGATCATCCTCTACACGCTCGTGAAACATTTCAAGAGCGAATACGTCGAGGTCACGCGCGCCGGCGTCCGTGATGGCTATCTCTATCGCTATGTGCTGAAAAACGACACGCCTGCGCCCGAGGAACTTGCAGAGGGAGCAGCTGCGCCGGAAAATCAGGAGGGTGAATGAGTATGCGGGACATCCGCAGGAAACTGGGCTACGTGCCGGACGACGACGATGACGACGAACGTGAGCCGCAGCTCATGGATATCCATCGCTATGCGGGCGCGGCCGTCGACACGAGCTACACGCAGAACCGCGAGCTGTCGTGGCTGCGGTTCAATGAGCGCGTGCTCGATGAGGCGACAGATCCCACCGTGCCGCTCTTCGAGCGCATGAAGTTCGTCGAGATCTTCACGAGCAACCTCGATGAGTTCTTCATGGTGCGCGTCGGCAGCTTGTTCGATCTCAAGCGCATCCAGCCCGACAAGATGGAAAACAAGGGCGGCATGACGCCGGGGCAGCAGCTCTCTGCGATTTTTGCCGAGATGCCGCACCTGTACAAGAAACGCGACGACATTTACCAGAAGCTCAAGAAAGAGCTCGAAGCGCATGGCATCGTGCATCTGCACGTCGATGACATGGGGCTCGAGGAGCGGCAGTATTTCGAGCAATATTTCCGCGAGCAGCTGCTGCCGGTGCTCTCGCCGCAGGTCATCGACCTCCATCATCCGTTCCCGCATCTCGAGAACAAGGAGCTCCTCGTCGGCGCGCTCCTCAAGCACGAGCGCCACGTCACGCTCGGCATGGTGCCGCTCGCGCCGTCGCTGCCGCGCTTCCTTTTGGCGCCCGGCAACCGCATGGGCTACGTGCTGCAGGAAGAGCTCATCCAGGCGTATCTCGACAAGATTTTCATGAACTATCCGATCATCGACCGCTCGGTCTTCACGGTCACGCGCGATGCCGACATCAACCCGGACGATGAAGAAGTCGATTACGGCGCGGACTACGTCAAGCAGATGAAGAATATGCTGAAAAAGCGCCGCCTGCTGCCGCCGGTACGCCTCGAAGTGCAGACGCAAGGCGACAGCCTCGTCGCGCCGTGGCTCTCGAAGCGCCTCGGCATCCCGATGGAGCAGTGCATCGTCACGCGCACGCCGCTGACGCTCGGCTATGTTTATGGCCTCGAAGATCATTTCTCCGGCGCGCAGCGTACGGAGCTCTGCTATCCTCCGTATGATTGCGTGACAGGGCTCGAGCGCTTCGGCGACACGCCGATGATGGACGTCATCCGCGAAAAAGACGTGCTGCTTTCGTACCCGTACGAGGACTTCGGCATTTTCCTTCAGGTGCTGCGCGAGGCGGTCAATTCGAAAGACGTCGTCTCCATTCGCATCACGATTTACCGCGTCGGCAAAGGCCATGTCAAGCTCATGAATTACCTGATCCTCGCGGCCGAGCTCGGCAAGGAGGTTACGGTGCTCTTGGAGCTCAAGGCGCGCTTTGACGAGCAGAACAACATGGACTGGGTCGACAGCCTGCGCGATGCGGGCGTGCATATCCTGTATGGTTTCGAAGGCTACAAAGTCCATGCGAAAGTCTGCCTCATCACGGAGCACCGCGACAACAAGGTGTCCTATCTGACCTACGTCGGCACGGGCAATTTCAACGCAAAGACCGCGCATCTCTACACGGACTACGCGCTCATGACGGCCGACCAATCCATCGGCCGCGACGCGGCGATGTTCTTCCGCAATATGGGCATCTCGAACCTCAACGGCAATTACGAGAAGCTGCTCGTCGCGCCGTCGTCGCTGAAGCAGAAGATCCTCGTGATGATCAAGGAAGAGATCGGCAAGGCCGAGCGCGGCGAGCCGTGCGGCATCCGCCTGAAGATCAATTCCATCACGGATCGCGAGCTCATCGACGCGCTGCAGAAAGCGGGCGCGGCGGGCGTGCGCATCGACATGGTCGTGCGCGGCATCTGCTGCCTCGTGCCGCGCATCCCAGGACTCACGGAGAACATCCACATCCACAACATCGTCGGGCGCTATCTCGAGCACGCGCGCATTTACGCGTTTGGCCAGGGGCCGCAGACGAAGCTCTACATCGCGTCTGCCGACTGGATGACGCGCAACACGGAGAACCGCGTCGAGGTCGCTTGCCCTATCGAGCGGCAGGAGCTCAAAGACCAGATCCTCGAGATGTTCGACATCCAGTTCCACGACACGAAGAAAGGCCGCCGCATCGGCCAAGATGGTTGCTATCATCACATCCGGCCCGACAACGGCATGAATTCCCAGGATGAATTCATGAAACGCGCAAAAGCGCGCGTGCAACCCTAATAAGCCTCTCCCACTGGGAGATAAGCAGACGCACGGCGCTTCAGCGCCGATGCGGTCGCTTATACCCTTGTGGTTGGGGGACCGCGAAGCGGTGGAGAGGGTCCCTTGCAGGGCAAAAGAGTTCGCAGGATATATTGATGCGCGGGTGCGCATAAGACCTTAGGAGGCACACGAACACCATGAAAATGAACGTAGAAAAGCTCAACCTGTTCTACGGCGAGCACCAGGCGCTCTTCGACGTCAACCTGCCCGTGCCGGAGCATCAGGTCGTCGCCCTCATCGGGCCGTCCGGCTGCGGCAAGTCGACGTTTTTGCGCACGCTGAACCGCATGAACGACCTCATCGACGGCGTGCGCGTCGAAGGAGACATCACGCTGGACGGGGAAGACATCTACGCGCAGGACACCGACCTCGTCGAGCTTCGCAAGCGGGTCGGCATGGTGTTCCAGCGTCCGAATCCTTTTCCCATGTCCATCTATGACAATGTGGCCTATGGCTGCCGCGTCCATGGCATGAAGGATAAGAAAAAACTCGATGAGATCGTCGAAAAGAGCCTCAAGGGCGCGGCGCTCTGGGACGAAGTCAAAGACCGTCTCCACGCGTCAGCCATGGGCATGTCCGGCGGCCAGCAGCAGCGCCTCTGCATCGCGCGCGTCATGGCCGTCTCGCCGGAAGTCGTCCTCATGGACGAGCCGTGCTCGGCGCTCGACCCGATCTCGACGATGAAGATTGAGGAGCTCGTCTCCGAGATCAAGAAAGACTTCACGATCGTCATGGTCACGCACAACATGCAGCAGGCTGCGCGCGTCTCGGACTACACGGCATTCTTCTTGAATGGCAAGCTCATCGAGCATGACAAGACGGATGTCATCTTCACGAAGCCGCACGACAAGAAGACGGAAGACTACATCACGGGGAGGTTCGGCTGATGGCAGTGATCGAAGTGCAAAAGACGCGCCAGGAGTACATCCAGGAACTCGCCAAAGTCCAGGACAAGGTCTACCAGATGGGTCTCCGTGCGGAAGCCGCCGTCCGACGCGCCATGCAGTCGCTGATGGAAAACGATCACGCGCTCGCGACGCGCGTCATGAACGAAGACGACGAGATCGATGACATGATCGTCGAGATCGAGGATGACTGCATCCTGCTCATCGCGAAGCAGCAGCCGATTGCCCATGACCTGCGCGTCATCGCGACGGGCTTCAAGATTTCGACGGACATCGAGCGCATCGGCGATCACGCGTTCGACATCGCGCGCACGGCGAAGACGGATGGAGAGCTGCTCGATGACGAGCATGCGGCGCTCGTCAAAGAGCTCGGCGACTGCGCCACCCTGATGGTCGCGAAGGCGATGGAAGCGTACCGCGACGCGAATGTCCGGCTCGCGGACGACGTGCGTCACATGGACAAGCGCATGGATGACATCTTCCAGCGCACGTTCTATTCGCTCTCGCACTTCGTCACGGAAAGCGGCACGCATCCGGAAGAAGCGACGAAGCTCCTCTTCATCGCGCGCTTCCTCGAGCGCATCGGCGATCATGCCGTCAACATCGCGGAGTGGGTCGTTTATCTCGAGACGGCCGAGCGCATCCGCACGAAGAAAGCCAGATACGAGAAAATGTGAAGAACGCTTATTCCTTTTGCAACAGCATCCGCAGGAGCTTGGTCTTTCCAAGCGGCCTGCGGATTTTTTACGTGCGAAAAAAGAAACAGCCCGTCTTGACGCTGCCGTCAAAACGGGCTGTTGCCTTGGATGCGAGACGCTTATTTCTTCAGCACCTCTTTGAGGATGTCCGTCATCGCCTGCTGCATGACGCGCATGACATCCTGCAGGACCGCGTTGTAAAGATCGCCGCCGTCCGTGACGCCGCGGCCATTGGCCGTGATGAAGAACTTGTGGGGGTGCTCATTTGCTTTGTAAGCCTCGTTGAGCTTATCCTGCACGAGCTGCGTGAGTTCCTGATCCGTCATCTGTGTCACCTCTTTTCAAACTGTGCTGTTACTTATTATACGACATGAATGCCGAAATGTCCTTGTTTTTTTTCTTGGATGAAGTTCAGAAAATGCGCGGACGTTTTTGTTGTGGTATGAATTCCATTCTAACAGCGGCGTAACGGCGGCCTAACGGCTGCCCGCTATACTAACAGCACGGAAGATTCCCTGACCATGGGGAAGCCGTAAAACTCGAACAAAAAATTTGAATGAAGAGAAAAATCTGACAACAAATGTGAGGTGCAAAGCTTATGATGAGCTATCGAGGAAAAATGCTCTTGGGCATGGCACTCGGCGTGCTGCTCATTGGCGGCGGCATTTTCGGCTATGGACACGCGCAGAACCGGCCGCCGCAGGGGAATCGTCTCGTCTGCGCACAGGGGCAGCCGGGGATGCCGATGCGCGAGGTCGCGCCAGCCGAAGCAGCACAGCGCATCGCAGAAGCCTTTGGCGTTAATCAGGAGGCTGTGCAGAAGGCCATCGAAGACGGCCGCGATTTCCGCGACATCGGGCGTGCGGCGATGCTTGCGAGCGTGAGCGGGAAATCTTTTGACGAAGTGCTCTCTTGCAAGACGGACGACGTGACGTGGCGCGGCGTGGAAAAGCAGCTCGGCATCACGCGCGAACAGGTGCGGGCAGGGTACTGCGCGATGGAGGCGCGCCATCTTGCGGAGCAGGACGTCCTCGACCGCGAGACGGCGCTGAAGCTCATCCAGGATGGCTACGATACGCATGACATCCGCATGGCGGCCGCGCTGGCAAAAGCGTCGGGCAAGGACATCCAAAATGTGCTGGATCGCAAGCGCATCAACAACCGTTGGCATGATGTCGCGCGCGAGCTCGGCGTTGATACACACGATCTGTATCTCGATGACGATCGCTGCGGCTATGGCCGCGGCCCGCGTTGCGATTTTGATGATGGCAACGTGGAGGAGGATTGAACATCCATCCGGAATTTGGATGAACAAATTTTCGCATGAGGGTTGACAACGTTACAATTTCGTTTTATCATAAGACCCAACAAGTTCAAAGTTGTAAATCGTAAATCTTCGAGCAGGAAAGAGTAGCATGAAGAGTTGCTGCCAAGCGAGTCCGTGACCGGGAGACCGGAGGTGCGAGGACGGACGAGCAGCGTCATGGGAATGGTCCTGTGAGAGTCCACCGAATACCAATGAATTTATTCATTCATGGGCAAGTAGGCTGGGACGGTCGCCTCCGTTATCGGGCTAAGGTATCGGAATCGGAAGTTGTTTCCCGTACCTGAGAAGAGGCGCATGGTTTTCGTGCGCGAAAGCTGGGTGGCACAGCGAGAGTTACGCCCCGGCAGGGAGGTTGTCTTCCTGCCGGGGCTTTTTGTATGATTTGCAAGGACGATCGAGACGAAGGAAACGAGGAGATTGCATGAAAGCGAAACTGTGCGGCATGAAGACGCTCGCGGCAGCGCGGGCGGCAGAGGAAGCAGGCGCGACATTCATCGGCTTCATCTTCTGGCCGAAGAGCCATCGTTATATCGCACCGAACGATGCCGCGAAGATTGCAAAAGAACTTCATCATGTCAAGACCGTCGGTGTTTTTGTTGATGAGGAGATCGAACGCGTGAACGCGATTGCTGCGGACGTTGGCCTCGATTACGTCCAGCTGCACGGCCACGAAGATGTGGCTTATGCAAATCAAATCGAGCGGCCGATTATAAAAGCATATCGTTACAGCAAAACATTTGATGCGCGAGACGCTGCCGCATATCCAGCAAAATACATTTTGCTCGACAGCGGTACGGCGAAACTCCCCGGCGGCACGGGCCAGCGCTTCGCCTGGCGCGAGGCCGCGCAGGCCGTCGATGCGGTGCCGGAGCTCAAAGCACGGCTTCTCATCGCGGGCGGCGTGGCCGAGGACAATGTCGCAGAAATCGAACAAACCTTCCATCCGTTCGGCGTCGACGTTTCGGGCAGCCTCGAAACGGACGGCGAAAAATCCATCGAAAAAATCCAGTCGTTCAT
The DNA here is from genome assembly GCA_900314825.1 of uncultured Veillonellaceae bacterium. Lineage (GTDB taxonomy): Bacteria > Bacillota > Negativicutes > Selenomonadales > Selenomonadaceae > Selenomonas_C. The sequence goes on along the minus strand of OMWS01000017.1, from coordinate 25,236 downwards.
GAAAGCCGTCGCGGCCGTGAACGAAAGCACCCGAGAAGGAGCAGCATCATGAGAGATATTTTGGCAGAGATCGTGGAGAAAAAGAAGGACATCGTCGCGCAGGCAAAGCGCGACCTGCCGCTTGCAGAACTCAAACGCAATTTGCGCCCGAGCACGTTCCGCATGGCGGAGCGCTTCGCGAGCGAGCCGTGGAGCCTCATCGCCGAGTGCAAGCTCCAGTCTCCGGCGAAAGGCCGCTTGACGCGCTCGCATTCCGTCGTCGAGCTCGCACACATCTATGAAGCAAATGGCGCGAGCATGCTGTCCGTGCACACGGATCCTCATTTCCTCGGATGCAACGAGGATTTCCAGAAAGTTCGCAAGGAAGTCGAGCTGCCGCTGCTGCGCAAGGATTTCGTCATCGACGAATACCAGGTTTACGAAGCGCGGATGCTCGGCGCCGATGCCATCCTGCTTATCGCGCGCATCCTGACGCCAGAGCAGTTGAAACAGTATTTGTATCTCACGTGGAGCCTCGGCATGGACGCGCTCGTCGAAGTGCATGACCGTCGTGACATGGAGGCCGCGCTCGCGACGCCGGCCGAATTCATCGGTATCAACAACCGCAACCTCGTGAGCTTCACGACACACATCCAACAGACGCTCGACCTGCTGCCCTTTGCCGACCGCAGCCGCACGCTGATCAGCGAGAGCGGCGTCTTCACAGCGGAGGACGCGCAGACGCTCTGCGAGGCTGGCTGTGACGGCATCCTCGTCGGCGAAGGCCTCGTGCGGGCGGCAGATGTCGCGGCGCAGACGCGCATCTTCGCCGGCATTGGCCGCGAGGCGCAGGCGACGGCATAAGTTTATTTTTTCACCATTCATATAAAGGAGCCATCATTCATGAATACAAAAGGTCGTTTCGGAAAATTCGGCGGGCAGTACGTGCCGGAAATCGTCATGCCGGCGCTCAATGAGCTCGAAGAAAATTATGCGAAATATAAAGATGATCCTGATTTCCAGAACGAATTCCGCACATATCTGCGCGAATACGCTGGCCGTCCGACGAATCTCTATTATGCGAAAGAGCTCACGGAGCACTACGGCAAAGCGCGCATCTTCCTGAAGCGCGAAGACCTGTTGCACACGGGCGCGCACAAGATCAACAACGCGCTCGGCCAGGCGCTCCTCGCGAAGCGCATGGGCAAGAAGCGCATCGTCGCCGAGACGGGCGCGGGCCAGCACGGCGTCGCGTCGGCGACGGTCGCCGCGCTCTTCGGCATGGAGTGCCACGTCTTCATGGGCGCCGTCGACGTCGAACGCCAGAAGCTCAATGTCTTCCGCATGAAGCTCCTCGGCGCGAAGGTCATCCCCGTGTCTTCCGGCACGGGCACGCTGAAGGACGCGACGAGCGAGGCCATCCGCTACTGGGCCACGAACATCACGGACACGCATTACATCATCGGCTCGGCCGTCGGCCCGCATCCATATCCGACGATCGTGCGCGATTTCCAGAAAGTCATCAGCGAAGAGATTCGCGAACAATCCAAAGAAAAAATCGGCAAGCTGCCGGACTACGTCGTCGCCTGCGTCGGCGGCGGTAGCAACGCCATCGGCACGTTCTATGACTTCCGGAACGACAAGGACATCGTGAAGATCGGCGTCGAAGCCGGCGGCCGTGGCGAAGCGCCGGGCGAGAACGCGAAGACGCTCTCGGGCACGGGCGAGCCGGGCATCCTGCATGGCGCGTATAGCTACCTTTTGCAAGACCCGGACGGACAGGTCGTCGAAGCCTACAGCATCTCGGCTGGCCTCGATTACCCGGGGGTCGGCCCCGAGCATTCGTTCTTCCGCGATACGGGCATTGCGAAATACGTCTCCGTGACGGACCAGCAGGCGCTCGACGCATTCCAGCGCCTCTCGGAGATCGAGGGCATCATCCCCGCCATGGAAAGCTCGCACGCGCTCGCCTATCTCGAGACGCTCATGCCCGAGACGACAAAAGACCAGAGCGTCGTCGTATGCCTCTCGGGCCGCGGCGACAAGGACGTGGCGATGGTCGCGAAAGCGCTCGGCCAGAACATCGAATAAATCGGAGGAATCAGATATATGACACGCTTGGAACAAAAAATGGCCGCACTGAAGGCAGCGGGCCGCAAAGGCATCTTCATTTATATCACGGCAGGCGCGCCAGACATCGAGACATCGAAGCGCGCGATCCTCGCGGCAGAAAAAGCGGGTGCGGACGTCATCGAGCTCGGCCTGCCATTCTCCGATCCGATGGCCGATGGCCCCGTCATCCAGGATGCGTCGGTCTGCGCGCTGAAGAATGGCATGACGACAAAAAAAGAGCTCGCGATCATGCGCGAGCTCCGCAAAGAGACGGACATTCCCATCATCGGTATGGGATACATTAATGCGATGTATCATTATGGTTTCGAGCAATTCGTCACCGATTTCAAAGACGCGGGCATGGACGGCATCATCGTGCCAGACGTGCCGCACGAGGAATCGGGCGAGATGCGCAAGATCTGTGCGGCGCACGATTTCCACCTCGCAGAATTCATTACGCCGGGCACGACGCTGGCGCGCATGAAAGAGACATGCACGGGCGCGACGGGCTTTATCTACTGCGTCTCGAACAACGGCGTCACGGGCGTCAAGAAGATTGATTACCGGACGATCGGCGAGGTTTGCAAGAACGCGCGCACGTTCACGGACACGCCGCTCGCCGTCGGCTTCGGCATCGGCTCGCCGGAAGCGGCCGTTGAAGCAGCCGAGCACGCCGATGCCGTCATCGTCGGCAGCGCCGTCGTCGGGCGGCTGCTCAAAGGACAGTTTGACGAGGCGATGGACTTCATTCATGGTCTGCGGACAGCGTTGGACAAGACATATAATAAGTAACAAGAACAGAGTTTAATTGTTCTTTTGCAAGCGTTGCGATTTCAGAAGCCTCTCCCTCAGGGAGAGGGGGACCGCGAAGCGGTGGAGCGGGTCGCCTGCACGGCCAAGGAATTCGTAGATCGTTTGACGTCGCCGGTGCGCGCACGTCCTCAAAGCGATTCGTACGCGCACCCGCGAGGAGGAACGTCCTGCGAACTCATCAAACGTGCAGGGGATCCTTAGCCGCAAGCGGCATAAGCGACCACATCGGCGCTAAAGCACCGTGTGTCTGCTTATCCGACCCCTTCAGGGCCACCTCCCCCAGAGGGGGAGGCGTAGTTTGGAGGAGCGCCTTCTTCCACACTTCTACCAAGTCCCCCAACCGCCATCGCGCATTCGCCGGACTCGTTGATGGCATTTGCTGGATTGTTAAATCGTCCCGCGAAAGCAACGCCTTGTTATACCGTTTGAAGCATTGAAACGACTTCCCGCCATTGCAAAGAATCGTCTTGATGTTCGGCCATTGTGTTAAAAACGCTGCAAAATCGTTCCCGCGTTCGTCATGAATGGCGGAATCGAGGCTTCCATCGCGCTGGCAGGATGCAATGGCATCCCAGAGCGCGATGTGATGATCTAATAACATTCGCAGCCGTTTGTGATAATCCACCGGCGGCACGTCGCTGCCCGTGAGGATTTTTGTCATCATCGGCCAAAAGCGGTTCTGCGGATGCGCATAGTATTGCTGCTCGGCAAGCGACTTCACGCTCGGCATCGAGCCGAGCACGAGTACACGGCAGGCATCATCGACGCTCGGCGGGAAGCCGACACATAGATTGTTCATTTTCAAAACCTCCTGGGTTCATCGTATCACAAAAAGGGGGATCGCTCCATATGGAATTGAAACCAACGCTCGCGGACTTCCAGAAACTCGCCGTCGAGCGCAATCTCATCGCCGTCTCGACGGAGATCAACATGGACCTCGATACGCCGGTGTCGCTCTATTACAAGCTCGTCGGCGAGGAAAAAGGCTTCATGCTGGAATCCGTCGACACGACGCACCAGCAGTTCGGCCGCTTTTCCTTCATCGGCACAGACCCGCTGTCGCGCATCCAAGTCTTCCGCGACAAGCTCATGATCAAGGAAAACGACCTCATGAAGAGCCTGGACGGCAACCCGGTCGAGACCATCAAGGCCTACATGAAGAAGTTCCGTCCCGCGCTCGAGGACGCGAACCTGCCGCTCGCGAATGGCGGCATCATCGGCTATCTGAATTATGAGATCGTCACGACGTTCGACCGCGTGCGCGGCATGGACGTCGGCGACGAGGAACTCTTGGGCGAGTTCATGCTTTGCCGCATCCTCGTCGTCATCGATTCGCTGAAGAACAGCGCGCGCCTCATCTACCTCGCCGACCTGCGCGACCGCGAGGCGAGCCCCGAAGAAATCTACGCGGAGATCGAGAAAAAAATCGCGCGCCTGAAGAAACAGCTCGCCGCGCCGTTCGTGCCGGGCAGCGAAGAAACGCCGAAGCGCCGCGAAAAGCTCGACTTCCTCGCGCGATTCGGCAAAGCGCCCGATGATTTCATCGCGGCCATCAAGAAGGCGAAAGAGCACATTTTCGCGGGCGACATCTTCCAGGTCGTGCCGTCACGCCAATTCCGCGCGCACATCACGAAGCCGTGCTTCCATTTTTACCGCCGCCTGCGCCAGGTGAATCCGTCGCCGTACATGTTTTACATGAATTTCGGTAGCGTGAAGCTCGTCGGCGCGTCGCCGGAGATGCTCGTGAAAGTCGCGAATCATCAGCTCTACACGTACCCCATCGCCGGCACGCGCCGCCGCGGCGCGACGGCCGAGGAGGACGCGGCGCTCGAGGCCGACCTCAAGCAGGACGTGAAGGAATGCGCCGAGCACTCGATGCTCGTCGACCTCGCACGCAACGATATCGGCCGCATCAGCGACGCGGGTACGGTGCGCGTGACGAAGCTCCGCCAAGTGGAATTTTTCAGCCACGTCATGCACATGGTCTCCGAGGTCACGGGCCGCCTCAAAGCTGGCTACACGCCGATGGATGTATTGCGCGCCACATTCCCGGCCGGCACGGTCAGCGGCGCGCCGAAGCTGCGCGCCATGGAAATCATCCATGACCTCGAGCCCGTCAAGCGCGGCACGTATTCCGGCACGGTCGGCTACATGGACTTCGCCGGCAACATGGATATGTGCATCACGCTGCGTACGATGCGCATCGAGCACGATGACACGGCCGTCATCCAGTCGGGCGCCGGCATCGTCGCCGACTCCGTGCCGGAGCGCGAGTATCAGGAAATCTTGCAGAAGTCGAAAGCGCTGTTCGAAGTCGTCGAGGAGGTGGAAAACGATGCTGTTGATCTTGGATAACTACGATTCGTTCACCTACAACGTTTTCCAGCTGCTCTCCGAACTCGGCGCGGACGTCGAGGTCATCCGCAACGACAAGACGAGCGTTGACGAAATTCGAAAGAAAAACTACCAAGCCATCGTCCTCTCGCCGGGCCCCGGCATCCCGAGCGACGCAGGCATCACGGAGGACGTCATCCGGGAGCTTGGCGGCGAAGTGCCGATCCTCGGCATCTGCCTCGGCCATCAGGCCATCGGCGAATGCTTCGGCGGCCATGTCGTCCGCGCGGGCGAGATCGTCCACGGCAAGACCTCGCCGCTCCGCCACAATGGCAAGGGCCTCTATGAAGGCATCGCGCAGGACGTCCCCATCGGCCGCTATCACTCGCTCGTCATCGACCGCAAGACGCTGCCGGACTGCCTCGAGGTCACGAGCGACCTCGCGGACGGCACGATCATGGGCGTGCGGCACAAAGAAAAAGACATCGAGGGCATCCAGTTTCATCCCGAATCCATCCTTACGCCGGACGGGAAGCGGATGATGGAGAATTTCCTCAAGCATCTGTGACATCAAAAATCCTGCGAAGTTCACGTGTCGCAGGATTTTTTCGTGTACGTGGAAGGAGAGATTTTTGCAATCGCCCCTTCTTTTTGGTACAATGAGTCTATTCGTCAGAAAAGAAGGAGGGACGCCATGCAGACGATGATCGAGCTTGATGGTCTCACGAAGAAATATCCGCATAAAGATAAAAATGGACACAATACATATAAGACCGCGGTGGAAAATCTGTCATTCGCTGTCGGCAAAGGGGAAGCGTTCGGACTCTTGGGACCGAATGGCGCGGGCAAGACGACGACGATCCGCATGCTGACCCTGCTCATGGAGCCGACATCCGGCGTCATTCGTTACGATGGCGATGAGGTGCGCGGCCATGAGCAAGCGATCAAGCAGCTCATTGGCGTCGTGCCGCAGCATGTGAACTTTGATCAGGATCTGACGGTCGGCGAAAACATGGAGCTCCATGCGCGCCTCCATCATATGGAAAAGCGCGAGCGCGAGGCGCGCATTCGCGAACTCTTGCGGTATGTCGAGCTCGAGGACGTGCGAAATGATGGCGTGCGCCGCCTCTCGGGCGGCATGAAGCGGCGGCTTCTCATCATGCGCGCGCTCATCCATCATCCGCGCGTCTTGTTCCTCGACGAGCCGACGGTCGCGCTCGATCCGCAGGTGCGGCGGCGCATCTGGGAGCTCATCCGCACGATGAAAGCGCAGGGCGTGACCGTGTTCCTCACGACGCATTACATCGAGGAAGCCGAGGCGCTCTGTGACCGCGTCGCCATGCTTTCCGCCGGTCATCTCGTCGATCTTGATACGCCTGCACATTTCAAGGAAAAGACGGGACTGCCGACGCTCGAGGACGTGTTCTTGAAGCTCACTGGAAAGAAGGTGTCATCATGACGTTTTCCAGCGTGCTGTTTGACATCTGGACGGTGTTCTGGCGTGATTGGGTCGTGCTGAAACGCCGCATGACGAAGTTCATCCTGTCGCGCATGGTCGCGCCGATGCTGTATCTCGTCGCGTTTGGCTGGGGGCTCGGGCGCAGCATCCAAGTGGACAGCGGCACGTACCTCGACTTCCTCGTGCCCGGCATCCTCGCGCTGAATTCCATGAACATCAGCTTCAACAGCATCACTCCTGTCCATGCGGAACGCATTTATCACAAGAGCCTCGAAGAGTACATCATTGCGCCGATCTGGCCGCCCGCCTTCGTCATCGGCAAAGTGCTGGCAGCGGTCTTGCGCGGCCTCATTTCGTCCGCCATCATCTTCGTGCTCGCGTTGCTCTTCGGTGCACATTTTTTCTTGACGCCGACATTCCTTGCCGTGCTCGTGTTGAACTGCATGATTTTCGCGGAGATCGGCTTCCTTGCGGCGATGAAGATCAATACGTATGAGGAAATGGGGCAGGTCAATACGTACATCCTGCTGCCCATGTCGTTTCTCTGCGGCACGTTTTTTTCGACGCATACGCTGCCCGATGTCGTCCGTTTCTTCATCGAGCTCTTGCCGCTCACGCATACGAGCTATCTCTTGCGCGGCCTCGGTGCGGGCACGCCGGTCGCCATGAGCTCGGCGCTCGTGCTCTTGGCATATGCGTTCGTCTGCTTCATTTGGGGCTGTCATGCATTCGCGAACTTGCGAAAATAATTTGTTTCTATAGGAGAATCTGTTTGTTCAAAACCATTTTGCATCATCGCGCGTCGTCATGTGACGATTGCACGAAACTCTGTTGCACGAAAATCGAAGACTTTGGCGTCAAGGCCGGTCGTCTCACGATTTTCGAGCACGTCCATCTTCATGTCCACTGCGGCCAGCTCACGGCGCTCATCGGGCCGAATGGCGCAGGCAAGAGCACGCTCCTCAAGGCCATCCTTGGCGAAGTGCCGCATACGGGCAGCTTGCATTACGTCGATGCGAAAGGCAAGCACACAGGGCATCCCGTCATCGGCTACGTGCCGCAATACTTGCGTTTCGACGTCAGCGCGCCGACGAGCGTGCAGGACATTTTCTACGCATGCCTGACACGGCGGCCGGTCTGGCTGTTTCCAGCGGGAAAACTGCGGGCGCGCATTGAGAAAAGTCTTGCGCGCGTCCATGCCGAGCATCTCATCGACCGCCGCCTCGGCGCGCTGTCGGGCGGCGAGCTCCAGCGCGTGCTCTTGGCGCTGGCTCTCGATCCGATGCCAGATCTGTTGCTCCTGGACGAGCCAGTATCCGGCGTCGATCAAAATGGCTTGGAACTCTTCTACGAGATCGTCGCGGACTTGCGCGAAAAAGAGGACATGGCGATCATCCTCATTTCCCACGACCTCAACATGGTTGCGAAACACGCGGATCAGGTCGTGCTGCTGAACAAAGGCGTCATCTGTTCGGGCACGCCAGACGAAGTGTTTGCCGACGCACGGACAAAGCAAATTTTTGGCCTGCTTGCCGGAGAAACAGCGCGGGAAGCAGCGGAAGAAATCTCGCGTTCGCGAGACATTGACCGCGCTGCGACGAGAGAGAGGGAAGGGGGTGTATGCTGATGGCAATGGTTTACGCCGCCATGCAAACGCTCTTGCCCTTTGAATGGGCAGCGCATCATTTCATGCTGAATGCATTCCTCGCCATCTTGCTCGTCACGCCGCTCTTCGGATTGCTCTCGACGATGGTCGTCTCGAATCGCATGGCCTTCTTCTCCGACTCGCTTGGGCACGGCGCATTCACGGGCATCGCCATCGGCGTGCTCTTGGGTGCGGTCTCTCCGCTTCTTTCGCTCATCCTTTTTTCCATCGCGTTTGCCGTCTTCATCACGTACATCCAGAGCAAGAGCACGGCCTCGAACGATACGATCATCGGCGTGTTTTCTTCGACGGCCATCGCGCTCGGCCTTATGATGATGAGCTATGGCGGCGGCTTCAACAAATTTTCGTCGTACCTCATCGGCGACGTCCTCTCCGTCACGCCCGAAGATATCGGGGCGCTCGCTATCGTCTTCCTGCTCGTGCTCATCGCATGGGGAATGCTGTTCAATCGGCTGCTGGTCCTTTCCATCAACGCCTCGTTTGCCCGTAGCCGCGGCATTCATTCGTTCTGGATCCAATGCGCATTCGCCTCGCTGCTTGCCATCATCGTCTCCATCAGCATCCAGTGGGTGGGAATCCTCATCATCAACGCGCTCCTCGTCCTTCCTGCCGCCGCTGCTCGCAATGTCGCACAGAACGTCAAGCAGTACCACGCGATCTCGATCCTCTCCGCGCTCGTTTCGGGGATTACGGGATTGTTGCTCGCCTATTATTTCAATATGGCTGCAGGCGCGACGATCGTTGTCGTCTCGTCCGTCGTATTTTTCCTGACGCTCGCGTTGAAGCCTTATTTTGTACGTTAATGGAATCTTCGCCTCCCCTCTGGGGGAGGTGGCCCCGAAGGGGTCGGAGAGGGTAACGGCCGATGTTGCTTTCCTATCCTTTCGATAGAATCGTGAATCGTGTAACGACGTGACCCTCTCCGCCTCGCATGCGCTTGGCACCTCCCCCAGAGGGGGAGGCTTAGGTTGAAAGTCTTTCTGCTGAATCGTTCATACCATTATGAATTTTGGAGGTTATCTATATGCACAGTTTGCCAAAATTTTTCAATATGCTTGTCCAGACATGGAACACGCTCTTTTTCATTGCTGTCGGCCTCGGCGGCATCTATCTATTGACGCAATCATCGTTCTTGTGGGGCGGCGTGCTGACTGTGCTTGGCATCGGCGGCGCATATTTCTGCATGCGACAGGCGCAGAATTGGAACGATGTCAAGGACGAGCAGCTGCCGAAATATGAGAGCCTCAAGGACATCCTCAAAAAAGGCAGCGCTGCAAATACGAACGTGCAGAACGTGCTTGACGACAACAAGAAATGAATATGAAAAAAGGATGCTCGACCATCAGATGATGACGAGCATCCTTTTTTGATTTCTCTGGTGCGCTCGGGCAGAGTCGAACTGCCGCTTCTGGCTCCGGAGGCCGGCGTCCTATCCACTGGACTACGAGCGCGTTTCACAACAGAAAATATTATAGCACAAGAAAAAACATTTGTCGAACTTGATTTTTGCTTCTAACTATATTATCATAAGAACCAACATGGGATAACAATCTGCCGCAGAAAACACAAAGCGCACGGTGGGAAGCTTGCGCATGAACGAAGGATGGGAGATCATGATGGAACTCAAGAATTTCATGGAAGACGTCGTTTTGGGCAAGCTCGACAAGGTGCTCGACCAGTATCCGGATTGCTGCCGTTGCGACCAGTGCCGCCGCGACATTGCAATCCTCGCGCTCAATCATTTGCCAGCGCATTACTCTTCGACGGAGAAAGGCGAAATCTTCACGCGCGTGCAGGCCATGTCGCTGGAGTACGAAGTCGAAGTCATCCAGCAGATCGCGAAAGCCATCGAACTCGTCAGCGCGCATCCGCGGCATGAGAAAAGAGCATAAAGGTTTGAGATAAAAATCCTGCGAAGGGCGAGCCCTCCGCAGGATTCTTTTATTTCTTGTGGTTCTTGATGAAGTGCTCGATGCGCGTGAGTGCTTCGGCAATCTTGTCAATTGACGTCGCATACGAGCAACGCACGTGTCCGCGTCCACACGCGCCGAAGGCGCTGCCTGGCACGAGTGCGACGTGCTCGGCTTCGAGCAGCTTTTCGGCAAATTCTTCGTCCGTGAAGCCCGTACTCGTGATGTCGGGGAAGATGTAGAACGCGCCTTTCGGTTCGAAGCAAGAGAGGCCCATCTTCGTGAAGCCTTCGTAAATGAGGCGGCGACGGCGGTCGTATTCCGCGACCATTTTCTTCATGTACTTTTCGCCGTGCCGGAGTGCCTCGACAGCGGCCAGCTGTGCCGTGATCGGCGCGCAGAGCATCGTGTACTGGTGGATCTTCGTCATGGCCGCGATGATGGCGGGCGCGCCAAGCGCGTAGCCGATGCGCCAGCCCGTCATGGCGTAGGCCTTCGAGAAGCCGTTGAGGAGCAGTGTGCGCTCTTGCATGCCTGGGAGCGACGAGAATGCGACGTGCGGCTCGCCGCCATACGTGAGGTCGCCGTAGATTTCATCGGAGATGACGATGAGGTCATGCTGCTTCGCGAACTCCGCGACGGCGAGCAGGTCTTTGCGCGTCATGATGGCCCCCGTCGGGTTGTTCGGATAGCCGATGAGCAGCACGCGCGTCTTTTGCGTCAAGTGTTCTTCAAGTTCCGCCGGCGTGATGCGGAATTCATTTTCGAGCTTTGCCGGCACAGCGACAGGCACGCCGCCTGCGAGGATCGTGCAGGCCTGATACGAGACGTAGCATGGCTCGGGGATCAGCACTTCGTCGCCAGGCGAGAGCAGTGCGCGCATCGCGAGGTCGAGCGCCTCGCTGACGCCGACCGTCACGAGCACGTCCGTCGTGGCATCGTAATGCGTGTCATACTGGTCGGCGTAGTGCTTGCAGATTTCCTCGCGCAGTTCGAGCGTGCCACGGTTTGCCGTGTACGACGTGTAGCCTTGCTCGAGGCCGTAGACGCAGCTCTCGCGGATCGGCCACGGCGTGACGAAGTCCGGCTCGCCGACACCAAGGGAAATGACGTCTTCCATTTTCGCCGCGATGTCGAAGAATTTGCGGATGCCGGACGGCGCGATGGACTGCACGGCAGGGGAGAGGCGTTTTTCAAAATCCAGCGTCGTCTTCATCAGGGTGTCACCACCAGTCTGCGGTCACGTTCCTCGTTGTTGATGACCGTACCGTCTTTCTTGTACGCTTTCAGCATGAAATGGCTGCGCGTCTGCGTCACGCCTTCGATCGTCGAAAGGCGCGTCGCGACGAAATTCGCGACCTCTTGCAGCGATTTGCCTTCGATGATGACCAAGAGATCGTAGCTGCCGCTCATGAGATAGACCGTGCGCACTTCGTCGTAGCGGTAAATGCGCTCGGCGATGGCATCAAAGCCGACTTCGCGCTGCGGCAGCAGGTTGACCTCGATGATGGACGTGACCGTGTTTTCACCGAATTTTTCCCAGTTGATCAACGTGTTGTACGACAAGATGACCTTGTCTTTTTCGAGCCGCTTGATGTCTTGCTCGACCTCGTACTCGCTCTTGCCAAGGATCGGCGCGAGCTCGCTGACCGGCCGGCGCGCATCGTGCTCCAAAAGTTCCAAAAGTTCCCGCATATAAATTCCTCCCTCACAAGTTCCGGAAGCCGTCAGGAACGTCATTTGCGTTTCATGATTGCTCCGTATCAAAAAAAGCCTCGTCCTAAAAAGGACGAGGCTTTGATTCCCGTGGTACCACCTTTGTCAGAATGCCGAACGGCATTCCACTCGAAGACCTTAACGCGGTCGGACGGCGAGGCATTGGCCTCCTCGCAGCTCAAGGGCAGCTTTCAATTTCATGCGTCCAGATGCTTGCACCAACCGCATCTTCTCTGCGGACGTCAGGAAATCTACTTTTCCTCTCATTGCTTGTCGATATTGAAACCATGATAGCATAGTTTCTGCGGAATTGGCAAGGATTTTTTCAGATGTCCCAATGCACAGTGTCCGGGTTCGGCGTGGCGCGGTCGACTTCGTTGAGAATCCACGATGCATTGTCGTGTGTGGCAGAGAAGGCTTTTTCGAGGCCGGCTTCGTAAGCTTCGGGGATTTCCATCGAATGCAGCGCCATGTGCATGTAGTCTTTCGCGACGAGCGTCACGCCGCGCTCGGCGGCCATCATCGCTTTGAAGCGGTAGCCGTAGTAGAGATAGCTGACGTGCTCCACCGGGATGTCCTTGTACGCTTCGATGCGCTCGTCGACTTCGGCTTCGGCTTCCTTGCCCATCTTCAGCTGGTGCATGATGTTCCAGCGGTCGCCCCAGAGCTCGCCACGCAGGATGTATTTGTAGAGGAAGTCCGTGCTCTCGGCAAGTTCGATGGCCTCGTCGATGTGCCGCAGCGCATCCTCGCCTTTGCCATCAATGTTGCGCTCGATGTCGGCGAGCTTTTGCAGCGCGAATACTTTTTCTTCGACATCCTCGGCATTTTCCTCGTCAACGTCCTCGGGCGCGACCGTGCGGAAAAGTTCGATGGCTTCGTCGATTTTGTCGAGCTGCGGCATGGCGAGGAAGTGCGCGAGGCGGGCGCGCGCGTGCCAGTCGTCAAAGCCTTTTGCGAACAGGTTCGCGGGCGGCTTCATCGGAGAATCGAGCACGAGATGCGTGAGTTCGTGGAATGTTTCTTGCGTCATATAGAAATACCTCCGTAGGGATGTAAAAAATTTCTTTGACCATTATACCAGACACGAAAGGATTCTGCACGTTTGCGTCGAATATAAAGGGCAGAAAGCAAAATAGAAATGGGGGATGCATATGCGGAAACACGTGAAAGGCAACGTCAGCTGGGTTGGCTATCTCGATTGGGAACTGGAAACGTTCCACGGCGACGATTATTCGATTTTCCACGGCTCAAGCCAGAACAGCTATCTCATCGAGGAAGAGAAGACGATCCTCGTCGATACGGTCTGGGGGCCGCATCATCATACGTTTATCGAAAACCTCAAGCAGGAGATCGACCTGAAGGAAATCGATGCCATCATCGTCAATCACGGCGAAGCCGATCACTCCGGCGCGCTGCCGGCGCTCTTGGCGGAGATTCCGGACACGCCGATTTACTGCACGGCCATGGCCGTCAAGAGCCTCGAAGGGCAGTATGGCAAGCAGGGCTGGAATTTCCATGTCGTCAAGACGGGCGACGAGCTCGAGATCGGCAATGGCAAAAAGTTGCAATTCGTCGAGATGCGGATGCTGCATTGGCCGGATTCCATGGCGGAGTTCCTGACGGGCGACAACATCCTGTTCTCGATGGATGCCTTCGGCCAGCACTATGCGACGAGCGAGCTCTTTGCCGACCTTGCGGATCAAACGGTGCTCTGTCACGAGGCGCTGAAGTATTTCGTCAACATCCTGAACCCGTTCGCGGCGCTCATCCCGCGCAAGCTAGAAGAAATCGGAAAGATGAATCTGCCCATCGAGATGATCGCGCCCTCGCATGGCGCGATCTGGCGCGAGGCGCCGTTCCCAATCCTCGAGAAATATGCGGAGTGGGCAAAAGGCGAACCGAAAGACCAAGTCGTCATCGCCTACGACACGATGTGGAACGGCACGAAGGCCATCGCGCATGCCATCGAGGCAGAGATCAAGCGGCAGAGCCCGTCGACGGTCGTGAAAGTCTATCACATCGCGAAGAGCGACAAGAATGAAGTCATGACAGAGGTCTTCCAGTCGAAGGCCATTGCAGTCGGCTCGCCGACGGCGATTAACGACATCCTAGCGAGCGTCACAGGCTGGCTGGCATTTGCGAAGTCCCTGAAATTCAAGAACAAGAAAGCGGCCGCGTTCGGCTGCTACGGCTGGAGCGGCGAAGGCGTCGCCATCTTGCAGAAGCGCCTCGCAGAAGCCGGCTTCAACGTCATTGATGAAAACGTCAAATCGCTCTGGAATCCTGGCGAAGAAGACTTCGCTAAAATCCCGGAGCTGGTCAAATCGTTGCTTGCATAAACAGCGAGCAGCGGAGCATAGACTGCGCAAGCAGGAGAGTTTGAGGAGGTCATCACATGGATAAGTATGTCTGCGGCCCCTGCGGCTATGAGTATGATCCCGCCGTCGGCGATCCCGAGCACGGCATCGCGCCGGGTACGGCATTCGAAGACCTGCCGGACGATTGGGTCTGCCCGATCTGCGGTGTCGGCAAGGATATGTTCGAGAAAGAATAAAATGTGAACTCATGCCTCCCCCCTGGGGGAGGTGCCCGAAGGGCGGAGAGGGTCACTTTGTAACGACTTTGACGACTTTTCGTCTAGAAACGTTACAAAGTGACCCTCTCAGTCTCGCTGGCGCTCGACAGCTCCCCCAGAGGGGGGAGCCTTTGATATATCATATGAAACGAGGCATCCCTTTTGAATCGGAAATGCTTGGAACTCTTCGCGGCGACGGAGCGCCTCATTGAGACGCACATCGGCTGGATCCTGATGCTGTTCCTCCTTAATTACTTCACAATCGTCTGGCAGAATCTCACGATGTACCGAGGGACGGAACTCCCCGTGCTGCTCCTTGATGGCGCGTTTTTGCTGGCCGCGGTCGGACTGTACTGCTTGCTGCTCGCTTGCATCCCGTGGCGGCGCGTGCGGCAAGTGCTGTTTGGCGTATCGTTCGTGCTCTCGGCTGCGCTGGCAGGACTCGAGGTCTTTGCCATCACGACGTATCAGACGCTCGTCGGCGCGGGCATCATCACGGCGATCTTGCAGACGAATCCGCGCGAGGCCGGCGAGTTTTTGCAAATGTATTTTGGCTGGCGGAGCCTCTTGTCCCTCGGCACGTTCTTCGTGCTGCTCGCGCTTGGCTGGGGCTGGTTCTTCCGTCAGCGTTTCGCGTTGTTTTCCAGGCGCGTGCGAAATTGGCTGTTCCTGATTCTTTTCGTTGCCGGCGTCATTTCGGGCACGGTGCTGATGCAGCATTACATGAATTTCATCTTGAGCGGCACGCTCGACATCCCGCCCGTGCGCGTCGGGCGGGCGGTTTATACGGCGACGGAAAACATCGCGGCCTACGAGGAATTGTCCGAGCAGATGCAGAGCCATGTGACGATCACGGAAAATCGCAGCGACACGCCGCAGGTCGTCTTCGTCCTCGGCGAAGCGACGGCGCGCGGGCGGCTGCATCTTTATGGCTATCCGCTCGAAAACACGCCGAATTTTGATGAACTCGCAAAAAAGGGCGAGATTGCCGTGTTCCGCGATGTCATCAGTCCCGAGGGCGCGACGGTCGCGGCGCTGCAAAAAATCCTGACGTTTGCCGACGCAGAAAGCGTGGCGGCAGGGCAGAATTGGTACGAGGCGAATAATCTCATCGATGTCATGAATGCGGCGGGCTATGCGACGCATTGGCTGTCGAATCAGGAAAGTTCCGGCATCTGGGGAAATGTCTCCGTGCTCTTTGCGAACCGCGCGACGACGCACGCGTTCACGCGCATGCGCGAGTCGCACGAGGAGGACGCCTCGCTCGACGAGGAACTGTTCCCGATGATCGACGCGGCGATGGCAGAGGGCAGCGGCAAGGATTTCTACGTCGTCCATCTCATGGGATGCCACGGCCTCTATTATTTCCGCTATCCGTATGCCTTCACGAAATATCTCAAAGACGACCTTGCTGCGCCGGAAAACACGTACAGCGAGGAAAAGCGCACGGAAATCGCGCAGTACGCCGATGCGGTCTATTACAATGATTTTGTTGTGAGCTCGATTTTCGGCAAATTCGCGGACAAGGACGCACTCGTCATCTATCTGCCCGACCACGGCGAAGCGGTCTACGACAACGATACGCATATGTCCGGTCACGTGCAGGAACATCCGAACCGCTATATGCTCGAAGTGCCGTTCCTCGTTTACGCGTCGCCGACATGGCGTGCGAAGCATCCCGACAAATGGCAGGCGATCCAGACGGCGACAGAACGTCCGTATATGTCGGACGACCTTATCCACACGCTTCTCGATCTGCTTGACATTTGCACGCCGGAATACGATGCGACGCGCAGTGTGGTGAATCCTTCGTATAATGAAAAACGCCCCCGCGTTGTGCAGGGGCGGAATTATGATCGCTCGATGAAATAAAAAACGTATGATGTTTTTCCCGGCAGTCCCCGTTTATTGCAGCTCGCCCTGATGCAGGTTGATGATCTCGCCCATGAGCATTTTCCCTTGGATGTCAGGATGCAGGCCGTCGATGGAGAGCCGCGTGTCGAGCACGGTCTTCGTCTCGTCGTAGAAATACGGCTCGAGGTCGATGAAGTACGGCTGCGCTTTGATGTAGGCGTTGATGTGGTTCATTTTGTCGCGCCACGAGGGGTCCGTGTCCGTGTGGAACGCGAAGCGGATGTTTCCGGGGTGGATCGGCATGAGCGTCAGGAAGATCGGGCGGATGTCGTGCTCTTCGCAGAGTGCTTTGATGCGCGCGAGGTCTTTGATGACATCGTTTGCCGAGATCGTCGCGTCGCGCAAGCTGTTCGTGCCCGTGAGGATCAGGAGGTTCGCCGGGTGCATCGGCACGACGTCCTCTTCAAAACGCGCGAGCGTCGTCTTGCTCGTGTCGCCGCTGCGGCCGAGGTTCACGGCGGGGAAGTCGAGATACGTCGCGTAGCTGTACTCGAGCGCGGACGGCGGATACGAGACGGCGCCGCCGCCATGCGTGATGCTGTCGCCGAACATCGCGGCCTTGACGTATTCGTGCTCCGGCATGACGAAATGCGCCGTGTCGGAGTAATGGCCGATCGTGTTGCCTTTCGCATCGACGGCGCGCACGCGCCAATAGTAGTCGCCGGCGTATGGCCGCGCGTATTCGTCGTAGCAGTTCGCGGCGGAGTCGACGACGCGGTGCCAGACGCGGTACGGCAGCGGCGCCTGATTGTTTTCATCGTCCGCCGTCGTCGGCTCCGTCATGAGCTCGACTTCGTAGTGCGCGATGCCATGCAGCGGGATCCAGCTGTAGACGGGGTAGATCGGCATGGAAAAATTTGGCATGCGGTCGAAGTCATTGATGAGCGGCGCGTCGGGCGTGGGGGCTGTCCAGTCGATCGTGATGGGCTCGGCCTCGCTCCACTCGCCGATCGCGCCGAGGTGCAGGCCGAGCGCGCGCACGCGGTAGTAGAGCTGCGTGTACTTCTGATATTTGCGGAGATCCGCCTGCCAGCCATTCGTGAAGACTTCGCGCGTGCTTTCGAGATGGCCGTTTTTCGAGAGCTCCGTGCCGCCCTCGCTTTGCGGCGGCTCGGAGAGGAGCTCGACCTCATAGCAGACGGCATCGGGCACGGCGTGCCAGACGAGGAACGGCATGGCGCTCGCGGGATGGCTCGGCGTGTAGTGCGTGATCGTCACGGGCTGCGGCGGTTCGTGGTAGTTCGGATTCGCGACGGGCTTCGAGGCTTCCGTGAGCTGGCCGAACAGGCCGTAGGCCGTCACGCGGTAAAACATCGGGATGGCGCCCGTCGACACGTCATAGCTGTTTTCGCGCGTCGTCGCGGTCTCGAGCAGATGATATTCCGGCGCATCCTCGACGCGTCCCGTCGTCTTCGAAAACGTCTCGACGCGATACCGGCAAGGATACGGCAGCTTTTCCCACGTGAAGCGCAGATGGCCGCGCTCCGTCTCCACAAATTCCGCGGCGAGCGGCTGATCCCGCCGCCCCCACGGGTCGGTCTTTTCCAGCACGAAAATAAACGCGAGGCACATCACGGCGATGAGCGCGAGGAACGAAAGGAACTTCAAAATATTTTTCAACGATAAAGGTCTCCTGGATTGTGGTATAATCCTAGTATACCATAGGAAAGCCATCGAGGGGGCGTTTTTTTGATGACGGAAACAGAGAAAGCTGCGACGGGAAAGGAGCCGCACGGACTCGTCCTTGTGCATACGGGCGATGGCAAGGGGAAGACGACGGCGGCGCTCGGGCTGGCGCTCAGGGCGTGGGGCGACGGGCTTCGCGTCTTGATCTTGCAATTCATCAAGGGCGGCTGGAAGTATGGCGAGCTCCATGCAATCCAGGCGCTCGCGAAAAGTTCTGCGGGCGGCACGATTGCGCTGCGGCAGCGAGGCCTTGGCTTCACGCGCAAAGGGAATGTGGATGCAGAGGAACATCGGCGCGCGGCAAAGGAAGCGCTCGATGAAGCGCGCGCGGCGATCACGAGCGGCGCTTGGGATTTGATCGTCCTTGACGAAATCAATTACGCCGTGAAATTCGGATTGCTGGACGTCTCGGATGTGCTCGCGCTGCTCGACGCGCGTCCGCAGGGTCTTCACCTCGTGCTGACGGGACGCGACGCCGCACCAGAGGTCATCGCCCGCGCCGACCTCGTGACGGAGATGCATCTTGTAAAGCATCCGTTTCAAAAGGGCATCCAGGCGCAGAAGGGCATTGAATTTTGAACGATGGCGCGTGCTTGAGACTCTTTTGCTGGCTGCGGCTTCCCAGGGGGACGACGACGCAAAAATTACGCACGAATTCTCATAGAGATTCCAGTAAAACTATGATATGATATAAAAGATACGGAAAGAAGAGGAGGAGGGCGTGTGAGCAGGCTGCGAGGTTGGTGGAAGAGCGAGGCAGGCGGCGCGGTGCGCGCGGGACTCGCGACGGCGCTGTGCATGAGCGCAGGGCTTGTGCTCGTTGCACAAATTGCAGCCGAAGCCGGTGCTTATTTCCCGGCCGTCTACGTCGTCGCCGCCGCGCTCTCCGCGCTCGGCACGCTCGCGCTCGGACGACGCGGGGCTGCCGTCGCGCTCGGCCCCGACCTCATGACGGCGGGCTGGCTCTTTGCGTTGCTCGTCATTTCGCATGGGCTGACGCTCGGACAGCTTTACGCGCTCTCTGCCACGGTTGCGTTCCTCGTCTGCATCGCTGCATTCACGGGCGTTGCATCAAGAATTGTCCGGGCCATCCCGCTGTGCATCCGCCAGGCACTCCCGCTCGCGCTCGGCGCGATGATGGTGCTCTGGGGGCTCGAGCGCGGGCGCCTGCTGCTCGCCTCGCCCGTCCATCTCGTGATGCTCGGCGACTTCGCGGACCCGCTGGCGTACTTCAGCTTGCTCGGCATCGTCGGCATGCTCGGATTAGCGGCTTTGCAGGCCATGCAACCTAAGCCTCCCCCCCTGGGGGAGGGGAACCGCGAAGCGGTGGAGAGGGTAGCGCAGGTACGCGATTCACGATTCTATCGAAAGGATAGAGAATCTCATCAGACGTCACCCTCTCCGCCTCGCATGCGCTCGGCACCTCCCCCAGAGGGGGAGGCTTTGGGCAAGTGCGTTGGACTTGGGCTTTTGGTGACAGCGGCGCTGTCGTTCATCGAAGGCTTCTGGATCATCCCGCCCGCGCCGTTCTACGCGCCTGAGGGACTCGACCGTTCCATCGGGCTGTTCCTGCTCGCGGGCGAGGGCGATGCGAAGGCGCTGGCCACGATGATTGCCACCCTGCCGTGGTTGTTCCTCGTGATGATTTTGAATTTCTGGGGGACATGGCAGGCGTTGGGGACTTCCAACGCTATAGGGGCGAACGGAACACCAGGAATGCAGCGACGAGACGCGACCGCGGAACCGTCGTTGCCGCCCAAACGTCCGTTGTGCCTCGCGGCCGCCATGAATCTCCTCGCGGCGCTCTGCGGCATGACGCCGATGACGGCGGCGCCGGAGTCGGCGATGGCGGGGGAGGCTGGGCGCGCGCGGCCGCAGGCGTATGCCGTCGGCGCAGCCGCCGGCCTGTTGTTTTTGATGTGCGCCGCGCCGCTCGCGAAGGAGCTCGCGTCGTTTCCGGCGATGCTCGTGCCGTGCGTTGTCGTCGCAGGGTTGTTCCTGATGGCGAGGACAACGCTCGATTGGACGCGATTCGACCTTGCCGAGCGCACGGCAGCGATCGTGCTCGTTGTGCTTGTGCCGCTGACATACGACATGGCGTTCGGTTTGTCCCTTGCGACCGTTGCGTATGTGCTATGGAAGGTGCTATCGAATCGCACGGAAGACATCACGCGCACGATGCGCATCCTTGCAGCCTTTGTCGTGCTGATCGTCTTCTTTGATGCTTGGCTGTTTTAACTGCTGGATTTCTGGTTTGTGGATATGGATCGTTTTAGAAGGGAGCATTCGCTCATGCATGCATGGGGAACATCATTGGGTTCATTCGTTTTTGTCGGCGCGCTCGCTGGCGTGGTTCTTTTTTCCACGCCGACGGACGTGCAGGCGCATCGCCTGACGCCGTCGCAGGCGTCGGAGCGTGTGGAGCTGCCGGGACGCACGGTACAGCAGCCGTCCGGCGTGCGCCGCGAGGTGCGCCCGACACCGGCGGGCTCGACGCGCGTCGTGCCGCGCGATGACGCGGCGAAAGGGTCGCTTGAGGATCGCATCCAGGCGATCCTGCATCCCGTCGAAGAACCGACGATGAACCCCATGCCTTTTGACGTCCCCAAGACGATCTCGGCCTACGATGACGCGATCATCGGCACGCCGCTCGCGACGGAAGAGCAGTGCGTGAAGTATCTGCTCGCGTACAATCCCGCGCCGGACATCTCCTGCACGCCGCAGCAGCTCGTGTCCTTTTACTATCAAGAAGGCGCGCGCGAGGGCATCCGTCCGGATGTCGCGTTCGCGCAGGCGCTGAAGGAGACGGGCTTCTTCCGCTATGGCGGCGATGTCGTGCCGTCGCAGAACAATTACTGCGGCCTCGGCACGACGGGCGGCGGCGTGCGCGGTGCCGCGTTTGCGACGCCGCAGCTCGGCGTGCGCGCCCACATCCAGCACCTCCTTGCCTACGCTTCGACGCGCGAGCCGCAGGAGCCCGTCGTCGACCCGCGCTACACGCTCGTGCGCGGCACGTATGGCGACAATACGCTCGGCGCCTGGGAAGATCTCAATGGCCGCTGGGCCGTGCCCGGCCATTCGTATGGCCAGAGCATCCTCTCGATGTTCCGTGCGATTTTGAGCGAATAAAAGCGAATAAAGATGTTTCCAATACAGAAAGGATGACCACCCTTCGATGATTACCACGAACAACCTGAGCCTCCAGTTCGGCAAGCGCGTCCTCTATAAAGACGTCAACCTGAAGTTCACGCCGGGCAATTGCTATGGCATCATCGGCGCGAATGGCGCTGGCAAATCGACGTTTTTGAAGCTCTTATCGGGCGAGCTCGAGCCGACGGGCGGCACGGTCGAGGTGACGCCAGGCGAGCGCCTCGCGGTCTTGAAGCAGGATCACTATGCCTACGACCAGTATCAGGTGCTCCGCACGGTCATGATGGGCCATCCGCGCCTCGTCGAGATCATGGACGAAAAGGATGCGCTGTACGCAAAGCCCGACTTTTCCGAAGCGGATGGCATGAAAGCCTCAGAGCTCGAAGCGGAGTTCGCCGAGATGAATGGCTGGGACGCGGAGTCCGACGCGGCGAAGCTGCTGAACGGCCTCGGCATCCCGGATGACAAGCACACGATGATGATGTCGGAGCTCACGGTGAAGGAAAAAGTCCGCGTGCTCCTCGCGCAGGCGCTGTTCGGCAATCCGGACATCCTGCTCCTCGACGAGCCGACGAACCATCTCGACGTCGTCTCGATCAACTGGCTCGAAGACTTCCTTGCGGACTTCCCGAATACGGTCATCGTCGTCTCGCATGACCGCCATTTCCTCAACCAGGTCTGCACGTACATCTGCGACGTCGATTTCGGCGAGATCCGCCTCTACGCCGGCAACTATGATTTCTGGTATCAGTCGAGCCAGCTTGCTTTGCAGCTGCAGAAAGAGCAGAACAAGAAGGCCGAGGAAAAAATCAAGGAACTCCAGAACTTCATCGCGCGCTTTGCCGCGAATGCCGCAAAGTCGAAGCAGGCGACGAGCCGCAAGAAGCTCCTCGACAAGATCAAGGTCGAGGACATCAAGCCGTCGTCGCGCCGCTATCCGTACATCGCGTTCACGCCCGACCGCGAGGCCGGCGACCAGCTCCTCACGGTCGATGGCATCAGCAAGAACGTCGATGGCGAGCAGGTGCTGAAGAACGTCAGCTTCACGCTGAAAAAAGGCGACAAGGTCGCGTTCGTCGGGCCGAACACGCTCGGCAAGACGATGCTGTTCAAGATTCTCATGGGCGAGGAAGAGCCGGATACGGGCTCGTTCAAATGGGGCGTGACGACGACGCAGGCCTACCTGCCGTCGGACAATGCGGCGTACTTCGATGACGTGGACCTGAACCTCGTCGACTGGCTGCGCCAGTATTCGAAGGACCCGGACGAGACGTTCGTGCGCGGCTTCCTCGGGCGCATGCTGTTCACGGGCGAGGAAAGCCAGAAAAAGGCGAACGTCCTCTCGGGCGGCGAGCGCGTGCGCTGCATGCTGTCGCGCATGATGCTCTCGGGCGCGAACGTGCTGCTCCTCGACGAGCCGACGAACCATCTCGACCTCGAATCCATCACGGCGCTGAACAACGGCCTCATCGCGTTCCCGGGCACGGCGCTTTTCGCGTCGCACGACCACCAGTTCGTCCAGACGATCGCGAACCGCATCATCGACATCACGCCGGACGGCGTCGTCGACCGCGTGACGACGTATGATGAATTCCTCGCGAACGAGACTGTGCAGCAGCAGATTGCGGCCAAGTATCAGGGCGCAGAGGATTAACCCGGACCATCAAAGGACATCCAGCATGCTCAAAAAAATGTTTTCTACCCTGAAACACGAACAGCGAAAAGAAGTCGTCTCGGCCGTCCGCCTGCGTGAAATGGTGGACGTGCTGCGGAAGTACGATGTCGTGCGCGGCCTGTCGCCGGAAAAACTCCGGCACATCCTCGAAGACCTCGGCCCGACGTTCGTGAAGCTCGGCCAAGTCATGAGCATGCGCCCCGATTTTTTGCCGCAGGAATACTGCGACGAGCTTATAAGGCTGCAGACGGAAGCGAAGCCGCTGCCGTTTGAAACCATCATTGAGACGATCGAGCAGGAGTACAGCCGCAAGTGGGACAAGGTCTTTGCCTCCGTGGACGAGACCGTGCTCGGCTCGGCCTCCATCGCGCAGGTGCACAGCGCCGTGCTCGTCACGGGCGAGCGCGTCGTCGTGAAAGTCCAGCGCCCCGGGATCTATAAGATCATGGCGCGCGACATGGTGCTTTTGAAGCGCGCCGCGCGCCTCGTCAAGGTCGTCAGCCATTCGCAGGATGTCATCGACTTCGACATGGTGCTCGACGAGATGTGGTCGATTGCGAAGCAGGAGATGGATTTCCTCATCGAGGCCGACCACATCGAAGAGTTCGCGCATCTCAATCACGACGACATGTTCGTCTCGTGCCCGCACGTCTACCGCGAGCTCACGACGCAGCACATCCTCGTCATGGAGTACATCGACGGCGTGCCCATCGACGACTTCCAGGGCCTCGCGGCGCGCGGCGTCGACGTGACGGTGCTCGGGCGGCGGCTCGGCGAGAACTACGTCAAGCAGATCATCGAGGACGGCTTTTTCCACGCCGACCCGCATCCTGGCAACATCTGGGTGCGGGGTGGCCGCATCGTCTGGCTCGACCTCGGCATGATGGGGCGCCTGTCGAACCGCGACCGCACGGCGATCCGCAAGGCCGTCATGGCGCTCGCGAATCACGATACGTTCGAGATGAAGACGGCCGTGCTCGCGCTCGGCGTGCCGCGCGGCCACATCAATCATACGGCGCTCTACCAGGACATCGACGCGCTCATGGCGCAGTACGGCACGCTCGATTTCCGCGAGCTCAAGATGGGCGTCCTGACGCGCCAGATCATGAACATCCTGCGCGTCCACCATATCGCCTGCCCGCAAGGCCTCTCGATGTTCGCGCGCGGCGTGCTGACCATCGAGGGCGTCATGCGCCTCGTCTGTCCGAAAGTCAGCTTCGTCGAGATCTTTGCGACGAGCCTCCAGCTGAACTTCAAGAAGAATTTCAACTGGCGCGACGAGCTCCTGAAGGCGCGGCGCGAAGGCTACCTCATCCTGCACAAGTCCCTGCAGCTGCCGGAGCAGATTTCCGACATCCTCAAGATGACGATGAGCGGCCAGACGAAAGTGAACCTCGACGTCACGGGCTCGGAAGAGCCGCTGCGGCGCATCGACAAGATGGTGAACCGCGGCATCGTCGCCATCTTGACGGCAGCGCTGCTCCTTGGCTCCAGCACGATCTGCACGACGAACATGACGCCGAAAATTTTGGAAATCCCGATTCTCGGCTTTTTGGGCTATCTCATCGCCTTTTTCCTGAGCCTCCGGCTCATCTGGGATATCCACAAAGGACGTTGAGCGGCGCTGACGACCAGCAACAGCATAAAACAAGGGGCTATTGCCATGCAAAGTCAGGAAGAACATCTCGTTGATTTTGAACGATTGAAAGAGCTTGTGGCGGAGCGCACCATCTTATGGCGCGAACATGCGTCATCACGACCTATCAACCGAGTGCTCGCAAGTGGTGGCCAGACGGAAAGACGCGGAGGTGACAAGAATGAAATGCTTTATGTGCAAAGGGGATTTGGAACATGCGCGGAAGACGTATGTGGCGACGCTGGAACATTGCGTCATCGTGATCAAGGATGTTCCCGCGATGGTATGCACGCAATGTGGTGAAGCGTACTATACGGATGATGTGTCCGACCGTCTGGAACAAATCATCGATAAAATCAGGGACATGGTGCAAGAAGTTGCGATTGTCGAATATGACAAGGTGGCTTGATGCGCTGCTGTGAAAGCCATGAAAGCCCACGATGAAGCGGGAAGAAATTCGCGCGCAGGATTCCACCCGCTTTTTATTGGCTGCATTGCCCATAGAAAAGGGGGCTGTTGCATTTACTGGAACGGTTTCATAAGACTGCCGTTCGTAACGCTTACAGCAGGCTCTCCCTCTGGGAGAGCTGGCGCGCGTAGCGCGACTG
>OMWS01000097.1 GCA_900314825.1 uncultured Veillonellaceae bacterium | reverse complement strand
GGATTGCGTGATTGCCCAGGCGAGCAGGCCGAGCACGACCAGCGCGATCAGCGTTTCGACGAGCATGCCCTTGACAGCGTTCGCGACGCTTTCGGAATTTTCCTCGTTGAGCGTTGCGGCCTCCTGCTGGATGCCCTCGCGCATCGGGCGCATCGTGTCATCCCACGCGATGATTGCCATGATGCCGTCGTGGTTGTAGATGTCGAGCGCGCCTTTCTGGTCGCCGGCGAGGCAGAGGTCGAGCATGCGGTCCGTCTGCGTCTTGAACGCCTGCCAGTGCGCCGCGACCTCGTCCTCCTTGTCGGCATGCATGCCGAGAGACTGGTACTCCTGCCAGTCCTTTTCATAGACATCCATATAATCGTGGATGTCCTTCTTGTTCTTCTCAATCTGCGCCCGGTCCTCGACCCCCGCTGTCTCGAGGATGCGCGCCTGCATCGCGCGCACCGTAATCGAGCAGTCGCCGAGGAGCTGCACCGCCTTCATGTGACGGTTCGCCATATCATTCATCGCTGTCTGCACGCCGTTCAAATACGACACGCCTGTCCACCCGACAAAACCGAGCGACAAGACGGCAACGATGATCAGACAGACCACCTTGTACGACACGCGGAGATTCTTCAACCAACCCATTCTTTGCTGCGCCTCCTAAAAATATTTCCTATCATTCTTCATTATTTCCCATTATAGTACAAGAAACAGGACATGCAGAGCCCGCATGTCCTGTTTCTCGTTTCGCAGTATGAAATTTTCGGGGTTACTTCACCGGCACGCAGTGCTTGTCGTTGATGGCCTGCACCTTTTGGATGCGGCGCTGGTATTTCTCGGCCGTCAAAGGATCCGTGTGCATCCACGTCTTGACAATCTCCATCGCAATCGCCCCGCCGATGATCTTGCCGCCGAGGCAGAGGACGTTGCTGTCATTGTGCTGGCGGGCCAGCTGTGCGCAGAACGGATCCTGGCAGACAACGGCGTAGATGCCGTTCAGCTTGTTCGCAATCATCGCGCTGCCATACCCGACGCCATCGACGAACACGCCGCGGTCGCATTCCCCTTTCGCAACGGCGAGTGCCGCGGGATAGACGAAATCCGACAGGTCGCAGCTTTCCTCATCATACGTGCCGAAATCCTTGACCTCATGCCCTTCGGATTCGAGATAAGCCTTGATGGCGTTCTTCAGTGCCGTCCCGGCATGGTCGTTTGCCATAGCGATTTTCATGATACGGTTCCTCCCTGCTTTTTGATACGCCACGCTGTCAAAGCCCTAATTGCCTCTGCCACATCGCCGACGAAATTGGTTCTGCGATATTCCAAATATTTTGTTCTACCGGCGTTTCAGATGGGCTCACGATGCCACTATACCCTTCGGAATTACGGAAGCGGACAGGTTCGCCGGGATCATTCCAAAAATGATAATTTAGATGTGATACGAGATTGCCTTGATTGTCCACGGCTTTCACAGTCACATCAAATCTCCGAAAACCAGGCACGCCCATCACAACGGTCTCCGTCATCACATACGCATGCAGCCCGCTTGCATACGTTCCAGCATAATAATCAGCTGCCATCGTCTTTCCGCTTCCGAGCCCCAAGAAAAAGATGGCACTTACCAAGATAATGATGAATTTCTTCATATGCTCCACCTCCCAAAACTCGACATGGACGATAAGGCCGTCCCCACCATTTCCGTCCTTATGTATTTCAAGAAATCTCCCAAATGACCGTCACCGTATCTTCCACATGAATATCATCCGGCTCGATATCGTAATCAAAGCTTTCCGAGGGAGCAGCCATGGGTGGTGCCATCATGGCAGCACCATCGTACGGCGTTACTTCAAATTCCATCTTCCCCCAAGAATAATCCATGCTCTGAATTCCCAACAGTTCAACATTCGCCGCTTTTGCCAGGATGACGGCCTTCGATTTTGCGTCAACTACCGCTTTTGCTAAGAGATTGTTCTTCGCTGCTTCTTGATCCTTGATTGTATAGCTGATACGGATTTCCGGATGAGCAGAAGAGTGTGCCAATGCATAAAGAATTTTTCCCATGCGCTCATTGTCGCGATCAAACTCCAGCTTCATCGTCTGCCGGTATTCGTACCCCTCCAACCGACTTTCCCATTTCTTTTCCGCCCGTTCGTCATCCCACACTTCATATCGTTCATAATCTGGTGATACGTTGAATGCTGTCGTCTTCAAATCCGTCTTGGAAAAGCCAAGCTTTTTCAAGATTTCCTGCAGCTGTTTCGTTTTCTTCGATGCCGTTTCCACCGCATCAAGATATTCCGGGCAGGTTCCCTCGATTTCCAATGAAAGGCGCACCTGGTCAGGCACAAGATTCAACTGCCCTTTTCCCGTCACGCGAAGGATATGCTGATGACTCATTTTTTCGTCCCTTTCTCAAATTTTTCCTTTTTTATCGCGTCGATGCGTTCAATATAATCTTCCGCTTTGTATGCATAATTTTTCTTTTGCTCTTTTATTTGCTTGCACAACTTTAGTGCTTCATCTAATCGCCCTTGTTTCAGATAAAGGTCTGGCAAACGAAAAAGCCAATAAGCTCCTTCAAAATTCAATCCTCCATGTTTCCAGATTCCTTCCCAGAAAGCAATAAGGGCATCCTCGTCCTCTTGATATTCCTCTTCTTTTTTTCGAATCAGTTCAATCTGTTCATTTTGCGCCTTCAATTTTTTATATAATTGGGAATCGATTTTTTTCAACAGCTCCAGGGATGCTTCGTATTTTTCATCTGATTTTCGTTTCCTTTCTTCTTCAATTTCGTCAACAAGGTTTTCCCAGTCTGTCCTCTTTTCTTCATGCAGTTTTTTGTTTATAATCCACACGTTAAACTGTTCATCTTCCGGCCCATCTTCCGTCGTCTTGTTCGGCACATGATGCATATAGGGAACATAGGCATTTTCTTCCAGCTCTTTCCGCCCCAAATCCGTCAATCTGTATTTCTGGGTCAATCCCGTTTCTGCAACTGCGTCTTCTGGAACATTTTCTTGCACACGTTTTACCAAATCCGCTTTTTTCCCACTAACAGACACGCCAAACTTTCTGAGCAAATTTTTCAGATTCGATACCTTCAAGCTACCGACTGACTGCATAAGGGGCGTAAGTTCAATAAATCCCCGCTTGCATAGAGATTCCATCGCATGCCCGACATCACGGATTCCATACTCGAACCACCAGAAGCCAGGATAACCGTGTTCAGGTTTTGGATATTTTCCTTTTTGACAATAATCCAAGAGCAAAATTTCCGCTACATAAAGTCCTCTAGCTGATGGAATGCACGTCTTTTTCCTGTCCTCGAAGGTTACCACTCGATTTCCTATATCCGATTCAGGATACGAATAAAACGTGTAATATTCATCTGGTTGATAAAAAGGTCGTTCGTCTGGAGCGATACTACTCGAATCCGCATACGCCATTTTATCTTCAACGTGGCCTGCCATTAAATCATGCGATGTATTTTCCTGCGCCACAGGAATTTCAGCTTCAAATAGCTCCGACGATTTTTCTGTTCCGTGAAAAAGGGAAGAAATAATTTTGAGCAGCCCCATAAATATCACTCCCATTTTTGGATCAAATTCATCTCTTTACATTCGCTGAACCGAACCGTGACAGCCACCGTGCAATGATTTGCTGTCGGTTCCTGCGCAAATAACGCAAGATTCGTTTCATGTCCTTTGAATCAACCGAGCCCGTGTCTCTCGCAAGCTCGACGGATTCCGTCGTAATCCAAAATTTTGTTGCGTCTGGCTGTTGCTTTTTCGCGACGTGGACATGCACAGGTTCCGCGCCATCGCCAATCCAGAAATAAATATAGTAGCCGAGATACGATTCGAGTGCTTCAGGCATCTTTCCTCGCCTCCCGCCAATCGTCCCAGATGATAGCTTCGTTGTTGCGAAGATAATCTTCCATCTGGAACTGCTCATCTTCGGTGAAACCATAAGAGTGCGTACAATAGATGTCAGGCAGACGCCAGTCGGACTGGCGCTCGCGGTCTTCGGCGCATTCGACATGGACAATGAGATTATCGCCACCGTCACGGTCTTCGTACTGCCGTACGACATGGATTTCGATCGTGCCTTTTTTCGTGAATATTTTCGAGTACAGCATCATGCCAACTCCCTCCGCTTGACGTTGCTCTTTTTTATTTTATCGTGAATGCCAACCTTGCACAACCGCACACATGGATGTACCATGGAAGAAACGTTGGATATGCTACTTAAATCGGGAGGTACCACTATGAAAGTATACATTCAGTCCGACAAGCATCACGTCCCGTTGGATCGTGACTTTTTTATCGCCTACTGCGGTTTTATGGAAATGGGCGCTGAAATCATATTTTTCTACACACCCGAAGAATTACGAGAGAGCTATCCTGAAGATGTTGTCGTCGGCTATGTTGGAACTGTTACACAACGTCTTCACGAGTTCGGAATTGAGATTCCTGACCTTGATTACCCAGAAGAACTGTCAGCGTATCTTGGTCGAAATGTCTGGCATTCCACTATCAATACCATCAACACGCATCCCGAACTTTGGCCGGTCTTCGTAAAATCTGTCAAGGACAAGTGGATTACGGGACGAACCATCCGTTCCCCGAAAGATTTGATTGGTTGTGGCATGTGGAACAGCGATCAAGATGTCTGGTGCAGCAATCCTGTAGATTTCGTAACAGAATGGCGTTGCTTTGTTCGATACGGTCATATCCTCGATGTTCGTCATTACAAAGGCGATTGGAGAAAATCCCTTGATCCGAATATTGTCGAAGCTGCCGTTTCTTCATATGCCAGTGCACCAAAAGCCTATGGCATTGATTTCGGCCTAACAAAAGATGAGCGAACACTCTTGATTGAAGTGAATGATGGGTTCTCTCTTGGTAACTATGGGCTTTTCTATCTTGACTATGCCAAACTGCTTGCCACACGATGGAGTGAACTGACGCATACATCAGATGCATTCAATTTTTAGGCTTCAATGCCTAAAAGTTTACTTTGCAAATGTTTTTAGGCGTACACCCTCATTGCCCGCTTGATATGTCGAGCGAATGATGTCGAGATACCGCTGGACTTCGTCTCTTGTAAATCCTGAAATTTCCGTAATTTCATAGGACGGCAGGTAGCACGTCATATGATGGAATCCGTCGTTTTCGTCAGGTTTTTCCACATAGACTTTGACACGATGGTCGGGAAGCATGTCCGAATGGACGATTTCCGTCTCATCATCGAGCGTCAGGAATGGGTACATCATGTTTTTCGCCTGCCTTCTGTTTCGCTTTTGCCTTTATTTTATCGTGAAAGCATGCCTCGTGCAAGGCGGTTTACCTCATTCTATCGCTTCCCTGACTCAACATTTTTTTCACTTCGCGATCGAAGTCCGATTCGATTTTCTGGTGCTTGTTGAACTCGTTGTATTCTTCAATCGCCTTGGCATCTGCCTGTTTCTTTGATACGCTGCCGTTGCCTGTCAAAATCTGATAGCGACGGAACTCCAAAAACGCATTGACGCTTGCAGCGAACTGCTCCATCGTGAATGCCTGTTCGTTTTCGATGAGGTCTTCGATGTAATCAAAATAGCCGGTGACTGCGCGTTCGAGCTTGCGAATCTGCGCTTCGTTCAGGTAGTTTTTCGCAACTGTGACATCGGATCTCAGGATGCGCCCATCCGGCGAGTTCTTCCACGTCGTGAGTCCCATGTGTTCCTTTGTGCGGTCAGCGCGATGATAGATGATTTCCGCTGCCGTCTCGCCTGCGATGGCGAAATGGAATTTGTTCTGCACCATTGCATAGAAACGACGCGCTTCGTCAGAATGCTTGTCGTAATCGATGCTGCACTCCGCAAAAATATCGGTAATCTGCTGCCAGATACGCCGCTCGCTGGCGCGGATGGAGCGTACCCGCTCCAAGAGTTCGCGGAAATAATCTTTGCCGAATGCCGTCTTGCCCTGCTTCAAACGATCGTCATCGAGGACGAAACCTTTCAGCATGTATTCCTTGAGCACCTTCGTCGCCCAGATCCGGAATTGCGTGGCACGCTTGGAATTCACACGATAGCCGACGGAGATGATGGCGTCGAGATTGTAGAAAGTCTGTTTCCTCTTGACAGACCTTTGTCCTTCTGTGGCAACTATTGAAATTTCTTCAATAGTTGATTCTATCAATAATTCACCTTCATCATAGACATTCCGCAAATGCACTGAAATATTGCTGATGGAACAGCCAAACAACTCCGCCATCGCTTTTTGCGTCAGCCAGATATTTTCATCTTTGATAACCGCGTTGACAGAGATTTTTTCTTCTTCTGCCTGATACATCAAAAACTGGATTTCCTTGTCCGCCATTTGATTCCCTCCGTTCGATTGCTTTCATTGTAACGTGAAAAAAAGATTGCCGCAAGAAAAAACGGGAGCCGCCGCGTTTTTTACGCAACGACTCCCATTCCAATGTTTAGAAATATCACACCGCTTCCCGAATCGCTCCTGTCGGGCACTTGGCGAGGCAGGTCTTTTCGGTGCAGCCGCTGGCCTTGCAGACGGCGGGATCGACGACGGCGAGGAAGTTTTCGATCTTGATGGCGCCGTGCGGACAGTTGCGCATGCAGAGGCCGCAGCCGAGGCAGGCGTTCGGGCAGGCTTTCTTGGCGGCCGGGCCTTTGGCGTGGGACTGGCAGTGCACGGCGACGGGGGCCGTGACCGGCAGGAGCGTCATGACGCCCTGCGGGCAGGTCTCCTGGCATTTGCCGCAGCCCGTGCAGGCATAGGTGTCGACAACGGGCAGGCCGTTTTCGCCCATGTGCAGGGCATCGAACGGGCAAGCCGCGACGCAGGTGCCGAAGCCGAGGCAGCCGAACTTGCATTCATTCGGGCCGCCGCCCACGAGCTTGGCCGCCGCACAATCGTGCACGCCTTCATATTTGGCCGCGGGCTTGGCGCTCTTGCCGCCCTGGCAGAGGACGTGCGCTTTGCGCTCTTCGACAGAGCCCGCGC
>OMWS01000103.1 GCA_900314825.1 uncultured Veillonellaceae bacterium | reverse complement strand
ACCGGCTCACTTTTTCATGATCGACTGGCTCACTTTTTCGTTATCACCGTGGCTCAAAAATTCATGATCAAGTGGCTCACTTTTTCATTGACAAACACATATGGAGGGATGAACCATGCGATTTTTGCGAATGTGCGTGTTCTTCGTAGCGCTCTGCGCCGCGTCGCTCGCGGTGCAGGGCTGGACGGTCGCCGAGGCGATGTTCGATCTGACACAAACGAGCGTCCGGTATACGTCGTTGGATCGTTCTAGGGACGAACAGACTTTCATCTTATCTTATGAGAAAGTGCCAAATTACGGTGCGTACAAGAACACTGCGCCGCATGGCGCATATCTGGCCACGTGCGGCGTGGACGGCGGCACGGTTGACTTCTCGTTCGATTACGACGGCGCGACGTACACGATCTACGAGGGCGACGGCGCTGCCCAGGCAATCAGCTACGATGCCGACAGCGATGCCCTGTACGTCGAAGATTACGTTGATGGTGCGGACGGCGGGACGTATTACTTCGACGACGCCACGCAGCTCTACACGAATGGCGAGAGCGGCCACACGATCCCGATGCCCGTGGCCCGGCTCGTCGTGAACAACTACACGCTCGGCAGCACCTATAGCGCCAACACGGTCAACGGCTGGCGTGATTACGAAGTCGTCGAATATCAAGAGGAACAGTCCACCTCGAATCTGCCGAGCAAATGGTACAAGATTACGAATGAATCTGACTCGAGTGACTGGATTGCTTTCACCTATAATGCATCCACCGGCATTTACACGATGTATCGGCCGACCTATGATGGCGTTGAAAAATATTCCTATCGCAGATTCGTGGACGATCATACGTTGCAAGTGCGGAACGCTGGCGGCGGCGCTACAACCGGAACGTATTCCAAGTGGAATGACGGGAGGTTTCACCTAGCAGATGATTCCTCCAAAATCGCCAAATACATCACGGACGGTATGCTCATTTTCAGAAACCAGTGCGTACACTAATCTTTCCCGCACGCGGGACGCGTGAACCGATCCGAATTTTTGCAGGATGACACAACGCGCCCCCGCCGACAGAACGTTGCCGGCGAGGGCGCGTTTGCGTGCAGCCTTCTGAAACAGTTGACGCGCAGAGGAAAATTGCTTATAATATTCGTAAATAGAAAGAGCGAACCACAAACAGATGGTCCGCCGACAACAGCACAATTTGAGGTTAGCTCAAAAGGCCATCATCATTGGACACGGTGTGGTCTTTTTTGCTGTCCGGATCTTTCTTTGAGCCCTGGATTCTCAACCAGAAGGAGCGTTCCTTCAGAGAAAATCCGGTTCCAAGGTCTATCGATTCTGGCGCTTCTGCTTGACCGAGATATTTGGCTACCGTGTAGCACAGCACTCCGAACCCGCCGACAATGCAGGCAAAGCTCATCAAGACAGCGCTCGCAATCAGAACCGTGAAACAGCTTTCCGTCATACGCACCACCTCGCTTCCGTTACCATGAGCCGTGAAACGGCGTCGGAAAGTGTGAGGAGCGGTCGTGTGCATCTTGGCGGCTGGCCACCTGTTGTCGTTCGCTGTGGGGTATGTCCCCTAATGCATCCAGTATAGGCGAAAGCGAAGAATCGTGTCAAGGAAAATCATGTTATTGCAAAGAGGACGACCGTACGTCGAAAAACGTGCGGTCGTCCTCTTTTTACGCTCGATGCAAATTTTCTGTTCAGGCCTGCTGTCCCGTCGAGTACATCGGGATCTTGACAGGATTGTCCTTCAGCGTCCAGACGCCGCAGGGGCAGACGCCGGCGCAGATGCCGCAGCCGATGCAGCGGGCGGGGTCGCTCTGGTATTCCCACGAACCGTCTTCGTGCTGGATGCGCGTGATGGCTTCCTCGGGGCAGGACTCGAGGCACATCTTGCAGTCGCGACACGTGCCGCAGCTGACGCAACGCGTGTGGTCGTCAGCGGGGTCGCCGAGGTCGCAGTGGTGGCAGCGCTCGAAGCAGGCCGTGGATAACGAAATTTTATTTGCATTCTATGCGGTATCCTATGCGATTATAGATTTGTCTCCGCCCATCCAAGAATCTTGATTTTTCAAGGCATTCAGCGCCGCACCTTCAAAAATTTCATCATATGCATATGTTCTATGCGGATTTCTATGCGGATTTCTATGCGGTTATACGCATCTCAGCTGTCCTTTACGAGAACATATTGGGCAAAGCGTCGATTTCCTACCATTTCTACCAAGCCAGCTTTCCTCATCTTGGCCAGCGTTGCTTGGGCTTGATCCCGCGTAAATCCACAAAGTTCTCGTGTCTGGGCGTTCGTAATGGATCCATTAGAGGTAAGATATTCCAAAATCATTTCCTTTGCCTTGATGTATGGAATCACGGAGTTTCGTACATAACCGATGGAATCTTTCAGCGCTTCATATGCTCTTGCTGAAAGCTGATACTCGCGTCCAGAAAGTTCAATCAGACCCGCTTGTCGCAGATGGTTGCAACTCGTGTGTGCAATTTCTTTCGTCGTCTGGATGCTGGATGCAACATCCGAAATACGGGCTTTCGGATGATCTTTCAAATATCGAAGCGTCATGAGCTCGGGAAGTGAAAAATTTTGATGCATCGCCTCTTGCTCATGCGCAATGAACCAAACAAATTCCGGATTTTCCATCGTACTGAAAATCGAAAGCGACACGGCATCGGCACTGGCAACATATTCTGGATAAGGTTTGCCAGAAGACAAAATATCTCGATAAATGATGTCAACTCCCTGGCCTGTACGCTGGACGTATTTCAAACGTTGAAGCGTTTCTGCAATCAGCTTATTGCGTGGAACGGAGACATGCGTGATGATATTTTGAGGCGTGATGTCATCCATCAGGCCGCCTGGATTTTCGATGACAATATGGTCGGGATAGTGTTTGACGTAGACAGATGCCAAGCTTTGATAATCACGGTGTGCCAACGCGTTCAAGAGCGCCTCTTGTATGACGCGCATGGGAAAGTCTTCGATTTCCAACCGGAACAAGCCGACTTGTACATTCGTAATCTTGTTGGCCGACTGAATGCGCTCAGAAATACGATCGAGAACCGCAAGGATGGGGAGCTTCATATCCATACGCGCATCGTACTCATCAAGATTCGACGCTGAGTAATGCAGATAAATGACTTCCGCCTGCGGGAGCAGACGCCAGATGGAAGATTCTTTCCCGATGAAGAGCAAGCCGGCAACCGTCAAGTGAAATCCATCATCCTCACGCAAAAGTTCGAGGTCTTCCAGGAACGGTTGATCGTCCATATCCGGCATTGACGATTCCGGATTCCGCGCGCGTAGTTTTTCTTTAAGCTCATAGACGCGAAGCTTGTCGATATCATCCAGCGAGCTCTCAACGATGATCCGGCTGGAAAAATCTGCTGTCTGGCGAACAGAATAGCGATGGCTCAGCTCCGCAGGATAAAACGGCTTGGAATTTTTCCCGAGGCGTTTGTAACAACAGCCATCGGCAGCCGCATACGTCGTACCATCATGCTCCACATGAATGGTCAGGACGTCTCCGGCAGAATGATGCACAACATCGCATTCTGTAAACAACGGAGGACGCGTAGAGTCGTAGACACCTTCCATGAGCTTTTGCGTATCGTAATCCGTACATCCTGTGACCGTTCCGTCATCTTCCACACCGAAGAACAACGTGCCACCTCTCGCATTCGCAAAAGCCACGAGCTCTTTCACGGCCAGCTGCGTACGCTTGCGGGCATCGCCCGCATGAATCCACGATTTGAACTCGACCGTCTGCGACTCGCCGCCATCCAAAATACGTTGCAATTCCTGTATTGTCAAAAGATCGCCCCCTTCCATGTGATGTACAACGCTAGTATATCATCAAACAAAGAACGATTCCATATCTCTTTCATAATCATGCAAAAGACGGCCGCACGCGAATCAAGCGTGCAGCCGTCTTGATATGTGATGTTCAGTTTACAGGATTCACGCCGACTGTGTCGGCATAAGCGACCTCTAAGAGCTACGCTGCGCATAAGCGACCACTAAGCGCTAAAGCGCCAAGTGTCTGCTTATGCCTGCTGGCCCGTCGAGTACATCGGAATCTTGACGGGGTTGTCCTTCAGCGTCCAGACGCCGCAGGGGCAGACGCCGGCGCAGATGCCGCAGCCGATGCAGCGGGCGGGATCGCTCTTGTACTCCCACGAACCGTCCTCGTGCTGGACGCGCGTGATGGCTTCCTCGGGGCAGGACTCGAGACACATCTTGCAGTCGCGACACGTGCCGCAGCTGACGCAACGCGTGTGGTCGTCGGCGGGGTCGCCGAGGTCGCAGTGGTGGCAGCGCTCAAAGTAGGCGGTCGAGAGCTGCTCGGCCGGGACTTTTTTCTTTTCTGGGAAAGGTTCCGCTGTGCCATTCAGATACTGGTCAGCGTACCACGCGGCTTTGCGGCCGCTGCCGATGGCGTCCGTGAGGCGGCCCGGTTTGATCGTGTCGCCGGCCGTGAAGACGCCAGGGAGGATGGACTGCGTCTTGTCCGGGACGAGCCAGCTCTTGCGGAAGTACTGGATGCGCTCGTCCTCGGGCAGGAAGTCGAGCACCGGCTCTTCGCCGATGGAGACGATGACCTGGTCGGCCGGGATGAAGCGGCCATCGTTTGCGTAGACGCCCTCGGGCGTGATCTTGCTCGTGAAGAACGGCCAGACGAGCTTGCCGCCACGCCCTTCGACGTAGGCGATCTCGTCGGCGAAGGCGGCCGGCTTCTGCACGTCGACGGCGACGACGGTCTCGGCGCCCATGTCGTACGCGCCACGGCACGTGTCCATACCGGAGTTGCCAGCGCCGATGACGACGACGTGCTTGCCCGTCTTCGGATGCTCGCCGCGGTTGATGGCCTTCAAATATTCAAGCCCCATCGTCAGGTGCTCGACGCCTTCCCAGGGGAAGTAGCGCGATTTCGTGCCGCCCGTGGCCACGATGACAGCGTCATTGTCTTTCTGGAGCCCGGCAAATTTCGCTTTGTCAACGCGCGTCTTGCTGACGAATGTCACGCCGACGCCTTCGATGCGCTTGAGCTCGGCTTCCAATAATTCATGCGACAGGCGGCCGCGCGGGATGACCTGCTCGAGCTTGCCGCCGATGTGGTCGGCATCGTCATAGACCGTGACCGTGTGGCCTTTACGCGCGAGCTGCCAGGCCGCCGAGAGGCCGGCGACGCCGCCGCCGATGATGGCGACGGTCTTGCCCGTGTGGACTTTTGGCGGCTCGACCTGCGCGAACGCGGAGAGGTAGCCGAGGTCGCCGATCTGGATGGGGAAGTCGATGCCGCCGCGCGTGCAGCCGTCCATGCAGGGATTCGGACAGACGGAGCCGCAGACGGAGCCGGGGAACGGCGTGTAGTCGAGCTCGAGCTGGATGGCCGCGTCCGTCTTGCCCTGGCGGATGAGTCCATAGCGGCGCTGCGTCGGGATGCCCGTCGGGCAGGAAAATTCGCACGGCGCGGCGTATTTCGCGTTGTCCCACGACGGCACGCGGAGGCGGTAGTCGCCATGCGACAGCACGCCGTGGACAGCGAAGTCGTCATGCGCGACATCGGAGAAGATGCCGCCTTTCACCCATTCTTTTTTGCGGAAGTCGGCGACGCTCTCCGGCTTCGGCAGCGCGGCCTTTTCGGCGGACGTGAGCGGCACGAGCTTCTGCCACTGCGTCCAGTCGGAGAGCTCCGCCTCGAGGTCTGCGTGGTCGACGGCGGCGAGGAACGCGCCCATGCCGCCTTTCAAAAATTCAATGTCCGCGTCATCCAATTTGTGCGGGCGCACGTCCGGCGGCAGCTGGTCGATCGGGCCGCGCACGTAGACGACGCCGCCGACCATGCCGACGCACGGGCGCTCGCCGAGGACGGACGCGAATTCCTTGGAGTCCCAGCCGCAGACGATGGGTACAGCGGGTCGTGCTTCATCAGCGAGCCCGAGCGCGTGCCGGCGCGGCCGCCGATGTAGATCTTGCCGCCCGACGAGCAGTGGCCCGCCGTGTCGCCGGCGTCGCCCTTCACCGTGATGAGGCCGCCGGCATTCAGCCAGCCGACGTCCGCCGACGTCGATTCGTCGACGACGATCTCCGTGCCCGGCAGGCACATCGAGCCGACGCGCTGGCCGGCGTTCGTGACGTGGAAATGGAGCGTCTTACCGTCCGCATTCCACAAGGGGCCGCCGATGTCATGCTGGCCGGAGGCCGCGATGTCAAATTCCGTTTCGCCATTCTTGACGGCTTTTTCAATGGCCAGGAGCAGGTCCTGCGTGGACATGCGCTCGTGGCCTTTCATTGTCTCTATCTTAAACATATGTGCTCTCCTACCGTTTATGTTCGAAGGTACAAAAAGCTCTCAAACTACGCCTCATGAAGTGAAAGCGCAGCGGTCATTCAAACTACGCCTCCCCCTCACCCGCAAGCGGGATAAGCGACCTCTAAGCGCTAAAGCGCTAAGAGTCTGCTTATGGGGGAGGTGGCCCCGCAGGGGTTATTCAAACTACGCCTCCCCCTCTGGGGGAGGTGGCCCCGCAGGGGTCGGAGAGGGTAACGGCTGATGAGATTCTCGATTCTATCGAAAGGATATGGAATCTCTTACTGCGCTACCCTCTCCGCCTCGCATCCGCTCGGCACCTCCCCCAGAGGGGGAGGCGCGAGGAGTGGGGGCATTCGTCCGTCTCCTTCAAAAGGAGGCGTGGAGTGGTGGGTCTTAACATACGTACTGAATGCCCAGCCGATCCGCCACGTTCTTGTCCGTCGAGACGAGGGCGTCGCTGCGGCCGATCGGGAGCGAAGAGTTTCCGATCGGGGCCATGAGCTTCTTGAGCTCCTTGTCGAACGTGAGGACGTAGTCGACGATCTTCTGCGCGCCCTTGTCGATGTCGAGGCGCTTGACGAGGCGCGGGTCCTGCGAGCAGATGCCCATCGGGCACTTGCCCGTGTTGCAGCTGTTGCAGCGGCCGTGCTCGTTGCCGATGCAGCCGAGGAGCTGGATGAGCACTTTGCCGACGAAGACGCCGTTCGCACCGAGGCACATCATCTTGAAGGCGTCGGCCGCCGCGTCGCCGGTCATGCCGATGCCGCCGCCGCCGTACAGAGGAATCTGTCCCTGACGGCCTTGCGCGACGGCCGCGAGGTAGCAGTCGCGGATCTTCGAGACGACGGGATGACCGGTGTGGTCGAGCGAGACTTCATTGGCCGCGCCCGTGCCGCCCTGGATGCCATCGATGAAGAAGCCGCCGCAGATCTTGTACGGGTCGCGCAAGAGGTTGTTGTAGACGGAGACCGACGTCGCCGAGGCCGCGCACTTGATGGCGACCGGCACGCGGAAGCCGAAGGCCGCATTCATCGAGAGATGCATCTTCTGCACGGATTCTTCAATCGAATACAGACCTTGATGGTTTGGCGGCGAGGCGAGCGTCGCTTTCGGGACGCCGCGGATGGCCTGGACGTGCTCGGCGACTTTCGCCTCGGGCAGCAGGCCGCCGTCGCCCGGCTTCGCGCCCTGGCCGATCTTGATCAGCACGCCGCCCGGATCCGTGACCATGTGCGGCATGGCCTTGATGATGCGGTTCCAGCCGAAGTGGCCGGACGCGATCTGGATGATGAAATATTTCAGGTACTCGGATTCGAGGAGCTTGACCGGCATGCCGCCTTCGCCGGAACTCATGCGCACGGGCAGGCCGCATTTTTCATTCAGGTAGCCGACCGCGAGCGCGACGGCTTCCCAGGCGCGCGTCGAGAGCGCACCGATGGACATATCAGAGAAAATGAGCGGATAAATCCACTGCACGGGCGGCGTGCGGTCGGCCTTCACGAGCTTGCCATCCACGACTTTGAATGGCAGTTCATGCGAGTCGAGCACGCGGCCGAATGGCGCGCGGATGTCGAACGTATGGCGCGCCGCGTCGAGCGACGGGTCCGTCATCTGCGAGATGCGGCCGACGACGATGGAGTCGAGCGCGCGCTGCGCATTGAGGTTCGTGCGGCCGCCGCGCTTGATGGGGCCGTTGTC
>OMWS01000098.1 GCA_900314825.1 uncultured Veillonellaceae bacterium | reverse complement strand
TGTCCTCCGGTCGAATGATCTCGTTTGGTCGAAGCGCTTGATAGAACTTCGCAAGCTCGTCGCGGTCATTCATGAACATGCGGAAGACCGTATCCTTGTGCTGGCGGTTCACCATGTCATCACCTCCTGTGCTTATTTTACGATGATTCCATAGGGTTCGCAAGAAAAATGTAGATTTTTAAGCGGCAGGAATCACGGCACGGCGGCAGGAATCTGGACGCGTCTTGTCGAAATTTTTACGACAAATAGAAGGGGATCGCAAGCAAGAAGGAAGGCCATGACGTAATCAAGCAGGCAGTCCGACGCGATCCTCGCGAACCGCTACGCAGCGAGCTTGACGACGTGCGGGAAAAAGCCTGCACGCACGACTTCTACCGGTGCGACTGATCCGCGCTGCACGGAGAAAATCTGGGGATCCAAAAGTTTTTGCGGGACGTGCCGTTTTTTGATATAGGTGTCGTTTCGCCGGGAGGCAGCGGAATAAGGAGGCGGAGAAAGACATGATCCAATCGCTGTATGTGGACAACTACAAGTCTCTGGTCAACACGAAAATCTCGTTTGATCGCATCAACATCCTTCTGGGCAAAAGCGGCGCTGGAAAGAGCACGATTTTTGAGGTGCTGGGCATTTTGCGCGCTTTTCTCATGGGTGAAAAGCGCGTGACGGAGTGTTTCCCAGCGGGGGCGCTGACGAAATGGCAGGATGTTTCGGTGCAGACCTTCGAACTGGCGTCGGAGGACGGCGGGCGGACGTACGCTTATCGCTTGGAAATCGAGCATATGCAAGGGAGAGAACGGTGGTCGCGTGTCAAGAGGGAAGTCGTTCTTTG
Source organism: uncultured Veillonellaceae bacterium (assembly GCA_900314825.1). Classification (GTDB taxonomy): domain Bacteria; phylum Bacillota; class Negativicutes; order Selenomonadales; family Selenomonadaceae; genus Selenomonas_C. The sequence goes on along the minus strand of OMWS01000098.1, from coordinate 7,934 downwards.
CGACGGGCATCCGATCTTCCGCGCAGAGGAGGGACACGCCTATCTCTACAATGATATGATGAAAGAGGGACCAGAAATCCTGACGGACTGGACGATCTCCGGCGTGAGCCTCGTGCATGCCAGAAACGACAATCGGTTGTTGCAGCAGTTCAAGAAAGAAATCGAAAACATCATCGTTTGCGCACCGAACCCTTTGATGATGCAGGAGCGTACCGAGAAGGAAGACAGACAGCCGAGTCTCGATTTCTGCAATTTTTCCAGCTTCTTCAAGTGGCTGATCCAAGAGAAGACGGAATGCTGGATGCCGTTCCAAGAGGCGATCAGGGAAATCATTCCGGCGTTTCGCGGGATGAATCTTTCTGGTGATGAGTCCAGCAAGCGCCTGCAAGTGAAATTCAGCGTCGGGGAACAGGAGATGACGTGCGGGTTTGACGCACTTTCCGCAGGAGAGAAGATGCTCATGGCGCTGTATCTCCTGACAGAGTATTGCGCCACCGACGGTAGATACCTGTTTATCGACGAGCCCGACAATTATGTGCCGCTGGCGGAGATCCGCCCGTGGGTCGAGCGCGTGAATGATTTGTGCGGTGCACGGATGCAATGCGTGCTCGTCTCGCACAACCGCGTGGTCATCGATTCCCTTGCGAGCGGCGGCGGCATCTGGCTGGAGCGCGCGGACTACGGTGCGACACGGGTCGGCATCTGGCTGGAGCGCGCGGACTACGGTGCGACACGGGTCGTAGATCCGCCGGAAAGCGTGGCGCCGCTGACGGTGTCGGAATATATCATGAGGGACGTATGATGAATTTCGAGAAGCATCGATATGAAGTGCTGTGCGAAGACCAGCAGATGGCGTGTTTTGTCCGATACTTTCTCATAGCGCATGGGGCGAATCCTCGAAAAATCTTTGTGTGGGATTTGCCGATGCAGGGATGCGGGGAGCAGTATGTCCGCGAGAAATATCCAAAATTGCTGCAAACGATGCGGAGCCGCAATTATGAAAAGAATTGGATCGGCATCGTATGCACGGACGCAGACACGAGAACGGTACAAGAGCGTATCGGCAAGCTGAAAGACCAGTGCGAGGCAGCAGAGATACAGTCGAGGAGTGGCGAAGCTGTCATGATGTTCATCCCGAAGCGGAACATCGAAACGTGGATTCGCTGGTATGAGGGAAAGCGCGACACGAACGAGTCGGAGGACTACGGGCATTTCTATCGGAATCGAGAGTCGGATTGCAAGCCTGCGGCGGTGGCGATGGCGCAGAACTTTCGAAGCGGAGTTTTTCCAGACGGCACGCTGGGGTCCGTTGTGCTTGCCTATGAGGAATATCGCCGCTTGTTGAGGGGACAGAAATGAAAACAGGAAATGACAGGACGCCCGAGACCGTCACGATCGTCATGCCGGTGTACAATCCGGGCAAATACCTCGCGTCGTGCCTCGACTCGCTCCTCGCGCAGACGTTTGGCGATTTCCGCCTCATCGCGATCGACGACGGCTCGACGGACGGATCAGGCGAGGTGCTGCGGGCGTATGCAGAGAAGGACAGCCGCATCCTCGCCTGGAAAAATCCCGAGAACCTCGGCGCGGCGCGGACGCGGAACATCGGGATGCAGATGGCGAAAGGAAAATATCTTTCGTTTTTGGATGCAGATGATTTATACGGACAGGAATATCTCTCTACGCTCGTGGATGCCATGGAACGCTATGATGTTGATATTGCTGAGTGTGATTACTATGAGCTGGATGCGCGGACAGGAGATAAAATACCGCATCAAGTACCTGAAACTTGGCGCAAGAGGATGCTTCAGCCGGTTGCACCGGAAGAAATTGCTGACATTTTATTTTTGACAACGCATTTTGCTGCGTGGGCATTCATGTATCGACGGGCGTTCCTCATGGAACATATGATGCAGTTCCAAGATATTTCCAGTTACAATGATAATTTTTTCGTCAAGATGAGCCTGATGCTGGCATCAAGGATGATTCATATCGACCGTGCGCTTTTTTGCTACCGTATTCATACGGGGCATCAAATTTCCAGTAGGAGATTCCGGAAGTCTGCATTCAATTTTTTCTTGGCATATGATCTGATGCGCCGGCAGATGGAACGCAGAGGCGTTTCCCAAAAATACCGGCAGTCCTATCATGATGTCGTGATACAAGTTTCCCTTTCCGTCCTTTGGATGCTGGCGCCGGAACAATGGCAGGAGGGACGCGAGGCGTTTCGAAAATGGTTTGCTGTCCTCCGCATGACGGAATTGTCACGCAAGGATTTTCATTCCGAGGTTTTTTATCATCGTTGGAAGATGATGGTGCAAAAAGATTTTGATGTCACGCATGAGGATGCCGAAGATGCCGATGACAAAGCATTTTTTCAGGAGATGGCGGTATTTCGGGATTCGGTTGCTTTATGGGGATATGGAAAACTTGGCAAGCGCTTCTTGCAGCTTGCAGAGCGGGCTCGTTTTCCGATAAAGGAAATTTATGATCGGGATGACATGAAATGGGATGAAACTCATTGGCCACCGATTAAGCCTTTTTTCCGCCACGACAAAAATATCAAGGCAGTGATCGTGACAAATGCAGCTTTTTTTGCGGAAATTTGTGAGGAAATCCAGCAGGAGAGCGCGGACTTGCGGGCCGTACTATATGATTGGCCGGAGTACCATCGCTATGGGGTCCTGAAGATGCAGTCGTTTACTCGGGGGGGGGCAAACGTCCAATTAAAATGGACGTTGCCGGAGCCATGGCAGGCGGTGAGCGCCTGTGCGTGAGATACGAATCTCCTTGGCGGCGGACGGCGTTTTGGGACTGCCGTCCGATGATATGCGGAGACTGGAGCAGCTTTTTTCTGCGCACGAAACCGTCTATGTTTATGGCGCGGGACGCTATGGGAAATATGCGCTGGAGTTCTTGGATGCGCTGGGACTGCCCGTGCGTGGCGTGCTGGTGACATCTGCAAAGGGAAATCCGGAGACGCTGGATGGTGCGCGCGTATATCAGGCGGACAAGGTTGATCTTTCCGGGTGCGGCGTCTTGCTCGCGGTTGGCAGGAAGTACCGGGAGGAGATCCGCCAGACGCTGGACGGTTCGGACGCGGAGCTCTTGGAGCTTCCCGATGAGCAATTCCCCTGCATGGAACGCTATGCCTGGAATGCGAAGCAAGTGTCTGCAATCTCCGCAATTTGGCCGCACGAGCGGAAACATGGGCGAATGCGGGTGGCGATTTTTACGCATGATGCGCTCATGCTGGGAGCAGATTTGAGTTTGATGGATAATCTGTCTGTCTGGAAAGAACGGGAGGAGTTTTTCCCCATCGTCATCACGCGGGGGGAAGGCCCGCTCAATGAGGCGCTCCTTGCGATGAAGATTCCTAGTATTGCTACAGACTTTGATTGGTGGGCGCGGAAGCCAGGCGTACCGTTGCGGGACAATGCGAAAGCGATTGAGGCGATCGCAGCATTCCTTTCGGAACTTGGCATCGATTTGTGCTATACGAATACCAGCGTCATCGACATCGGCGCGCGTGTCGCGGAAAAGCTCCGGGTGCCGCATGTCTGGCACGTCCGCGAATTTGCGACGCGAGACTTTGGTTTTACGTTTCCCGATGGGGAAGCGCAGGCTGCAGATGAGATCCGATCGCGGAGTGCTGCGGTTTTGTTTGTTTCCAAAGCACTCGAAAGCGATTATGTTTCCCGCGCGCACCGGGCAGATAATTTTCACATGATTTATAACGGCGTTTCTTTGAGACATCGACAGCAAAAACAATTGGCAGATTTTAAGCGGACGCCGTTGCGCATCGTCATGGTAGGCGGGATTCACGAGGGGAAGAACCAGCAGGAACTCATCGAGGCCTTCGCAAGATTGTCACGGGCAGAACAAGAACAATTGGAACTTCATTTTTACGGGGGAGGGAATCACGAATATCGTGCAGGATTGGATCGACGGATCGAGCAGCATGGACTTGGCGATCGCGTGATATTTCACGGATGCACGTCGGATGTCGGTCATGCGCTGGCATCGTGCGAGATCGGCGTCATGGCCTCACGCTCGGAGGCGTTCGGCCGCGTGACGGTGGAGTACATGATGTCCGGCCTTTTCGTCATCGCTTCCGATGCGGGCGCGAATCCGGAGCTCTTGCGGGATGGGGAAGATGGGCTGCTGTACCCGCTCGGGGATCCCGAAGCACTGGCGGATTGCTTGCGTTGGTGCTTGTCGCATCGGGAAGAAATGGCAAAGATCGCCTTGCGGAATCAGGGACGGGCGACGGAAGAACGGTTTTCGCCGAAGCGGGCGGCGGGTGCCATCTATCGCGTATTTGAAGAAGTCGTCCGAGGGGATACGAAAGGATTTTTATGAACGTCAAAGTTTCAATCATCATTCCCGTTTACAACGTAGAACCATATTTGCATGAGTGTATGGACAGCGTAGTCCATCAAACGCTCTCAGATATTGAGGTCATCTGCGTCGATGACGGATCGACGGACGGATCGCTCGCGATCTTGCAGGAGTATGCAGCGCGGGATGCGCGGGTGAAGGTGCTGGGGGACGGTGCCAACCACGGGCAGGCGCATGCGCGGAACGTCGGCCTTGCCGCAGCGACAGGGACGTATGTCTATTTCATGGACTCCGACGATTGGGTCGACGCAAGTGCGCTGGAAGCGCTCGTGGCGACGGCGGACGCAGAGCGGCTCGATCTGCTGTTCTTTTCCCTGACGGCGTTCAGTGATGATGTGGACGAGGCGACGCTTCAAGAAAAATGGGATTATCGTCGCAAGGGGACGTATGGGAAAAACGTCATTTCCGGGCCGGAGATGTTTGCGCAATTCATTGAGAACGCAGACAACTATGTCAATTTATATGCAATCCTCATGCGGCGGAGCTTTTTGGAGACGTATGACATATCGTTTTGCGATGCGTTGAAAGCGTATGAGGACAATTTGTTTTACTTTGAGGCGATTTTGCAAGCGGGGCGCGTCCTGTGCATCCCCGAGGTATACTACCACCGCAGAGTGCGGCCGGGATCATTGATGACGGCAACGCTTTCGGAAAAGAATGCACAGGCCTATAGAATCCTGTATCTAAAGCTTTGCGAATTTGCCATGTGCGTCCGCATTCCAAAAGCTTGCTGGAAGGCAGCATCGGACTTTATGAAAGATACGGATGTCATGCTGGAAGAAACATTGCGCAAGACGGGCCGTGCAGGGGATTCTTTGCTCCAGGGCGATGTGCCGTTGTTCGAAGCGTATATGTATCATCGAGCGGAGAAGAAAGCAGCATGGGAGCGTGAAGTGAATGCGGTCGCCGCGCAAATCGCAGAGCGGTCGGACAAGCTCGTCGTCTTGTACGGGGCAGGCCTATGGGCGCGGCGGCTGGCCGTCGGGCTCGACAAGCGCGGCATTTCGTCCTTTGTCTTTGCCGTGACGGATCCGCAGAACGCTGAAAAATCCTGCCTTGGAAGCCCCGTGCATCATATTTTAGAATTTACTGACCGCACGGACGCTTGTCAGATCATCGTCGCCACGGGGAAGAAGCATCGCGGCGCGATGGAGGCGTACCTGCGGGCGCAAGGATGTGATCGATTCATGACGCTGAGCGTGGAATGAAGGATGGGAATTTGTCGTATGGCATGTCGGACGGTTCCGCTGGAAACGGATCAGCTGAACGCGTGAAGCCGGAGGAAAGCATGAAGACGCCAAGGATTATTGCACGATATTTGCCGCAGTTCCACCGGGTGAAAGAGAATGACGAATGGTGGGGCGAGGGGTTTACCGATTGGACGACGGTGCAACAGGGAAAGCCGCTCTATGACGGGCACAAGCAGCCGCACGTCCCTTTGCATGGAAACTATTATGATTTGCTGCAGAAAGAGACCATGATGTGGCAAGCGGGACTTGCGGGCACTTATGGGATTGACGGGATGGCATTTTATCATTATTGGTTCAAGGATGGACGGAGGATCCTCGAAAAACCGGCCGAGAACCTTTTGCGCTGGAAAGACGTCCCCCTGCCGTTCTGTTTCTGCTGGGCGAACGAATCGTGGGCGCGAACGTGGAGCAAGCTCATGCGGATGCATCCGGAGACCGTCAATTCCTGGACAGAGGATGCGGGCAGCAGGAAAGAGGGAGCGGGGCGGAAGACGCTGGAAGATGGCATCTTGCTGGATGAACGGTATGGGGATGAAAACGATTGGCGCGATCATATCGAGTACCTGCTGCCGTTCTTCAAAGATGCACGATACCTCACGGTAGACGGCCACCCTGTGTTCATGATCTATAAGCCGGACAACCTCTATTGTCTGCCGGCGATGCTGGACTGTTGGAACCGTGTCTTGAAGTCGCAGGGGATTCCCTCCTTGTATGTGATAGGTGAATGCTGGCGGGAGAATCCTCCCCGTTTGAGGAGTCTGGATGCCCGACTGTCGCGCTATCCGCGCATGCGTCCGGAAGACGAGGTTTCGCGGGAGGGTGCGATCCGGAGCAGGTATGACAGGGTGTGGCGGCATTTGTTGGATGAGGTGCAGCGGATGGAGGATCCGACGCGGCCTCCGATGCTGTTCAATGCGTTCGTCGGCTATGACAATACGCCGCGCATGGGATCTCGCGGATGTGTATATGAAGGGGCGACGCCGGAGACCTTTTGCCGCTGCCTGGAGCGGCTGCTCGCTATCGAAGCCCGGAAGCGGCATCCGTTTGTCTTCATCAATGCTTGGAATGAATGGGGCGAGGGGATGTACCTCGAACCGGATGAAGAGCATGGCTGCGCGATGCTCGAGGCGGTGAAGCGGGCGAAAGAGGCGTGCACGTCCGGAGACGTTTCGCTGGAGGCGGCTTCCGCAGGGAAGCAGGAAGCCTCGGAGAAGCCGCAGGCTTCTGTGGAGGAACTTCAAGCACAGGTGGACAAAGATCGAAAAGCTTTTGCGCAATCGGCACGCATCCGGCAGATCCTCGTAGACTGGCTGAGCATCGCGCAGCACGGTGTTCATGTGTCGGATTATTTGAAACGGCTCGGCATGAACCGCATCGCGGTGTATGGCATCGGGTTCCTGGGGCAGAGGTTCATCGAGGACTTGGAAGCCGCCGGGCTGGAGCTCATCTATGCAGTGGATCAGCGGGCGGATGCAGAACTCCGCAACGTCCCGCTGTATCATCCGGGAGACACGCTGCCGTCGGCGGATGCCATCGTCGTGACGCCGTGCGGATATTATGATGAGATTTATGCAGATATGAAGGGGCGTGTCCCCTGCCGGATGATTTCATTGGAGCATATGATTTCGGAGCTCGTGTAAGGCGGCGCTGGGAACGCCTTGCTTGTGAGGTATGAAAAAAGCGCACCCTTTGGGATGCGCTCTTTGGCAGATGATCAATGCCTCAGGCCATTTTCCTTTGCGATGCGTTCGACTTGCTCGACCGTCGTGCTGGCGACGCCTGCGATTTCTTCAAAGCTGCAGCAAGTTGCGGATGATGGTTGCGGTTGCCTTCGCTTCGCCGTTCCGTTCAGCCGCATGGATATCCTCTAGACGTTCTGCTTCCTGGACTTTTCTGGCTTCTTCGGCGTTCCATTGAAGCATCATCATGATTAGGACCTCCCTTCGGTTACGTTCCAAAAATGATTGCATGATCTGATGCTTGATGCAATAGTCGATGGATTCGCGGATGGCATCATCCTTGCTCATACCGCGTTCTTGATTCTGTTCCGACCGGTTCACAAAAAAGCTGTATTCGCGGATTGGTTGGCAGTTATCGAGGAATTTACGATTCTTCCGATACGTGATGTTGATGACGTGGCACGTAAGCTCGAGATCGGAGCCTTTTTCACGGAAGTAGTCGGAGAGGCGCACGTCTTTCTCGTCTTCCTTCATGTCTTTCCCGATATAAAGCGTATAGAAATGAGGAGCGGGAAGGTAGATTGGCGTCCTTCGATAAAGGGCT
>OMWS01000099.1 GCA_900314825.1 uncultured Veillonellaceae bacterium | reverse complement strand
ATGCAGGAACACCGGTCATCACTAAAAATAGCTTTGGAGAGGGCAAGGCTTACTATATCGGAGCCAGTTCTGATGAAGCTTTCTATGACAGCCTGATCAAGGATATCATAGAAGAGAAGGGCATCACAGGCGTGATGGATCCGCTGAAAAAAGACGGTAAGGCTGTGGCACCTGCAGAGGCTGATGAAGAGGACAAGAATGATGGCACCGGAATCGCATTCGACAAGCTCGATGTAACAAGAAGATACGGCGATGGCAAGTGCTATACCTTCATCGTCAATATGACAGCAGAGCAGCAAAATATAGAATTGGATATTGACGGAACCGAGCTCCTGTCGGATACTGTTTATAGTGCCGGCGATAAGCTGACACTGGATCCGAAGGATGCGGGGCTTCATCTCTGAAACGGTGCGTGATAGCGATGGAAAAAATGGCGAAACAAGTCAATACGCTTGCACGGTTTCTTGGGCGCAGGGATGTTCCGAAACTGACGCGTGAATGCCTCATGTCACGATATGGATTTCCTCAAGCGGATGTGATGGCTCTTTTCGGTGGGAGTGTGCTGGAAGGCGGAAAGGTGCTGGCGGACGCCATGCGCGCTGGTGTTGCCAAGCGGTATGTCATCGTCGGCGGGGCGGGGCATACGACGGAGACGCTCCGAACGTCGATGCAGGAGGCTTGCCCCGAGATCGAAACGGCAGAACGTACGGAGGCGGAAATCTTCGCGTCTTATCTGAAGCAGTATCACGGTCTTGTGCCGGACGCGCTCGAATGCCGTTCGACGAATTGTGGGAACAACATCACGTATCTCCTTGCATTGCTTGATGAATGGAAATATGCGCATAATTCCATCATCCTCTGCCAAGATGCGACAATGCAGCTGCGGATGGATGCCGGGGTACGAAAGTTTTTCCCGCAGGGGACGACCATCATCAACTATGCGGCCTACGGGCAAGAGGTTGCAGCGGATGGGGATGGTTTGCGTTATACGCGGAGCGTTTGGGGCATGTGGGATACGGAGCGCTATCTGACGTTGCTCATGGGAGAGATTCCGCGCCTGCGCGATGACGCGGAGGGGTACGGCCCGAACGGGAAAGGTTATATTGCGCACGTGGATATCCCCGCTGATGTCATCCAGGCATTTGAATGGCTGAAGAAACAGCATGGGAATCTCGTGCGCCCGGCGGATGAGAGATTCCGCAGCTGAAAAAGGGGGATATACAAGATCGTGGAACACGAATGCGATTGCCATGAGCACGGCGGGCATGAAACAGAGAATTTGCCTGCCCTGCAGAAAAAACGGCGGCAGCTCCTGCTGTTGAAGGAGCACATGGTAAAAGTCAACACCCTGCACGACAAGATCGATACGGTCATGAGCAATGTGGAAAAAGATAATATCGGACTGCTCCTTACCCAGCAAAAGAATTTGAAAGAACTGGAAAAGGAATGCGCCGTCCTGTCAGAGCTCATGCAGGACGATCTCATGCCGCTCGAGATGTTACTGGCAGAGCGGGAGTATATCGAAAACGTCAAGGATATTATGCACCATGCCAGGCTTTTCAAGCGCGGGTTGCGCGGCAACGTCACAGCAGAAGTGCTCAGGAACCTCGAACGGAAGGTCTAACGACATGGCCGTGATGGTGGTGGATGCGCCCATGTGACGCATCTGTACGACAACAGGCCGGGGGCAACACCCAATGGATGCTGCCCCGGCTCGTTTGGCTTCGTCACTTTTTATTGATCGCTCGTAATGCACGTTCGTAAAAGGCCGTCAGCGTATAATAGTTCATCATGTTCGGGAAGTGGTTTGCTGGATATGAGCCCTGTCTGCGGCGAGGTCACGCCTTGTGCTCCCGCTGAAAGAGGATGTCATCCATGATCGGCCTCCTTGCTTTTCGATGGTGCATCTGTCGGCGCTTCGTACTGCGCCAGCATCGTTTTCATCAGTTCGACGAGATGGTCGCGGACGGATGCCGGCGACAGCACTTTCACGTTGTCCGCGCGCTGCAAGAGCCAAAAATAAAGCCCCGGCCCATCCTGAACGGTCATGCGCGCCTCGCAAGCGTCCTCGTCGGTTTTGTGAATGGTGACTTCGTTGCCGAACGCGTCGATGAGGTCGCTGACTTCGTATGTCGGAATCGCCAGCCGGAGCTCGACGGGATCGCCGGTGAAGCTATAGAGCGCACGGTGGACGAAATCGCTCAAACCGGCGCGTTCATGCGTACCGACGAACGCGCGCAGCGGCTTCCGCTTGTCCGGCAGCAGCGCAATCCGCCCCATGCGGTCGAGGCGATAGAAGCTCAGATTGTCGTATTTGCTGTAGTTGCAGATGAGATAGTAGAAATCGCCTTTGCGGACGAGCGCATAGGGGCTGACTTGGTACGCCTCTTTCCTGCGCGGCGTCGGTTGTTTGTCAGCGTCAAACGTGAGGTACGTGAACGAAATCTGCCGATTCGCGCGGATGGCTTTGAGTACGGTGTCGATGCCGTACTTCACCAAGTGCTTGTCCGCCGCCGGTTTCGGCGGCAGCGGCGTGATGGCGGCGAGCAGTTCGCGGCTGGCCTGGCTTCCTTGACGTTTCAGTTTGTTCACCAGCTCGCGCGCATCCGTTTCCGAGAGCGCGCGGGAAGACAGCACGGCATCCATCAAAAACTTCAGTTCCCAGTCCTCGAACGGACGGCTGGCAAGGTAGAAGCCCGCCTTGTTGTCTGCCGAAAGATGGATGTTGAAGCCGCACTCATCCCGCAGGATGTTGATGTCGCGGCAGATGGACTTCCGTTCTGCCGCGATGCCATACCGCGCATCCAGCAGCTCGCCAATCTGCGCGGCCGTCTTCGGGTGTTCCTCGTCCGTGTCCCAGAGGATTTCGAGGATGTGGTAGAATTTTGCTTTTGTGTCTGCCATAGCATTCCCTGCCTTGTGTCGCAATTCTTCTGTATCATTCGACGGTGGTCGTCAGAATCCTTTCACCTGACAAAAACCAATCCCCTCTTTCGTTTGTATTTTGTATCGTAACATATCACCTCTCCCATTTTTGTCCGCAGTTTTGTGCTATCATCAAGATATGAAAAAACTCCCGAAGCATGGGAGCGGAAAATTTTGGAAGATGCAATGACGGGAGGGGTTCGATGGAGTATGACGCCTTTCTGTCTTTTCATGGCGTCGAGTTCGGGCTGACGGAAGGAACGAATGGATTGCTGGTCGTGAAAACCGGAAGCGGTGGAACGATTTACGGGCATGAGAACAAGTATCTCACGCTCGCTGCTCGCATCGCGGAGCGTCATAACGTTTCTGTGATCGTCAGCGACAACCCTTTGGAACTTGCGCCCGAGGAAAATATGTCCATCACCATGTCTGTGGCTGCGGACTACATCGCCTCGCGAAATGTCGGCAGTTCCGTTTTTTATTTCGGCGTTTCCAAAGGCGGCCAGTACGGCGCGATGTATGGTTATCGCTACCCGTTCGTCCAGAAGTGGCTGCTCTTGAATCTACCGGTCATGATCAACTGGCACAAATCGAGAGCCGGGCTCATGAAAATGTCAGAGGAGCAAGAGGTGACGATGCTCTTCGGGGAGCGCGATCCGTCCTATCCATACGCCGCGCTGATCGACCTCCTGCGGAGAGAAAATATCAGGCGGGTCACGCTCCCTGACGTCGGCCATACATTTTCGCATGAGGTCGATGAATTTCTGCGATTGACGGAACGATTTTTGTTTGACGAGGAATAAGATTCACGATTTTTTGGTGGATGCGCCCATGTGACGCATCGACAGAGCCCTCCATTTCAGAGCATGATGATGCAGCGGATCGAGGCTTGATTCTCCATGCCTTTCCATCGGACGGCGCCGAAAATCCAGTTGGCGGTATCTGGAAGCTGATCCGATAGAATCTCCATGGCATCGGCAAGATCGCACATGGCTGTATGTAATTCGACGCGCGCCGCGAACACGGCTCGTTTCGTCTGTGCCAATCTCGTCGCTCCTGGCTGCTTTACGAGTGCTTGCGTGGCCGCAGCGATACCGTTTGCATCACCATGCAGAAGATAGCCGGTTGCGGTCGCATCGGAAAGGGTCGTGCGAAAATCCTCATAATCGAGGCCAATCAAGCCGGGCAGGAAAGCTGTGGAGAGCAGCGTGCAAAAATCTGCGGCTCCCGTAGGTATCTGGCCGATGACGAGCACGGTATCTGCCATTTGATGCCATGTCACGGCCTTCGCTTCTGTCCAAGCATCCTGTGGGACGATCACGATCTTCCAGTTGCAGGACGGAGAAGCTGAAAATAACGAGGCAAGCTGTTCTGCTGTTGTTTCCGTGCCGATGGCTGCGACGATGCAAGAACAGCCTTTCGCTGATGCGGAAGAGATCCGCAGGTTGAAAAACTCATCGAAATCGACGAGCCGTCGATGCTGCTCTGCGATGGCTTCACGGCATTTCTGGACGAACTGGCATCCAGCACGATCAAAGCCCACAAAGCCTAGACGGAACGTGTTTGGTCGATCCGCAGTTTCCTTCAGAATAAATTCTTCTCTCATTGGTCTCACCCCCAAAGGTTCATCGTGTCGATCTTGATACGCATCCTTCCTCCGCGGTGTCGGCTGTTTGTCAGCATCAAACGTGAGGTACGGGAACGCAATCTCAAAATTCTTCTGTAACATTCGACGATAACAACGCGAAATCCTATGAACTGGCAAAATCGCACGTTATTCATTGTCCATCTGTCGAAATTCCCATGCTTTCATCCCAAGGAATGTCTGCTGTTCTCCGGAATGTCATTGTAACATATCACATATCCCATATTTGTCCGAAGTCATGTGCTATCATCAAGATATAAAAAATCTCCCGAAGCATGGGAGCAAAAAGGATTTTGGACGATGTTTGTAGAAATAAGCCATCGTCATTCACCAAGGAATACGATATGAAGGGCACGGAAGAAATGAAGTGCTTGTTCCGGGATTGCTCGGAGGCTGTGGAGAATACGACGAAGATTGCGGAGCGGTGCTTGGCGGACAAAGATTGGCGCCGTTTTCTGAACGGTGCCGACGAGCAGGAAATGGAGCAGAGGTTTGGTTCAAAGGTTGTGGACGCGACAGGGGACGCAAAGAGCATTTTGTCATCCGTCACAAAAGACTACGACCAACGCCATGCGGAACGGTTCGTGCGAATCGCGAGTTTTACGGATATCGAAAAAGCCAGACGAGAAGTCGCGCGAATTTTCGGGCGCGAAGACGAAAACATGGCAGGAAAACTCTGCCGGATGGCGAATCATATCTGCAAAGGAAATTGAGGGGAGGAATGCATTTATGGATCAGACTGCTTTGCCAACAATGCTTGCTGACATCACGGCCATCCGGCAGCGGAGCGAGTTCTTGCGGCAGTACAAAGGATATGGGTTCAACCTGATTCGACTGCTTGGTGCGGAAACGGACGAAGTGAAAATCTGTCGTTTGCTTTACGAGCTTTTGTCGCCCGATGGATGCCATGGCCAAGGGAGCAAGTTCTTGGAACTTTTTTATTCGATGGTACTCAAGCAAACGGCGTTTTCTGAAGCGGAAATCGCTGCATCTATCATAGAGCGAGAGCACTCCACCAAAAAGAAACGGCGCGTCGATTTGTTCATCAAAGTCGGTGCGTACCGGTTTCCTATCGAGGTAAAAATCTATGCTGGCGATCAGATAAATCAGTGCAGGGATTACTTCGCGTTGGCAGCGGCTCCAGCTGGTAAGGAACGGATGATGTACTATCTCACGTTAGATGGGCATAAGCCATCGAATAACAGCCTTGGGACGGTGAATGGGGTTCACGTGATACAGCTTTCCTTTGCTCATGACATTATCCCGTGGCTGGATGCATGTGCGAAGGAAGTCCTCGATACGGCGAGGTTGCGGGAATCCATTTTGCAGATGAAACAGGTATTGGAGGAGGTATGCGGCATCATGGGGGAAAAGAAAGGGACGGACATTTCTTCAGTGCTTCGGAAATCCTACGACAATTTCAAGAGCGCTGATGCAATTCCTGCTGTACTCTTGACAATGAAAAGGGAACTCCTTGCAAATGTTCTTCACGATATCGAATCAAAAGTCACCAAGCAGACAAAAAAGCCAAGAATCATCGATTGCATCAACCATTCGAGTGATAAAGAGCGTTTGAACGTCACTTACATCAATAAATGGCCGACCTATCCCGGGGTCAGTTTCTTGTATAAAGAACTGGCAAATCATGTTCAGATTTGGGTCAGAGCCGAACTTGAAGATACGTTTGGGGTTAGTTATTGCCATGTGAAACTCGACGAAAACAACCAGAATCCCGAAGGCGGAAGGCATTTGGAGGATCAAGACATTTGCAATGAATTGAACATCCGCAAAGAGGATATTTGCGAAAGTGGATGGTGGTTGGCAGAAGAGAGCGCTGTGATGCCATGGGATAAAAAAGACATTCAAAAAGGACCAGATTTCAAGGCATGTAACAAAGCATGGTTCGATCTGTTCGACGATGCCAAGCGCGATGAATTTACGACAGTGATTGCGGATCGGATCGTTGAACTGCTGAACCGCTAGGAAAATACCCGTGGAAATGAATGGTTCGCTTCTTATGGACACAACCGCCCGATTTGTGCTAAGATGAACGGATAGGAGAGCAACGAAAATTTGTTCGGATGCAGCACCGCAGGCTTTCGTTGAGGGGTGTGAGGATGCACCTCGTAAAGCTCTCCTACTAAATACACAGCAAGACGACCTCGTGCACCGCTCATGCACGAGGTCGTCTTGTCATTGTCGCTGATTGTTGTCACTCTTTTGCGCAGAACGCCACGAAGCGTTTTCCGTGCCCTTGAAACAGCTCGCGGAACGTCTCGATGTTGCCGCTCAATCCGGATCTCCCTCCTGTCGAATTACGTCTCAGGTGAGGGGATGGCAAGATTTTGTTTCGGAGGGGAGGCAGGAGAACGACGCGGAAACGGCGAATGAAAATAAAGCCAGAAATTACGAGAACTACATCAGCCAGGGCTATGGCAAGGCCTCGGAACAGGATTGTGGGGAGAGCGACGATTGACATCATGGTGAAAATCACGGGGTGGTATCAGCTGCCCGGCGACTTGCCGCGGCAGGTGGATTTTAAGGACTTGTTCGATACGGCGTTCATGCGGAAATGCACGAAATACCGCTCGTTCGAGAAATTCCTTGCAGGCGGGAAGTTCGACATCCAATCGCAAGCGGATTTCGAGGCGCTGCCGGAAGCGGAGATGGATGCGCACGTGCGTCGCATGACGCAGTTCGCATCGTGGAAGGAAATGATTGATACGGCGACGGACATCTATGCGCGCCGTGCAGCGGGGAGGAAATGATTTTGCATCGGATTTTGTTTGTCTGCCACGGGAACATCTGCCGTTCGACGATGTGCGAGTTCGTCATGAAGGAGCTCGTGCGCAGGGCAGGGCGCGAGGACGAGTTCGTGATTGATTCCAAAGCGTGCCGCACGGACGAGATCGGGAACGATACGCATCCTGGGACGCAGCGCAAGCTCCGTGAGATGGGCATCCCGTTCACGCGCCGCGCCGCGAGGCTCATTCGCCGCGAGGACTATGATGCCTACGATTTCATCGTCGCGATGGACGATGAGAATCTACGCGACCTGTTGCGTTTGACGAAAGGCGATCCCGAACACAAGTGCCGCCTGCTCCTGTCGTTTGCCGGAGAGGAACGGGAAGTGGACGACCCTTGGTATTCGGGTAATTTCGACGCGACGTACGAGGATGCGGTCACGGGCTGCAAGGCGCTCTTGGAGGCGTGCACGAAGGCGTGTGATACGGATGAGAGAAGAACCGAATGATTGAGTCTTTTCAAAAGTTTTTATGATAGAATAGTTTCATTCTTTTTGCGAAAGGAAGTCTTCGTTTGTCCATCTGGAAACGCTATCTCATCTTCACCATCGGCATCCTCGTGCAATCGGCCGGCATCGCGCTTGTCGTCAAGAGCCTCCTCGGCACGTCGCCGATTTCGAGCCTCCCTTACGTGCTGAGCCTTGCCTATCCGTTCACGCTCGGCCAGACGACGTTCGTCGTCAACATGGCGTTCCTCGCCGGACAGATCGCGCTCCTTCGTCGCCGGTTCGATTCCATCCAGCTGTTCCAGATTCCCGTGACGCTCGTCTTCGCGTTCTTCATCGATGTCTCGATGGCGCTGTTTGAAAGCGTCGTTCCAGAACGGTACGCGGCAAAAATGGCCGTCCTGCTCCTCGGTGCGGTGTTCGTCGCGCTCGGCGTGGCCTTGCAGGTCATCGCGCACGTGCTGATGCTCGCCGGCGAAGCTATCGTCCAAGCCATCTCGCAGGTGTTCCGCTTCGAATTCGGCTGGGTCAAGACAGCGTTCGACTGCACGCTTGTCGCATCGGCTGCCCTATTTTCCTTCACGCAGCTCGGAACGATCGAAGGCATCCGCGAAGGCACGCTCATTTCCGCCCTCGTCACGGGTTCCATCGCCCGCTTCTTCATCCGCCACCTGAGCCGCGTCGACGCGCATGGCGCGCTCGTATTCGCTCCGCATATCTGAACGGCCATGTGTGGCCAGAGCGGATCAGAGAACCTTAGTGTAAAATAGTTCTCGGTGATGAGGTTGCAAAAGAAATAAGAGGCCTGTATCCTATAGAGTGCTAACTATTACAGGATTACACAAGAAAGGCCT
>OMWS01000100.1 GCA_900314825.1 uncultured Veillonellaceae bacterium | reverse complement strand
ACATATACCTACAATTAAGTATAACACAAAAGTGGCGAAAAAGCAAGGATTTTCCTAGCTTTTTCGCCACTTGGAACGATATTTTTTTCAAAACTCGGGGTATAGCACGATTTTTTTCGCCACGTCATGAAAAAACCATTGCGTCCCCAGAGGCGCGGCACAGAAAATTTTATCCTTATTTCAGATACAAAGGAAGGAATTTCGTCCTCGTTCGGCGAATGTAGCGATATATACCGAAATCTTGGCGGAGAATCCGTCCGCCAACACAGCTTCTCGTCTCGGACGATTCGAAGCTCCTTCGGAAAAAACTGCGCGCAGAACTCGAGGCGCTCGGCTGTGATGTCATCGAGGCGGAGAACGGCAAAGAGGCCATCATGAAAGACCTCAAGGACAAGCCGGACGGCATCATCCTCGACATCGTCATGCCAGAGGTCGGCGGCATCGAGGCGCTGCAGGTCATCAAGGAGGTCAGCCCGGACATCCCAGTCGTCATGCTGTCGTCCGCCGGCACGCCGCAGAAGATCATGAAGACGCTGAAGATGGGCGCCATCGATTTCATCCAGAAGCCGTACACGACGGAACAGATCACGAAAGCGGTCGAGAACATCCGCAGGAGGATCAACAAAAAATGAGCACGATCGAAGAATACACGCAACGCCTGCTGAATGTCGGCGAGCTCACGGAAGCGGAGCTCCCTGACATCGTGGAAGGCCGCGTGACCGAGGCGGATCTTCGATCGCGCGGCGTAAAACTCGACGTCGACACGCACCCCGCCCGCACGGCAGTGCTGCTCGCCGCGAAATCCATTGCCGAAATCGACCAGGAGACGACGTACTACGCCGACTTCGTCGAGCTCTTCTGCGCCTCGCTCGAGCGCTTCATGAAGCTCCCGGCCGTCATCCTCCCGACGCCCATCCCCATGCCGACGCTCGAGCAGAAGCACGGCCTCTGGGGCGTGTCGCAGCGCGTGACGGGCGACGTGAGCATCGTGGACGGCATCCTCGCCCGCGACCGCGTCTTCCTCGCGCTCGCGAGCCGCTACGCCGGCTTCGACCTCACGGAGATGGACGATGATACCGTCGATGCGCTCGAAGAATTTCTGAACGTCGTCAACGGCCTCTACATCGTCGAGCTCGCGAACCGCAAGGTGGAGCCCGACCTCGAGTTCCCGCGTGCCGCCGAGGACGTCGTGCCGCGCGGCAGCCACCAGATGGCCCTGCGCCTCTACACGGCCGTCGGACACTTCCTGTTGATTCTCTCGACAGACGCATTCCTTTGATGAGGAATCCTTTCAGGGCAACTCAAAAAAATACTTGACAGGGCGACGTGCGCCCTTTATAATAGTTTCTGTTGCGAGCGCACGTTCGCAACGAAAACTGCCATTTGGAGAGTTGTCCGAGTGGTTGAAGGAGCACGCCTGGAAAGCGTGTATACGGGGAAACCTGTATCGAGAGTTCGAATCTCTCACTCTCCGCCATTGAACACACAAGCGTGGCCGTTTCTGGTCACGCTTTTTTGTTCATCCTGTTCATTCCAGCGGATATTCCTCAAATACACCTTCATGCATCAAGATCTCTTTGCAAAATTCCAGCAGCACAGGAACATCATGCTCCATGGTATCCCATATGACGGAAAAATCCATATTCCCATAGTCATGCGCAAAACGATTGCGCATCCCCGCCAATGCGCGCCACGGAATCTCTGTATGCGCATCGCGAAAGGATTCGGACAGTGCCTGCTTAGCAAGTTCTCCAATCGATAACATTGGCATAGAAACGGCATTTTGTTGCAGGAAATCCTCCTGCAATGATGCTTCCGTCATTTTCAACCGCTCTTTTGTCATCAGGATCTGACGACAGTAATTGTACATATGTTGCAGCACCTGAAAGTCACGATTGCTCGTCATGGTAAATCACCACCTGCTCTTGCTCCATATTTTTGCGGAAAATCTTCTGATACTTGCCGTCCGGATACGTCGTGAGCAAATCAACATTGCGCCCGACGGCATCCATCAAATCAAGCTGCATCGCGCTTTCCTGGAGCAATCCGCATAAACAATCATTTTCGCCTTTTTCGATGCGGATGTCCACATCGCTTTCTGACGTCGCCTCTCCCCGCGCATACGATCCAAACAAGAATGCACGCCGGATCCGATATTTTTCAAACACAGGCATCAGCCTTTGTCTGATTTCTTCGAGCGATAAAATCCCTTGTACCACGGGAACCTTTTTAAATGCTCCGACCGCCATGACCTCTCACCTCGATATTCTTGCATTTTCTCGCAATCCTCTACCAAGATTATACCATGGTGCGTATCATTTTCCCATCAAAGAATTTGCTGGGAGCGCAAGCCTTCCACATTCATTCTTGAAGGACATGATAATATTTTGTTGTCGGCCCGCTGTTCCATGCGCCGGAAGAGATGGCGCAAGTCCCCAAGATACAGCAAGGCGCCCCTGCGGTCATTCCAGCAGGGGCGCCTTGCTGCAATCTCATAAAGCAGCGAGAACCAGCAACCAATTGCATCCTACAATGCAGATAAACGCATATTTGCTGCGCTGGAATTTCGTCTGTTCTTTCTTGAATATCCCCAGCAAGAAATATCCAATGGCAAACACGATGATATTGAGCAACACATCTCCGATGATGGCCGCTACCGCCTCACCGAAATCCAGCTTGGGCGCAATCACCAGCTGACCGACAGCCTCTCCGAAAAACAAGAGTGCCGCCCAGAGTTTCCCGATATCCGATGGCTTCTTCCCTTCCTGGCGTTCCTCAGGCGTGATCACCATATACGCGAACTTGGCATAAAGTGCAAGCGTCAGGAGCGTCGTGACGATCATGCTGATCAATGCCATGAGATTCATATTCTTGAATAATGTCTTCAAACCATACTTCATATCTCAATCCACTCCGCTCGTACGTTCACGACTTCTTGCCTTCCGGCCCTGCATTCTTCTGACCGAGATTGATATTTCGTTTCAGCATATCCAACTTCAATGCGCACGCCTTTTCGACGACGGTATCTGCCAGATTCCGATAAACAGGATTCTTCAATTCGGCCATGTAATGCGACGGATAATATCCGTATCCCGTCGTGAAGCGCTTGTTCTTCAATTGATCCTGTTCATCGACATCGAAGAGGACATAGACCGGCAGCGTATGCACGCCATCCTTCCATGCGCCGCTTGAAGCATTCTGTCCCGAACGATTCGGATCGCCGGCAATCTGCATAGAGAAGAGCAGCGGACGATAATCGACTTTTCCGTTCTTGAGAATGTCATAGCTGCGGAATGTCTGGATGCCTTTCCCCTGCATGTGGTCATAGAGCGTTGCGACCTGCTGGTCCTTCGCATCATAGACGACGTAGTAATAGCCGCCGCCCTTGTTCACGTCTCCCCGCAGCAACGCCAGGAATCCTGCCTCATCACTTTCCGAAGCTGCAAGAACAGAATCTTCAACCCCATGCTCCTTGAGGATTTTCTCAATCTCGTCCAACGAATTCGGATGAGCCTGTTCCAGGCGCTTCAATCCATCCGCCAAGGGACGCCCTTCAGAATCACGCGCTGTACCATTATATATCCGGTCTGTATTCGTCAGCTGCGGTGGATGCTTCATCTGATACGCCACGACACCGCCGAAGACACAGACGGCCACCAAAGCGATGGTCCCTGACGGCAATGCCAGGCGCCCCAGCGGCGATGCACTTCCCCGAAGCGCTGCCATCGCTAATGCAATAATTGCATAGATGGCAAAGATTCCACCGACAACAGCGGATGCTGCAAGGACATTCTTGTGATAGATGCGGAAGCCGGCATTGACCGTAACATCTTTGTCACCAAGCATCGCCGGCTTGATATCCCAGATCAGTTCGCGTCCATCTTCCTGCGTTGTCGTCGCATTGGAGAAGTCTGCTGCATATGGCAGGCGCAACGTGAAATCAAGGGTGTCTTTCTGCATTCCCTGTTTGAAAAGCTGCTGGATCTCTGCATCCTCGAATGTTTGCGGCCTTTCATTCAGGAACGAGCGATCCTGCATCCCCTCGTCTGACTCCCAGGGCAGTTCCAAGGTATACGTGTCATAGAAGAATCCTTTCCGATAGCGGACGCCGTCATAGCGTTCGTCCGGCGACCAGATATTGTTCTTCTCCCCATGGATGACGATCTCTTGCAGATTCAGGCTGTCCTTCTTCACCGTCGCACCATTTTTCTGCCGGTCAACCGTATATCCTTTGTCTTCCCAGTCTTTTTCCTGTTCCGACAGATTCTGTTTCCATGCTGGAAATTTCTGTGCGAAATAATCATCCAGCTGTATTTCATGTTCTTCATGGACGCTGCCATCCGGGTATATCGTATAAGCAAGATGCCCGTCACCACATCCGCCAAGCAGCAAGCAAGCAATCCCCAGCAGCATCCCAAAGACAATATGACGACTCATCTTCCCGCACTCCTCACTGCTGATACGTATAGGAAATCTGGCTGGCTCCTGCACAAATCTGCGGAATGAAGGTCGATTGGGAATTTGTGACGTCATGGCCGTCAATCTCCGTCCGCGTCATATTGAAGGTTCCCTGATCCGGGTAGACGACAAACGTCGCCCGGAATTTCTTGTAGCCTTTCCCCTGTGTATTTCCGGCATCGCCTTCAAAATAAACATAATGCGTGTTTCCGTTGACACTGGACTTCCACTTCGTGTTTGCAAAGAACTTTTCAAAAGCATCGCCTACCGTGATATTCTGTGCTGAGTAGAAATGTCCCGTCTTGACGATACGAACATCTTTATCAAGGCTACTTCCCAGTAAGCCGAAAAAGAGCACAGCGAACAAGACCACGGCGCCGGCAATCACTTTCTTGCGATTCTTCTTATCCGTCACATAGGCGCGAAATGCTTCTATCTTCTCCCGCGCTGCTGCTGTCTTTTCATCACCGTTGCTGGGAGGCCGTACCTGTTCTCTCTTTTCCTCCTCTGCAGTTCCGACCTGAGCGCCACAACGTGGGCAGAATTTTGCATGATCCTCCAAGGAATTCCCACAATTCGGGCAAAACATGTCCATCCCTCCTCTGCTTCTGCCTTCGCATCGTCACGGCTTATAATTCTTGAGAATCTTTTCCACAACGCCCAAACTTTCCATCAGGTTCATCTTCTGTGATCCGATCTGCACGAAAGAAACTTGGAAGTCTTTCGTGTCTTCATCGACCGTGAACTGGATGACGGCATGCGTTTCCTGTTTCTTCCATGTGCAATCACCATTGAATTCGACAATCCGTTGCTGCTCTTTCGACTTGAACGATTTCCATTTCTCGTTTTTGAAGAATTGGTCAAATGCCTTTCCGATGGGAATGTTGGGCTCTGCTTGCAACGTGCCATCATAAACCGCCTGCACATAGGCATCTTTGCTGCTGCCGCAGCCACTCGCCATCAACCCTGCCAGCAGGACGATGACGATGCCGAGCATCCACATTCTCGACACATTTCTCAGATTCATGACTTCCTCCCCCTCTTGTTCAAAGATTCCGTATCCCTGGACACCATTTAACATCAATTGAACAGATCTGAGAAGAAATCACTGATACTCCCATCCTCATCGTCCGAACTGCTGTTATCCTCAGACGAATTTGTATCAGGCACAGCAGGTTCTGGTGCGTCCAGGGAAGTCTCGGAACCCCCTCCCATCGGCTCTGGTACAGGATCCTCCAAGATCGAACCATCGACAACGCCATTGTCCAGAGCATCTGCGATAATCAAATCATCGAGAAGGGCATCCATCGCCGCATCATCCAGTGCTGCTTCATCTCCGAGATCCCCTGCAATATCAGGTGTCGCAGCTTCTGCGACATGGTGGCCAGCAGTCCCTGCGCCATCTCTGATGGCATTCGTCAGCACGCTGCCAACAACAGCGCCTGCCGCACCAGCCGCAACATTCTTCAGGATGGAGTTCCCTCCACGATTTTCCGCCGGCTTCCCGACAGGAGCTGCAGGCGCACCTGCATCCGGCTTGAGCGCGATCGGCTTCCGGGCTCCGTCCGCCGCTGCCGTGCCTGCTGCTCCCTTCCCTGTCTCTACTGGTTGCACAGACAGCCGTTCTCCAGCCCCTGCCGGAATCTGATCCAATTCCTTCTGGCAGAATTCTTGAATCTTCCGATACTGCTGCGCCAGCTTGGCCAGGTTCTGTACAGCTGCTGCCTGCCCATGCTTCGCTGCATACTGCAAGTGCGCCACAGCTTTGCGATAATCCGGCAGAACAGGGTGCAGCAGGATTTCCTGTGCCTGCCTGAGTTCTTTGTCCGCCCGTTCTTTTTCTCCAGCCGTCAGCCCGGCTGGCGTCGTTGCTGTCGGTGCCGCCTGAAGCTTCGTTCCGCAATTCATGCAGAACGAATCCCCTGCCTGGACTGGATGACCACAATTCGTGCAAAAGCGTCCCATGACAAACCCCTTCTTTCCCGATAATGTCAAAAACATCAGGCTTTCCGAATGCTGATATAGTTCACCTGGTTCCCCTTCATGGCAAAGCGGATAATACAAGGAGTGCCGTTATCCGTCTTCAAAGAATACTCATACAATACCAGATCATTGTAGTTCTGCTTCGTATAGCTGTCTCCGTACTGATTCAAGACATCTTGCAAGGAAGACCCTTGATGGATTCCTCGTTTCGTCTTCGCCTGATTCGAATTCGAAACAAGGGTATGCACCTTGCCATTCGAAATATAGATATCTGCATCCAGAAATTTATAAACCATAAGCCCAGAATCCTTCTTCTGGATGCTGCTTTCCTTTCCCAGCACTTGATGCACTTGCTCCAGCGTATCATCCACATTCACTC
Organism: uncultured Veillonellaceae bacterium; assembly: GCA_900314825.1. Taxonomy (GTDB): domain Bacteria; phylum Bacillota; class Negativicutes; order Selenomonadales; family Selenomonadaceae; genus Selenomonas_C. Next base: position 7,822 of record OMWS01000100.1, on the reverse strand, counting down.
CCGCCAAAGAGAGTTCCGTCATACTCGGAGTCTTTGCTGCCTTGGGTTCCTCTTTCTTCGTTTCCCGAGGCGCTTCCTCCTCCACCGAAGATGATGCGCCGCTCGCCTGCGGTGCCGGTGCCTTTGTTTCTGTCTGGGTTGCAGGGGCCGATGTCTCTTGCATGAAATAATACGTGCCGCCGCCAGCAACCAATGCAAAGAACAATACGCCCGCTACGATCCATGGAGCCTTGTTTTTCTTCTCCGGCTGCGGCATCGGAGCTGCGGACGGAGATGGTGGTATCGCTTTCGGTCCTCCAATCTGAGAATCCTTCGGACGTGGTCGCCCGCATTTCGGGCAAAAATTCCCTGTTACATGGTTTCCACAAGTACAAATCCATCCTTCCATGCTTCTCTCACGCTCCCTAGCAGCAAGGCCGACATCGGTCAAAATAGAAGCAAGTGCGACACGACCAGCCTCAAGAAAATAGCAATCAATATTTCTGCTTCTAAGTTACCACAAATGTCCCCCCCGTCAAGATTTATGTACTTTTACAGAGGTCATAGTCAAACAATTCACATACTGCATTCATGTTTTTGTTGACGCGCCGCGCCCTGCTATGGTAGAATAGTCTACGTTCCTTTTGAAGGTCGAGCCGCAGCGCTCGGGTCTTGCGCAATGGCGCCTCACGAACCACGTCAGGTCCGGAAGGAAGCAGCGTTAAGAGAGATACGGCATGTGCCGCAAGGGCGGCCTCCCCCTTTGGGGAAAGCAGCCACTTAGCGCTTTAGCGCTTAGTGGTCGCTTTGTCCTTTAGGTAGAGGTGCCCCGAAGGGGCGGAGAGGGTAGCGCAATCACTTCATTCAAATTCCTTTTGATAGGAATACAAGATTTGTTTATGCGCTACCCTCTCAGTCTCGCTGACGCTCGACAGCTCCCCCAAAGGGGGAGCCTTTTTTATTTCGCGAGGAGGTTCTTCTATGCCATACATCGCACTTTACCGCAAATGGCGGCCGCGCAAGTTTGCCGATCTCGTCGGGCAGGAGCATGTCTCGCGCACGCTCGCGCAGGCGATCGCGACCGGCAGGCTCGGCCATGCGTACCTCTTTTCTGGGCCGCGCGGCACGGGCAAGACGAGCACGGCGAAGATCCTCGCGATGGCGCTGAACTGCGAGCACCCCCAGGGCGCAGAGCCGTGCGGCACGTGCAAGAGCTGCCGCGAGATCGAGGACGGCACGGCCATCGACGTCTACGAGATCGACGCGGCATCGAACCGCGGCATCGACGAGATCCGTGACCTGCGCGACCGCGCGAAATACGCGTCTGCCGAGGGCCGCTACACCGTCTACATCATCGACGAAGTCCACATGCTGACGACAGAGGCGTTCAACGCGCTGCTCAAAACACTTGAAGAGCCGCCCGCGCACGTCGTCTTCATCCTCGCGACGACGGAGGCGAACAAGGTTCCGCCGACGATCCAGTCGCGCTGCCAACGCTTTGACTTCCGCCGCATCACGGTCGGCGAAATCGAAGCGCGCCTCCGGTATGTCTGCGACCAGATGCAGACGACGGCGGAGGACAAGGCGCTCGAGCTCATCGCGCTCCAAGCCGACGGCGGCCTGCGCGACGCGCTCTCGATCCTCGACCAATGTATCTCGCTCGGCGACGGCGCCGTCACGGAAGCGCTCGTCCAAGAGATGCTCGGCCTCGTCGGCCACAGCTGGATCTACCGCATGACGGAAGCGCTCGCCGCGCACCAGGCACAAGAAGTCCTCGGCGTGCTCGCCGAGCTCCTGCGGGACGGCAAAGACCTGCGGCAGATCGTCGCCGAGCTCGAGCTGCATCTCCGCAGCCTCATGATCTATCAGGCGGCCGGCACCGTCGAGGGGCTCGACCTCTACGCCGAACCCGAGGACGTGCTGAAAAAGCAGGCTCCGCTCTGGCCGCCTGCCGCCTTCATGCAGATGCTCACGCGCCTGCACGAAGCGCAGCAGGAGCTCCGCTGGTCGCCGCAGCCGCGCATCACCGTCGAGATTGCGCTGCTCGCGCTCGCGCGCGGCGACTACGGACCGATGGAAAACCTCGACGCGCAGATAGCGGCCGCGAAAGCGTCAGCTGCCGCACCGCAAAGAGCGGCCAACACAACTGCTGACGACGCGCGCCTCGCGCAGCTCGAAGCCCGCATCGAAAAACTCACGCAAGCGCTTGCCGGCCGACCGAGTGTCCCTACGCCTGCAGGAACATCTTCTGTAGCACCTACAACGCCTGTCCGCCTTGCCCCGCCAAAACGCGCGGCTCCCATCGAAGATGCCGCCGCTGCCTCGCCGCCCGTGCAGGCCAGCGAGGCGGATCGCGCGCAATGGAAGCAGGCCGTTGACACCTTCCGCAATGGTCACGACGACAACATCGCCGTCTGCCTCGATCCTGCGCAGCTCCTGTCGCTCGCGGACGGGAAATGCGAGCTGCTGTTCCCCTTCAAACACGGCGTCCGCGCCCGCCTGCTGCTCTCGCCGAACTTCCGCCCGAAAGTGGAAGGCAAGCTCGCGGAGTTCTTCGGCCATCCCGTCGAGCTCGTCTTCCACATCGAAAAGCCTGGCGCGCCCGCGACGCGCGTGCAGGCGCCGCCGCGAAAAAAGAAAGAACCGCCCCTGCCGCACGCCTATCGTCCGGCGAAGGTCGACGAGCGTGCGATGAAGCCCGAGGAGCAGAAAAACTTCCAGCACTCCATGGACATCATCAACAAATTCGGCGGCGGCACAATCGTCGAAAAACCCGCCCCGCCCGAAGGAGCCAAAGGCGTGCCGCCCGAAGCGCTGCCCCCTGCGATGGAAGAGTCGACCGCCCCGCCTGCGCCGCCGCAACAAGACAGCCAAAGTGCGCCGCCTTTCGATGATAACGATGCTCCGCCGCCATTCGACGACAGCGACGCGCCACCCGACGACGAGGACGACGAACTGCCGCCGGACGGCGCAGATGATTGACGTTTCTACGCTTTTCTGATACATTTAAGAAAGAATTTTACCGACAACTTACCCCACACACGAGAGGAGCACACACAAATGTTTGGTGGAATGGGCAACATGGGCAACATGGCCGGCATGATGAAAAAAGTCCAGAAGATGCAGAATGAAATGCTCAAGATGCAGGAAGAGCTCAAGAAGAAAACCGTCGACGTCTCGGTTGGCGGCGGCGCTGTCAAGGTCGTCATGAACGGCGAGAAAAAAGTCGAGAACCTGACGATCGACCCGGCGGCTGTCGATCCTGAAGACGTCGAGATGCTGCAGGACCTGCTCGTCTCCGCATTCAACGAGGCAACGGAGAAGGCCGACAGCATGATGAAATCCGAAATGCAGAAGCTCGCCGGCGGCCTCGGCCTGCCGCCGGGAATGATCTGATGCAGTACATCGCGCCGCTCCAAAAACTCATCGAGCACTTCCGCGCGCTGCCGGGCATTGGGAACAAGACCGCCGTGCGCCTCGCGTACCACGTGCTCGACATGACGCCCCAGGACGCGCAGGCGCTCGCGGGCGCCATCCTCGAGGCGAAGGAAAAGATCGGCTACTGCAACACGTGCTGGAACCTCAGCGACCAGAACCCGTGCGCCATCTGCGCCTCGGAAAAGCGTGACCACAGCACGATCTGCGTCGTCGAGCAGCCGCAGGACGTCGCGGCCATGGAGCGCATGAACGAGTACAAGGGCGTGTACCACGTCCTCCACGGCGCGCTTTCGCCGCTCGAGGGCGTCGGCCCCGACCAGCTCCGCATCAAGGAGCTCCTGACGCGCCTTTACGACGACACCGTGAAAGAAGTCATCATGGCGACGAACCCGACCGTCGAAGGCGAGGCGACGGCCATGTACATCGCGAAGCTCCTGAAGCCCGCAGGCCTCAAGATCACGCGCATCGCCCACGGCCTTCCGATCGGTGGCGACCTCGAATACGCCGACGAAGTCACGCTCGGCCTCCCCCTTTGGGGAAAGCAGCCACTTAGCGCTTTAGCGCTTAGTGGTCGCTTTGTCCTTTAGGTAGAGGTGCCCCGAAGGGGCGGAGAGGGTAGCGGCGTATCGAGATTCTCAAACGTCGCTACCCTCTCAGTCTCGCTGTCGCTCGACAGCTCCCCCAGAGGGGGAGCCGTTTTAACTGGAGGAATCCCCATATGTTTGAATCCGTCATCGGCCTCGCCGTCGGCATCATCATCCTCGCGCTGATCATGAAGCTCGTCTCGATCCCGATCCACCTGTTTTGGAAATTTATCACGAACAGCATCGTCGGCGCGGTCATGCTCTGGGTCGTCAATCTGTTCGGCGCCGGCATCCCGATCGATATCGTGCGCGCCCTCATCGCCGGCGTCTTCGGCATCCCGGGCGTCATCGTGATCTTGTTGTATCAATATCTTTAAAAGAAAGCAAGCCCTTCGCAGGCGGTCAAACACCTGCGAAGGGCTTGCTTGTTTTCATGAAACGATTCGTTTTTACTCCCGCGCGCCGCGCTTTGCCATCCAGACGAGGAACGTGCAGAGCGCGAAGTACGCGACGAGGCCGGCGGCGGTACCAGCCGGGCTGTTCGCCCAGGCTTTCGCGAACCAGTCGATGCCCGCGATGTGGAGGACGGCCGAGATCAGGCTGCCGATCGCGCCGCCCGCGACGAAACCGGAGGCGACGGTGTTGCCCTCAGCGAGGCGGATGCTGTTGATCTTTTCATCCTTGCTGCTGTGCGAGACGAGCCACGAGATGAAGCCGCCGACGAGCACCGGCGTGTTGATGCCCATCGGGAGGTACGCGCCGAGCGCGAACGGCAGCGGCGGGATCTTCATCATCCAGAGCAGCATGGCGAAGAACGCGCCCGCCATATAGAGCGGCCACGGCGCATCGCCCGTCTCCATCATCGGCTGCACGATCGCAGCCATGGCGTTCGCCTGCGGCGCCTGGAGAGCCCCCTCGCCCGTGAAGCCGTACGCATGGTTCAGCAGGAACACGACGCCGACGGACACGAAGCCAGACAAAATAATCGAAACGAGCTGCCAGCGCTCCATCGTGCGCGGCGTCGCGCCCGTGATGTGCGCAACCTTGAGCTCCGACATGAAGTTGCCGGCGACGGCGAGCGTCGTGCAGAGGAACGAGGCCATCATGAGGATGGCGATGATGCCGACTTTGCCATGCATGCCCGCGCCGCCCATGACGACGGCCGAGACGATGATCATGAAGATCGTCATGCCGGAGACCGGCTCATTGCCTGTGTAGGCAATCGAGCTGATGCCGACGACGGACAGCAGCACGGCGAAAATGGTGACGACGAGGAACGCGAGCACGGTCTGCGTCATGCTTTCTGCGCACATGAGATGGAAGAAGATGCCAAAGCCGAGCGCCATGAGCACGCTGCCCACGACGATGCGGCTCATCGGGATGTCGCGCTGCGTGCGCAGGAGCTCGCCTTCCGCGCTGACGCCTTTCGAAAAGAGATCGCGGACGGCGCGGCGCATGACGCGGCCGACGACGCCCGACATGGTGAGGAGGCCGATGATGCCGGCCATGGCGAGCATGCCGATGCCGATGTGGCGGACGTACTGCGAGAAGACCGCGCCGACCGGCGCCTGCGCGAGCAGGATGTCCTTGCCGCCGACGACCATCGCATGATCGCCACCGATGAAGTAGGCGACCGGGATGCAGACGAGCCACGAGAAGAACGAGCCGGCCGCGATGATGAGGCCGTAGCGGAGGCCCGTGAAATAGCCGATGCCGAGGAGCGCCGCATCGTTGTCGATGCTGAAGACGAGCTTGTACTTGTCCGCGAGCGCCTGGCCCCACGAGACCGCCGTCGTCGTCAAGAGCTCCTGCCACCAGCCGAGCGTGTTGAGCACGAAGTCATAGGCCATGGCGACGAGGCCGGAAAGCAGCATGATGTGCGCTTTCGAGCCCTCGTTCGACTGCAGGACCTCGGCGGCCGCGCTGCCGGACGGGAACGGATAGACGCCATCCATTTCCTCGCAGAAATAACGGCGGAACACCGTCGCGAGGAACACGCCGAGGACGCCGCCGAGCACGATCGGGATCGACATCTCGATAAAGGACAGGTCCTCGATGCCGAGGATGTAGAGCGCCGGCAGGATGAACATCGCGCCGCCGAGCACGTTCGTGCCGGCACTCGCGATGGCCTGGATGTGGACGGTCTCCGGGAACGCGTTCTTGCGGTGGAAGATGACGGCCATGCCCATGGCGAGCACGGACACCGGCGCGAACGCATCGACCGTCTGGCCGATCTTCAGTGCGAGATAGCCGACGGCGAGTGCGAACAGCACCGCAAAGAAAAGGCCCCAGCACACGACATACGTATTGATTTCCTCGTACGTCTTGTCCGGGGACATCAGCGGCGAAAACGTTTGCCGCTGATCGGACTGGGTGGACATAAAAATTGCCTCCTGAATGGAAAGATTTTGAAAAATGACAAAAAATCGGCGCTGTATGTCTCCGCAAAACAGCGCCAATAGTATATAAGAAGAAACGTATTTTGTCAACTGTACACGGACATATTTACACCCAGTGTACATCTTTCGTCTTTTGTGAAAGGATGCTTGTTTTTACTCGTCTTTATGCGCGAGCTCGAAGAGGTCTTTCGCAGCCATCGTGAGTTCCGTCAGGCTGTTCGCGCACTGCTCGATCGCTTCCGCCTGCTGGCCGACGATGTCCGTCGTCGAGTCGCTCTTTTCGACCGTCGTCTGCACGGACGAGCTGATCTGGCTCGTGAAGGCCTGGATCTTCGCGACGGCGTCCGTCGAGTTCTCGGCGAGCTTGCGGATCTCTTCGGCGACGACATTGAAGCCCGCACCGGCTGCACCGGCGCGCGCCGCCTCGATCGACGCGTTGAGGCCGAGCATCTTCGTCTGCTTCGCGATGTTCTCGATGAGCTTCGTGAATTCGTTGATCTTGCCCGCGACCTCGTCGACGGCTTTGATTTCCTTGCCGAGGGCCGCCTGGTTGTCCGTCACGTCGCGCGCCGTCGCCGCGAGCTCCTGCATCGTCGCCGAGACGCGCACCGTCGTGTCATTGATGTTGCCGGAGAGCTTGCGGAGCTGGTGGTTGTACATGCCCATCTGCGAGAACGCGGACGAGAAGAGATACAGCGCCTGCGCTGCCGCCTCGAGGCGTTTGCGGTCGACGACCGGCGTCTTCTTCGCCGCTGCGACGTACGCGTCCGGGTCGATGCCGAATTCCTGCGCCTTCTGGCGGATGTGATCCTCGTCCATCGGATGCGTCAGCACCTGGCCGCCGAGGATCGAGCCGACCTGCTTGCCATTCAGCATGATCGGCGCCGCGAGATCGACGAGGCCGGCGTGGCAATCGTAGACCTGTGGCTTGCCCTCGCGGCTCGCGCGCGCGCCGCCGTCTGCATCGCACGCTTCGCAGCCCGCGTTGCCTTTCGGGCAGCCGCGCGTGTATTTCATGCAGAACTCCGTGAAGTTCGACGGCTGCGTGACCGGCGTGCCGTTCAGATCGACCGTGATCATGGCGATGCCCATCGCCGTCGAGAACGAATCTTGGAACTTCTGCATGAAGTCCATGTCAAAAATATCTTGGAGACGTACTTCTTCTTCCGCCATCGGAAAAACCCCTTTCGAACAAGCTTCCCATACCCCTAGGAAAAAAATTCTCTGACAGACGCTTGCTTATGTCTGATTTTCTTTTATTATAACAAATTGTGCATTGTTTTGCCATAGGGAAAGCAAAAGGATTCGCTGCGCACTACAAACAAGGGACTGTTGCAGTTACTAGACCGATTCCATATACATCCGTTGCCGAACGTAACGAATACAGCAGCCTCTCCCCCTGGGAGAGGGGGACCGCGAAGC
>OMWS01000101.1 GCA_900314825.1 uncultured Veillonellaceae bacterium | reverse complement strand
GATTTTCAAAAAAATGTATCTTCGGCACGATGCATTCATTTTTGACTATGAATGCACAGTTGCCTGTGGATAACTAAAAATCTGTAAGTCTACAAACTGAGAGGAACTGCAACATCACAGTTCCTCTTTTTTAGCAGGCTGCCGATGACGCCACCGATCGTGCTGACCATGACGACGAGACCCTACGCCTTGTCCTTGTCGCGTTCGCCGAAGCGCTCGTCGGCATAAGAGACGCTTGCGGGGGGATACAGCGCGAAGCCGATGCACTGCAAAGCGTAGGCGACATAGAGCAGCAACATCGGCACTTCCGAGAGGCCGGCGATGGCGTAACGGATGGTCGAGCCCTCGCGGCGATCTTCGACGAGCAGCTTGTCCGCGTTCTCCTGCCGCTACGTCATGGAGTAGCGGCTGACGTCCACGGAGACTTCCAAATCGTTCTCGTGGCCGCCCGTCAGCTGCGACAGCGTGACCTGCCCTTTCGTGCCGTCCTCGAATCCCACCATCACGAACGCCATATCCTCGTTCTCGACATCGACGAGGTCATAGGCCATGTCCTCTGACGCCTCCTGGAATGTCTCGACGGCCTTGCGCGCTTTCTTGCGCTTCTTCAGCACGATTTCGAGGTCGGCGAAGACGCGTTACTCTTTCTTCCAATGTCATCATGAATCCTCCATTCAAAATAGCAAATTCTCATTTCGATTGTGGATTCATCATAACAGAAGACAAAATGCCCGTTCTACACCAAATGATGGAAAGCCTAAATTCCTGTGCCTAACTGAAATCTCTGTATCCTTCCATCCGGCTGTGATATCACACCCTGATATAGAGGATGTTGATTCCATGGATTTCACAAATGTTTCCGTCGCCCTGCGCAAGCGCGAATACGAGGTCTCGTGCTTTGAGACCGGCACAGAAGCCGCAAAATACCTTGATGTACAGATTGACGGCGTGGCCGTCGGCTTCGGCGGCTTGCTGACGCTCAAAAGAAGCGCTCGGCCTCTGTCAAAGCCAGGAAAGGGCGTTTTCACCCCCTCCTCCAAGACCAGCAGAGCCCTCACGATCCGAAGTTTCGTCGTGAGGGCTGTGCTTGTCATAGGAATGATTCTGTTGTTCGGGTACTGGCGGATCAGTGGATGAAATGCGTCGGCTGCCACGGTTCTTTTTCCGGCAGGCCATATTTTTCCTTTCCGAGCGCGATGCTCTTCAGGAGGAACGTCATGTTGCGCGCGAGCGTGCGCATCGTCTGGAGGCCTTCGGCGTCTTTCGCCGCTTCCCCCGGCACGAGGCCGTGGACGCTGTTCCAGTATTGGCTCCCAGCGACGGGCATGTTCGAAATCAGGAAATACTTGTTGAGCTCGTCGAACGTCGCCGACGCGCCGCCGCGGCGGCAGACGACGACGGAAGCGCCAACCTTCATCGTCTTGTCGAACTCCGTACTCCAGAACAAGCGGTCGAGGCAAGCGACCGTCGTCGCATTCGCCGAGCCAACATATACAGGCGTCGCGACGATGAGTCCGTCCGCTTCGGCGAATTTCTCTGCGATCTCATTCACGCCGTCATCGAACACGCATTTGCCACCGTGCGACTTGCAGTAATTGCAAGCTACACAGCCGCGGATGGCCTTCTGCCCGATCTGCACGACCTCTGTCTCGACGCCGAGCGCGTCAAACGTCTTTGTGAGTTCGGCAACGGCAATGCTCGTGTTACCGTTCGGATGCGGAGAACCATTAAGAATCAAAACTTTCATGAAAAAAACTCCTCCTACACTCGCCATACACGGCTTTTGTGTCCGTCATGATTTCCTTGCCCATGGCATCGAAAGACCATTGTCCGTTGCCAAGATGCCGCGTCCGAAACTCATATTTTCGAGAGGCAACGGAACCATGAGCATCGACACGTCATCCTCGCCCACGCCGGCTTTTTCCATGGCATAGCGAGTGACAAGCTGGGCGAGCTTGCGCTTTTGTTCCAGTGTCCGCGAATCCCCGAACATCACCTGGACGAGCATCCGCTTGTCCGTCCGCTTCATGTTCGGGAACGTGGGATGGATAAAGAATTCATCTTCCTTGTGCTCGCTGATGACCACATAGCGATCGTCCATGGGTGTGTCCATGGCCTCGTGAAGCGCAAGGTTCATGGCATCTGCCAGGCCGCGCTTCTCCTCACTCGTGAATGCTCCTTCTTTGATATGAACCTGAAAAACTGGCATGCTGCTTCCTCCTCTTATTTCCAGATGACGGATTCCGAGAGCGGACGGCGGGTCTTGTCGCGGTGCGGGAGTTCGTCCCGATAGCCGAGCGCCAAGGTCACGGCCGCACTGTAATGTTCGGTGTCATAAAGCTTCAGTTCATCGCCAAGAATGCGATCCAGTTCCTTGGGCTGGAATCCCTCGATGGCGCAGGAATCCACGCCGAGGAATGCTGCCGCCGTCATCATGTTCGCCATGACGATATAGGCCTGTTTCGCCGACCAATCAAAGGCGGCACGTTCGGATTCCATCGTGTTGAAGTCCTTCGTGGAGAACTGGGTTATAGGCCTCTTGGAAGAAGTCATATACCTTGTCCGGAATCTGATGGATCTCCTTCAGCACATGATCAAGATACGCCGAGCCGAACGTCACGTCCACCCGCTTGTTCGCGATAAAAACGATGAAGTGGCTGGCATTGTCGAGAGGGTTCTGCGCGCCCCACGCGAACGGCTTCAGCTTCTGGCGCACCTCCATATCCGTCAGCACAATCATCTTCCACGGCTCGAATCCCATGGAAGTAGGCGCGAGGCGCGCCGCTTCCAGGAGCGCGTCAAACGTCTCCTGCGGGATTTTCGCGTTGGGGTCGAACTTCTTCGTCGCATAGCGATACTTCAGCGCCCCCAAAACTCCGGCGGGCGAAAAATTCGGTTTTTCCGCATGCACGGTGGCAATCGCGTTCGGGTTCATGTCTCATCCATTCCTTTCTCTGCTTATGAAGCAAATGACGAAAAATTCTTATCTGACATACCGGCGATATTCCAATGGGATATACCGATAGCCATCCCCATCACAGCGGATATGTCCGAAGCCCGGGAAAGAAAGATGTGATCCCGCGACCAAACGTTTTTCCGCAGCAATGCGAGGCAGCATCTTCTTGCGCGTCTCGCGCGCGGCTTCCACGTCCGCATCGAATACAATCCCGATTTCCGGATCCTCCAGCTGGAGTGCTGCGAGATGCAGCATATCGCCCCAGACCAGCAACTTTTCGTCCCGGGATTCCACCAGGAAGCCGGAATGTCCCGGTGTATGCCCGAACAGGGGCACGGATGTAATCCGCGGCACGATTTCTTCACCGGGTTGATACCATTTGACACAGCCAGAAGACCGATAGGCATCGACAGCGTCCCGGACGCCTTGCACCGATGGCCGAAAGCCTTCCGGGAAACTTCCCAAGGGACTGTCCAGCCAATAATCGCGCTCTGGCTCGGCCAGATAAAGCGTAGCATGCGGGAACATCCTCTTGCCATGCGACGCAATGCCATTGATATGATCCGTATGCAGGTGCGTCGGGAGCAGGATGTCGACATCCTCCGGAGCATAGCCTGACGCGACCAGATTTTCCAAAACGAGTCCCTGCTTCTCAAAAAAGATATCCCCTTGGGCATCCCCTTTTCCTGCATCGATCAAAATCAAATGGTCACCAGTATGCACCAGAAACGCGTTGACGGATACCTCGGGCGTCCCATCAGTCGCACGAGAGCCAAACACCGCGTCCCACATTTCGGACAATTCTTCTGCGCTGCGCGAAGTGAATGGCGTGCACATATCTGGAGTGAATTTTCCCAATCCGTCGCTCAGTGCCGTCACTTCGCAATCCCCCACCAGGATGCGGTAGAATCCGGGGACTTGCGTTTTCCGCATGGGAACCATTTCCTGTTTCATACCCTGTCTCCTTCTCTCTGTACGGTCTTCCTCTCAATCCACATAGTTCACGGGATTGCCAGTCACCTTCCGCTCGGCGCGCACGGGCAGGCCGTCGGCTGTGTCCGGCTTTCCGAGGACCACGGAGGCGCAAACGGTCTCGTCCTCTGCGAGGCCGAGCTCCTGCAGATATTCCCGCACAGCGGCATTTTCATCGAGCCAATGCAGCTGGTTCACCCAGCTGCTGCCAAGGTCCAGCGCGTTCGCCATGATCATCATGTTTTCGATGGCGCAAGCACTGTCCGCCATGGCATTCCCATAACCTTTCTTGTTCGCCGCGACGATGAGGACCGGGGCATGGTAGTGAAACACGAATGTCCCTTTTTTCGACGCCTTGATGGCCGCCTGCAGCGATTTGTACATACCAGGCTGGAGCTCCATCGCGGCAAACGCGGTACGGGCGAGCGCTGCCAATTCCTCCAAGACCTTCGGATTGCGGATCACAAGGAAATGCGTGGTCTGGCTGTTGCCGCCGCAGGGCGCCAGCCGTCCCGCACGGAGAACTTGTTCGAGTTGTTCGGGAGGAACGTCTTCTGCTCGAAACTTGCGCGTGCTGCGGCGGGTCGTGATTGCTTCATAAGCATCCATCATTTGAACCCCTTTCTTTATTCTGCCATGATTTCTTCAAAGAACGACGGCTTGTTCGCCATAGAGCGGCCGAAACCGATGAGATCGGCTTTGCCCGAACGGAGGAAGGATTCCGCATCCTGGCGTGTCTTCATGCCGCCGGCAAGGATTACCGGGAGATGTACCCTCTTCTTGATGGCCTCCGCGGTATCACTGAAATACCCCGGCTCCTTGTGACCTGGACGGAAGAAGAAGCAGAGGCCGCCGGAGACATCGAGGAAGTCGAGATCCTGTTCCATCCGCCCCGCTGCTTCGGCGCAATCTTCCGGAGTGCTCCCGCCCTCCATATAATCGCTGCCGATGCGGATTCCGAGGCAGAAGCCTGCGCCGACCGCCTTGCGGATGGCAGCGAGGATTTCCCTGTGCAGCTGGATCCGCCCGGCAATCGTCTGCCCGGTATAGCGGTCCGTCCGATGATTCGTGAGCGGCGAGAAAAATTGATTGAGCAGATAGCCGGTGGAACTTTGCAGTTCCACGCCGTCAAAGCCAGCCTTTTTCGCCCGGAGCGCTGCCTCGGCGAACGCAGCGACGACGCCGTCGATCTCCCCCTGCGTCATGGCGTGCGTCTCCTGAAGTTCGCCCGGCCCCAGAATGCCGTAGGGATTTGCAATCCCGCTGGGGCTGACCGATTCATGGTCGATGACCCCTTTCTTGGCCGCTGCACCGGCGTAGCAAAACTGGATGACGGCCGCTGTCCCGCTTTTGTGGATGGTTGCGGCCAGGCGGGAAAGGCCGTCGATATCTTCATCATGCGCGCAGGAAAGCTGATTCGGCGTCGTCCGTCCTTCCTCATGAACGCAGCTGTTCTCGATCACGACCAAGCCGACATGGCCGCTCTTCGTACGTTCCTCGTAAAATTTCAGCAAGTCCTCCGTGACTGCTCCCTTGTCGGATTTCTCCAAGGCGTAAGGCGCCATCACCAAGCGATTCTTGAGCGTCAAGCGCCCCATGGCAATCTTGTTTTCCAGCAAATGGATTCACCCTTTCGAAAGAAATTGACCACAAACTATGATTTGCATATACACATGAAAACAAAAAAATATCACGCATGATCCAGCCGGTTCGCTGCCCGCCACATGTCCGCAGACAGCTGCTGATACGCTTCCTCGCCGATGACCGCCTTGCAGCGCTCGTGCAGCTGCTTGAGGCAGTCGTCAATCCCCTCGGTCTTTTCCTTGCCCAAAGCGGTAAGGCTCAGATGAACGGTTTTCCATTCCTGCTCTTTCTGGAGGATTCCCTGCTTCACCAAAGCATTCACGAAACGCGTGCATGTGGACGGAGCGACATCAAGCTTCTCGCTCAGTTCGGAGATGGTGATGCCCGGATATTGGTTCACCACGATCAGGAGATACACATGCGGTGTTGCAATCCCCGTTTCGGCAAACACGTCATTCACAATGCGCCGGAGCACGTTCGCCAGACGATTGGCCGTAAAAAAGAGGCACTTGCTGAGCGTGATTTCGTTGGCTTCCATCGGATTCCTCATCTTTCTCGTATGTATATGCATATGATAACATCTGCGCACCTCCGTGTCAATCCACTTTTTGGAAAAGTATGTGTCAAGATTTTCTCGAAAAAATATTCCTGTATCAAAAATTTACTACATCAGCACGCGACGACAGCGGATAACGCCTTTGCCAAGCGTCCAATC
>OMWS01000104.1 GCA_900314825.1 uncultured Veillonellaceae bacterium | reverse complement strand
GACCTGGAGCCGTCTCTCCATGCTGGAAGACGGCATCAACGGCCGCACAAAACTCTTCCGCATGAACCCCATCATCTTCGATAAAACAGCCTACTTCGCCGAGCTTGCGGCGATGAAGCGGTGGATGGTCGAAAACAATCTCACAGAATAAACGACGGGCGGCTCCGCAAATCGCAGGGCCGCCCGTTTTTCGGCAGGATTTTCCGTCCTGGACGTGGAAAGAAGAAGCCATCAGAACCATCACAGACGAAACGTTTTCGAGGTGCATGAACATGAATGTCGATGACAACGACTCCCTGCTGCGATTTGTCCGGCGCTATCTGGCGGAGCATTATGTGCCGCCCGCCCCTCCGCCGAATCCATTTTTCCCGTTCTACCTCGGCGCTGCCTCTGCAGTCCCTCCATCCGTGCGCGCCGTCCTCCGCACGGACACGCTCACGCCCGCTTCGAAAAACGTGCTCTTCCGCAGCATCCAGGATATGCTCCAGCCCGGCTTCCGCGAACTGCTGTTTGACATGATGCAGGAAAAAGGCCTTAGCGCGGTCGACCTCTACCAGCGCGCTGACCTCACGAAAGGCCATTTTTCCAAGATCAAGACCGACGAACATTATCACCCGTCGAAAGAAACCGTCCTCGCCCTCGCGCTCGGTTTGCGTCTCACGCTTGAGGAAACGCTACAATTGCTCGAACGCGCCGGCTACACGCTGACAGATAGCAGCCCCACCGATGTCATCGTCAAATGTTTCATCGAAATCGAGCTCTTCGATGTCAGAAAGCTCAATGCCATCCTCGACGCGTTCGGCCTTTCGACGATCACGAATTACAAGCGGCCGCGCACGATGTGACGCATCGACGCTTGGCCGGCAGTGAGTCCATCACCATCCGCTGCCGTCGCACGTATCATTTCGCCAAAATCCGAGAGCATCCGGTCGAATTTCTTCACGCACTCTGCGACGACTGTCGCAGCGTCTGCCGGACGCTTGTGCCTCTTCTGAGATTTATTGCTGTCCATAAAAAAGCCTCCCTTGCTCCGGTGGTTCGACCATGAAGTTTTTCTTCCTGGTCAAATCATACCACCCCAAGGGAGGAAAAAGGTCAACACGAAAGCGACCTTGAAAATTTTTCATGGAAACGCTCGTGCATGTTTTCCATGACGAGGACGTCCAGACGAACGGATCACTCCTCATCCTCTTCGCGGAACGGGCCGAGGACGTAGAACGTGCCGTGGCCTTTCGCATAGAGCTTGCCGTCACGATCGCGGAGCTCGCTCTCGCACGTCATCGTGCGGCGGCCGTCATGGAGGACCGTGCCCTTCGCGATGAGGCGCGTCGTGAGCGGGACAGAGTGCATGAAGTCCATGCCGAGGTCGATCGTCACGACTTTTTTGTTCAGTGCGAGGCACGCGGCGCCGCAGGCCGTGTCCGCAAGCGTCATGAGCACGCCGCCGTGGACGATGCCGTAGAGGTTCGTGTGCTCGTCTTCGACCGAGAGCTCGAGATGCACGCCGCCGTCTTCCGTCGCGATGACTTCGGCGTGGAGGTATTCGATGAAGGGATTGCGATGATAAAACGTGATGATGTCCTGCTGGAGTGCCGTGAGTTCTGCCATGATGAACTCCTTTCGTTTTTCTCTCATTATAACAGGATTTTCGAAAAACGGACACGCTTCGATCGATTTTTCTTCCAGGCGGCCCAATCATCCATCAGCATTGTACAATTGTCAACACATTAAACAAATTTCGGCATGTGATGTGCGTCATTTCGTTCGAACGCTGGCGTATCACAGGATTCCCAGCGCCATACAAGTGTAAAACTGTTATCCTCGTGTGATTTTCACAACTTTTCGCGTTCCGATTCACAAAAATCGTAAAAAAGGCCGTTTCTTTCCGCAAAAAGTCCCAAGAACCTCTTGCAGAAATCGTTTGCCATGGGTAAAATAGGCGCTGTCAAAGGGAAATCATGACAGCGGCGCAGAAAGCAACCGATGTTGGCCCCCTCCTCATCGGGCGCGCGTCCCTGTTCCTCCAATCCCCTGAAACGTTTGATTCTATTGTGTGTGAAGCAAAACCGCCGCAGGCCCCCTCCTGCGGCGGTTTTGCTTTGTGCATTTTATTTTCAAAACGAAAACAACTGTGCGATCAAGAACAGGATGCCGCCAAGCACGACGAACATGGCGACGGCCGGCAGCGCGATGAAAAACAGGAACACCGCGAGCGCGATGGCCGAGCCGATGCCGATGAGCTTCAGCTTCCAATGGTTGCCGAGGAACCGGCGCAGCAGCTCGTCGCGCAAGCCCTTCGCGTCACCTTGCGCGAACACGACGTGGAGGCGTTCCGCCGCCTCGCGCTCGGCTTGGTCTTGATCTCCTGTGTACGTCTGCCCGTCCGGCGCCTGCTCGAGCGTGACGCCTTGATAGTTTTCGCGCTCCGCTTCCGTCATGACGCGCACGTTCGGAGCATCCTCGCGTGCAGCTTGTTCCCGCACGTTTTCTTCCATGGTGCAGCCACCTTTCCTTACAAAATCTATTCCCAAAAGCCCCGCTATCGCTTATAATAGAAGTACGTACTGGAGGCTTTGGAATTTCATGAAATTACCACTCTCAACGGAAAAAATGCTGGCAATCGTTGCCTGCTCGTTCGCGCTCGGCGTCGCCGTCATCGGCGGCGTGTCCGTATCCGTCGCGAACCACGGCCGCGTCGTCATGGGCGTGCAGTCCGAAGGACATTCGCTTGCGGGCATGACGGAAAATGAAGTCCGTCATTTCTTCCTCGAAAAAGCGCGCACGAAACTCGCGCGTGACGCAGTCGTCGTGACGGCCGGTCCGCAGAAATGGAGCATCAAGCCGCAGGACATCGACCTCGCTCCCGATGTCGAGGGCGCGGTCGAAGCGGCGTACGGCGTCGGCCGCCACGGCTCCGTGCTGCGCAACACGACCGATCAGATGCGGCTCGCGATCTTTGGCACAAATGTGAAACTGTCCGCGACGTTCGATGCCGACAAACTCGCGGCGAAAGTCCAGGACATCGCCGCATCGCTCGCCCGCGCGCCGCAGAATGCGACGCTGACGATCGCCGCGAATGGCGGCGTCAATCATCATGCCGCCGTCATCGGCCGCAAAGCAGACCCGGATGCCGTCATCACGGATGTCACGCCAAAGCTCACAGCACTCGCGCTGACGGCACGCGCGGAAATCCCCATCGAGGAAGCCGCGCCCGCCGTCACGGACGCCGACCTCGCGGCGGCCGACACCGTGCTCGCCAGCTACACGACGCGCTACTACCCCGGCGACCGCGGGCAAAACATCGCCATCGCGGCCGAAAAGCTCAGCGGCATCACCGTGAAGCCTACGGGCACGTTCTCGTTCAACGACACCGTCGGTGCGCGCACAGCGGCGGCCGGCTACAAGACGGCCGGCGTCATCGTCGACGGCGAGCCGGCCGAAGGCATCGGCGGCGGCGTCTGCCAGGTGAGCTCGACGCTCTACAATGCCATCCTGCTCGCCGGCCTTACGCCGACCGTGCGCTCATCGCACGCGCTGCCATCGGCCTACTGCCCGCCCGGCCTCGACGCGACGGTCGCGGACGGTCTCATCGACTTCCAATTCCAGAACCGCCTGCCGCACAGCATCCATCTCTTGACGACCGCCGACGGCAGCCGACTGACGGTCTATGTGCTCGGCACGCGCGCCGACCTCGGTGGCAAAACCGTGAAGCTCGAAAGCGACGGCAGCCGCCTGCATCCAAGCGTCTACCGCCTCTACCTCGCCGGCGGCGAAGTCGTCGAGCGCGAGTTTTTGCATACGGACACGTATTCGTCGTGAGGAATCTCAGAAATTCAAGTCCTGGATGATCGCTTTTTCATCCTTGCCGATGACCCAGCCGAGCGCTTTCGCCTCGGCGTACAGCATGGACACCTGCTCGTGATTCGGATTGTCCATTTTGCGCAAGTTCTTGTACTGCTCGCACTTCTGATGATAGCGTGCCGTCGTCTCCTGGATGCTGCGCGGCTTGCCGTAGTTCTTCACATTGTAATGCGCCACGAGATCTTTGAGATCCTCGTTCATGAAATCAAGTCCTTTCTAAAAATATCTATGGACAGTCGCCGATGGGCGGCTGTTTTTGTTTCTTCTATAAGAATTCGCGCTGCACGCCCGAAAATCCTGCCACGTCATTCATAGACCTTGCCGCGCAAAAATTCCGTGACCGTCCGATAATAGAGATCGTGATCCTGCTGGCTCGCCGCCGAGTGGATTGCGTCCGGCACGAGCAGAAGTTTTTTCTCCGTCGTACACGCGGCATAGAGTTCTTCTGCCATGACAGGCGGCACGAGCGTGTCCTTCGTGCCGTGGATGAAGAGCATCGGCACGTTCGCATGGCGGACGGCCATGACGGGTGCGGCCTGATGGAGCGAGAAGCCCGCGCGCTGCTCGCAGCGCCAGTCGAGGAGGTTCATGCCTGGGAACGACGGCAGATGAAACGACGTTTCCATCTGATACGCGAGCAAATCATACGCGCTCGTATAGCCGCAGTCCTCGATGGTCGCAACAACCGCCGGCGGCAGATCGTCCCGCGCGCTTGCCATCATGACGGTCGCCGCGCCCA
The DNA here is from genome assembly GCA_900314825.1 of uncultured Veillonellaceae bacterium. Classification (GTDB taxonomy): domain Bacteria; phylum Bacillota; class Negativicutes; order Selenomonadales; family Selenomonadaceae; genus Selenomonas_C. The sequence goes on along the minus strand of OMWS01000104.1, from coordinate 1,319 downwards.
TCGAAACGCCATGCAGCACGATGCGCGCGTCCTTCTGCGTCTCGGCGATGCGCCGCGCCCACTGCACGACGTCCTTGCTCTCATCGAGCCCCATCGTGACGAACGTGCCCTGGCTCTTGCCCGAGCTCCGGAGATCCGGCGTCACGACATCGTAGCCCATCGCGAGATACGTCGCGGCGGTGTAATAGGAATTTTCCTGCGTACAGCCATAGCCATGCACGACGATGACCCAGTTCCCCGTCGCGCGCTCAGGGCGGAAATGCGTCGCGACGAGACGCAGGCCGTCGTCCGACTCGAGCACCCACTCCTCGTTCGACGCATCCGGCCGCGTGTAGTTCCACGTGCCCGGCGGCATGAGTAGCGCATACGCGCGCGGCGGCGCTTGCGGATTTTCCGCCGTGCCGCGCGCAAGGCCGAAGCCCACGAGATAATTGCCGAGATAATACCCCGCCGCGAGCACGCAGCCCGCGACCGCGAGCACGAGCGTCAGCACAAACGTCACGAGAATCTTCTTCAAACTTTCGCTTCCTTTCCACTTCCGTCCATCATTATGACAAACATAGATGAAAGGAAAAAGAAAAAGCACCTCGGACGTTTGTCCAAAGTGCTTGTGGTCGAACAAGGTAAATCACAACCCGCCGCCGAAGATGGTCGTGGCGACGAGATACGAGATCGCGCCCATGATGGCCGTGCACGGGATCGTCATGACCCAGGCCGTGACCATGTTGCGCGCGACGTCCCAGTGGACGGCTTTGAAGCGCTGCGCCGAGCCTACGCCCATGATCGAGCCCGAGACGACGTGCGTCGTCGAGACCGGCAGGTGCAGCAGCGTCGCCGAGAGGATGACGACAGCGGAATTGAGATCCGCCGCGAAGCCGTGGATCGGATGCATCTTGAAGATTTTGCCGCCGACCGTGCGGATGATCTTCCAGCCGCCGACGCTCGTGCCGAGCGCCATGGCCGCCGCGCAGAGAAGCTTGACGACCGTCGGCACTTCGAGCGTCTCGATCACGCCGCCCGAGACGAGCGCGAGCGTGATGATGCCCATGGATTTCTGCGCATCATTCGAGCCATGCGAGAACGCCATGAGCGCCGCCGAGAGGATCTGCAAACGATTCGCCGTCAAATTGACGCGCGCCGGCTTGTACGAGTGGCAGATGAAGAAAATAATCTTCATGATGAGGAAGCCGACGACGATGGCCGTGATTGGCGAGAGGATCAGCGACAGGACGATCTTGATGATGCCCCAATCATTCAGCGCGGCCGTGCCGGCCGACATGATGATGGCGCCGATCATACCGCCGATGAGCGCATGCGAC
>OMWS01000106.1 GCA_900314825.1 uncultured Veillonellaceae bacterium | reverse complement strand
AACTGCAAAGCGTGAATCTGACCTCATCCCCGTCGATACCATTTGGTGCCGATGGGGATTTTTCTGTGTTGGGGTACGTCATGTTATTAGGCGCTTACGAATCATTTGCAATTTCCCGTCAATAACAGCCTTTTCATCCTCGGACAGTTCCAGTTGTTCCTCTGTCAGCCGTGCGGTCGTTCATCCTGCTTGTATTTTCCAGCAGATGCATGGCAAGGAAGACAGCATCTTTTTCTTCGACGCCGACGATTTCGTAGTTCGCGTTGCGGTGGCCGAACAAGATGTCGCCAAAGATGATGCATTCGCTGGAAACGTAGTATGACGGAATCTTGCTGTTCGCAGCTCCGTCTGCGTCCATGACTATCGTATATGGACGGCCGTCGATGTTGACCTCCAGCGTGTCGAAACGGTCGCACGCGAGATGCTCGCGGAACTGTTTGGCAAGAGGCTTTCCTTCGTCGAGCTCGACGAGCTTTGGCGCGAAGTTGCAGACATGCGTCTTTGGATTCAAATTGGTTTTCAGCAGCACCATGAACATCGGGAATTTCTCTCCTTTCTTCAGCCCCAGTATAGCATCGGGGAAGAGCGGAATCAACTTGCGTCGCCCTTTATGCGAGGCAGGGGTTTGCTGATGGAATGTCGAATCCTATACGAAACAAGGAGGAGTTCCCCATGCGCATTTTTCTGGCCTTGATAGCTTTCATCATCGTGCTCGTCCTGTTCCTTTGGGGGCAGCACTGCTATTTCTCTCCGCGCTCGCTTTCTGATCTCGCGGAAGAGAGAAAGCGTCTGAAGGATGCCGCTCGCAGGCACATCCAGGATGCTGCCGAACAGCGGCTAGGAAATGGGAAGTGCGAGTGAAAGGACTCAAAAACATAGACTAGATTTTTTGCAAATGGTATAATTATGGCAAGAGATATTTTCGGGAAAGGCGGTGAGGCCATGCCAGAGAAAGATGCTTTGGAAAAGAAGCTGCTCGACTTTACTGACGTGTTCGCGGACATTTGGAACGTGCTCGTGTTCGGCGGCCAGCCGGTTATCGCGGAAGAAGAGCTTGCGGATGCGCTGCCGCGGTCGATTTATAAGGCGGATGGCAAGGTGCACGAACAGGAACGCGATGTCGCGAAGTTCTGGAAGAAGAACCAGCTGCGAATCGCTCTGATCGGCGTGGAAAACCAGACGGATACGGATTCGGATTTGCCGCTCCGGGTCATCGGGTATGATGGCGCGGCGTATCGCGCGCAGCTGAATGCGGACAAGAAGGGCGAGTCGAAGGTGCGATATCCCGTCGTGACAATCGTTCTGTATTTCGGCTTCGAAAAGCACTGGAACACGGCACAGCGACTCAAAGAATGCTTTGACATTCCAGATGCACTGGACCCGTTCGTGAACGACTACCCGATCCATGTCGTCGAAGTCGCATGGCTGTCGGAAGAGACAATTAAGAAACTCAAGAGCGATTTCAGGGTCGTAGCGAAATTCTTCCAGCAGGCGCGGCTGCATCACGAGAAAGGCATCCCGTTTCAACCAATGCCGGATGTTGTGCGCCATGTAGACGAAGTGCTAGCGCTTCTATCGATAGTAGCTGGAGACGATCGTATCTGGGAAGCAGCAAAAGCATGGAATGAAAAGGAGGAATCCGATATGGGACTGGCAATGCTCGACGAAATTGAAGAACGCGGCGAAAAACGAGGCTTGGAGCGCGGAAAAGAAATCGGCAAAGAAATCGGAACCGAAACTACATGGATATCTTCAATCCGCAACCTCATGAAGTCGATGAAGATGACGGCGCAGGAGGCGGCTGATGCGCTTGCAGTGCCGCAGAACCTTCGGAAGAAAGTGCTGGAGCAGGTCTGACAAATACAAAAAAAGGAAGCCCGTCTGTCACTTGGCGAGCTTCCTTTTTTGACAGCTGCTGCAAAAGATCAGACAGACATTGTGCGGGGATGGGATAAGATGATAACTCTTGGTAATACCGCTCTGACTTGGCTGGGCATAATCAATGGCATCGCTTTTGTCATGTATGGCGTAGATAAATATAAATCGATGCATCACAAATGGCGCATACCAGAAAGCACGTTGATTCTTCTGGCGATTGCTGGTGGAAGCATCGGTGCGATGCTTGGCATGCAGGTGTTTCATCATAAAACGAAGCATCTAAAATTCAAGTACGGCGTACCATTGATTTTTTTTGCTCAAATTGTTGTCGTTTGTTACGTACTTCGTTGAATATTTTGACAGCACATCTTTTTGTTCAAAATAGGTCATGGTGCGATGCCGTGGTTTCGTAGTCCATCACAGGCTGATGGTAGACGATGCCGAAGCGTTTCCGGGCGGCTTCCATCGTCGGAGGCCTCTTCCTGCGGCCGTAGTTGTATGACCGGCGGGCTGTCCAAAAATAATCAAGGCGCTTGCGGCACTTCGGGTCATCGCAGATGGATGTGCTCGTATTCTTCGTGATCGGCGTTCCGCAGACCGCACAGAACCTGTTCCGGTAGTGCGTGGCCTTGCGCTTGCGCGCCATCTTTTCAGGGCATTGGGTGACGTGTTCGCGGTAGCTTTTCCTGCGAAGCGCGTTGCGGGCGTCTTTCCTGCACTTCGGGCAATACTTGTTGTTGGGGGATGTGATGACGAACTCCTTGCCGCAGTATCCGCACCGCCACTTTGTCTTGCCGATGACACAGGCTGTCTTGTTTTTCAGCCGTTCCCTCGTTTCCAGCATGGACTGCTCCCGGCGCAGCTGCCTGCAATCGGGGCAGTATTTCGCCCCATAGCAGCCAAGGAATTTCTTCCCGCAAACCGCACAGACTTTTTCCACCTTGGTTCCGGTCCGGGCGTGGTATCTCTCGGTTCGGCAGTCAGGACAATACTTTGCGCTCTGCGTCCCGACAAACTCGCGTCCGCAAACGAGGCATTTCATCTTGTGTTTCCGGTTTTGCAAATGTCTCATCGTCCTTCCTTTTCCAATGGAAATATATGCCGCAAACAGGAAGCAGCCTCGGGCGCATTGTTCCGAGGCTGCTTCGTTATGCAACGAGTGCGTACTCTTTGGATTGATGCGGGATTGCCGGATCAATCGTCCGCAGTTTGGCTCTTGGCAGCTGCGGCGTGTTCGTACAGCAGCTTGCCCGCCTTGGTTTCACCCTCGATCATCTTGTAAGTGTATCTGCCGTCCAAGACGACCTCGGATTTCCCTGTATCCTTGTGATAAATCAGGCGATGCGTGTTGAATCCGTATTCTTCCGGAGGATCAACAGGGTCGTTCCACCCGCGGTTGAAGAGGACGGCGAAACCATAAAAATCTACGACGGCTGTCTTTTTCGACTCGTTGACGAGGACGGCGGAGTCCAGCTCCATGACGGAGAAACCGCCGCTCCCGTGGGAATATGTCGGAAGGTTCGTGTCGCCCTTGTAATAAACGACGCCTTCGATCTTCTGTGTCAAGGCTTCACGCGCTTCACAGGATGGGGAAGCGGAGACGAAAAGCAAGGACAACGCGATGGCGATGCAGGCAAAGAATTTGTGCACGAATATCACTCCTCGGGGATATTAACGTGGAAGAGGGACGAGAAATTTGTGTCAGTCGAAAACGCCAATCGCGATTTTGGCTACTCTCCCATTCTTGCAGTCGAAACGGATGCCGACACGCGGGCTTTGCTCCGAGCGATAAAAGTACATTCTGTCATATGGTTTGCTGGTCGGGCCGGTGTAAGAAGGGGCACCATAGAGTTTCCTGATGAATAATTCTTGCATGCCGACATAAGCGCCTGCTGGAGTTGAAAAGCCGTTGTTTGCTGTGACGGTCATTGCACTCATGCCGAGACTCTGGAAGACCATCCAAACAGAATCGCCGTATTCCCACTCGGTGGCATTCTCCCAGTAGTGGGATTGATTCACCTTTTCTTTCGTTGGTTCGCCGTAGATGCCGCGAACGTAGTCCTGAGACGAGTGGAATGGGATGCCGCCGAGCGAGACTTCGCTGTCAGGCAGCGTTTCGGCGAAGCAGACGGATGAGACAAGGAACACCATGGCACCGATGAGACTGGCAAACAATTTTTTCACAATGAACATCCCCTTCTAAAATGTGTCAGCGGATCAAACCTTGGACGCCCGGCTGGGCGGTGATGGCGTCGATGCGGTCACATTCCGCATCCGTAAATGCCGTGTTGTCGAGCGCGTGGATGTTCTGCAGGATCTGCTCCGGCTTCGATGCGCCGATGAGGACGGTCGTCACGGCATCGTCGCGGAGATCCCATGCGAGCGCCATTTCCGCGAGCGTCTGGCCTCGCTTCTTCGCAAGCTCGTTCAACGCTGCGATGGCATCGAGCTTTTCCTTCGTGACGGAGCGTTCCGTGAGGAAGCGGCCGTCTTTGCGGATGCGCGAGTCTTCCGGGATGCCGTGGAGGTACTTGTCGCTCAACAGCCCTTGCGCGAGCGGACTGAAGGCAACGATACCTTTTCCGAGGCGTACGGCCGCATCTTTGAGACCGTTCTTCTCGATCGTGCGGTCGAAGAGCGAATAGCGGTTCTGGTTCACGATGAACGGGCAATGGAGCTCCTTGAGGATGGCAGCTGCTTTCTCCATCGTCGTCCCGTCATAGTTCGACAGGCCGACGTAGAGCGCCTTGCCTGAAATCACGGCCTGCGCGAGCGCGCCCATCGTTTCCTCGAGCGGCGTGTCAGGATCCATCCTGTGGTGGTAGAAGATGTCGACGTAGTCAAGCCCCATGCGCTTCAGGCTCTGGTCGAGGCTTGCGAGCAGGTACTTGCGGCTGCCCCAGTTGCCGTAGGGGCCTGGCCACATGTCGTAGCCGGCTTTCGTAGCGATCACGAGCTCGTCGCGGTACGGGCGGAAGTTCTCGCGGAAGAGCCGCCCGAAGTTCTTTTCCGCGCTGCCGTAGGCCGGCCCATAGTTGTTCGCGAGATCGAAATACGTGATTCCGTGGTCGAACGCTGTACGCACGAGCGATTCCATCTGGTCATAGCGGGCCGTGTCGCCGAAGTTGTGCCAGAATCCGAGCGCCACACGCGGCAACCGCAGGCCGCTCCTCCCGCTCGGCGCATAGGTCATGGCCTCATAACGGTTCTCTACTGCTTCATACATGCAGGTCATAACTCCCTTCCTAGGATTGTTATGCTGTTTTATTCGCTACGGCACAAGATTTTCCTGCTTTTGACGATTCAAGATGAATCTAGGCAGGATTTTTTTGTTTTAAGGCGAATATAAAAATGATAGACAAATTGTGTGGACAACGAGGATTTTTCAGCGGAGAAACATGCCATTCCTTTTTGATGACCGACTGGAGATTACATCGCCTGGAGGTCTGCTGCGCGGGGTGACAGTAGACAGGATGCGCGAGGGCTTCTCGAAGGTGCGCAACCGTGCGCTTGCCAGTGCGTTCACCTATATGAATTTCATTGATGAATACGGCAGCGGCATCCCACGCATCCTCTCCGAATGCGAAAAAGAAGGTCTGCTTGCTCCGCAACTGCAAGATAATGGCGATGAGTTCCGAGTCGTTTTTCCGCGTAAGATGAAAAACGACGATGAACTCTCAGGAATTACTACCATTGGTAGTAATCATGAGAGTAAAAATGGCTCAATCATTTTTCCTGTGGGATTCGCGTAGCGTCATTGGTCAATGTCGGCTCATGTCGATGAGTTTCAAAAAGAAATATTCGTCGTCGTG
>OMWS01000105.1 GCA_900314825.1 uncultured Veillonellaceae bacterium | reverse complement strand
AGGGACAGGGCCGGCAGGCCCAGGGAGGATAAGCAGGCTCTTAGCGCTTTAGCGCTTAGAGATCGCTTATGCCGATTCATCGGCTGCGGCCTGTAGTTTGTCACAATTCGCAGGCCGTCACTCAGCGCCCGTGCGCGCACGTTCTCTGATATGCTACGACGTACGGCCACGGGGCCTGAGTTACGGTGTACGAATTGATACGGCCTACAGGCCGCTCCCTCCTGACGCTGCGCTTCGCTCCGCGTCTGTCCTCCCTCCAAGGAGGGAGGCTGGAGTTGTGTGAGCCTTTCGCGCTTAACTTAATGACATTGCCCTTGGGGGAGGTGCCCCGAAGGGGCGGAGAGGGTAGCGACGTATCGAGATTCTCAAACGTCGCTACCCTCTCAGTCGCCCTGTCGGGCGCCAGCTCCCCCAGAGGGGGAGCCATTAGAACGTGTGGCAATAGCCTTTTTTACATTTCGCTGGCTTTCGTCGCGTCCGCCGACGTGTCCGCCTCGTCCGTCTCCGGGTTCGTCAGCTGCTCGTAGAGATCCGCGAAGCGCTTCGTGACTTCGTCGTGCGTCTTCTGCGTGATCTCCGGCATGTCGCTGTCCTCGCCGAACGTGTCTTTCCACGAAAGGCCGGCGGCCTCGAAACCTTTTTCGACGGCGTCCTGCATGGCCTTGAGCTTCTCGGGATCGCCGTTCGCGATCGTCGACGCCATGTCGAGGATGCGGCCCGCGACCGCGTCGATGGAGTAGTCGCCGCCATCGGCGACGGCCTTTTCCGCTTCCTCCGGCGTCGTCGCGACGGCCGGCAGCGCGAACTTGTCCGTACCCCAGAGCACGCCGTCGAAGTTCAGCTGGCCGATGCCCTCGTCGAGGTAGCCCTGGAGCTTCAGATTCTGCTGCGTGAGCGTCTGGATCATGAGCTGCTGGCTCTTCTCGATGCCCTGCTTCAGTACGTCGATCTGGTCGGCCGTCAGGCCTTTCGTCGCTTTCGACGCCTGCTGCGACGCCTCGGAAATGTCGACGGTGAACGCCTCGCTCGTCGTATGTTCCGTCGTGGTACCGTCCGGCGCCGTCGTCTTCGTCGAGTCCGTCTTCGTATACGAGCCCGAGATCGCCGCCGTCTGCTGGCTGATCCGTGTCATTGTCGATACATCCATGTCAATCTGCCTCTCTTCCATGGTTTGAAGAAACGAATACCTCCCGTCAACAGACCTCCGCGTCCGTTGACACCTTTACAGTTTCATTATCGCCGAAAACATGAAAAAATGCAAGAGGAAAAGCAGGAAAATACATCATAAAGAAGAAGCCTTCGAAGCATTGCGTCGTTTGCGTACGTTCAAACGCGATGCTTTGAAGGCTTCTTTGTATGTGGGAAAAATCGTTACTCCGCAATCCCCGGCGTCGTCATAGCGCGCGGGCTGAGGATATGGTTCATGCGCTCTTTCGAGAGGATGCCCTTTTCGAGGATGACCTGGCGGATCGGCTTGCCCGTGTTGTAGGCTTCTTTGGCGAGCATCGCGCTGTTTTCGTAGCCGATGTGCGGCAGGAGGGCCGTGACGACGCCGACGGAGCGGTCGAGCCACGCCTTGCAATGCTCTTCATCGGCTTCGAGGCCGACGAGCAGCTTGTCGACGAACGTATTGACGGCGTTCGTCAGGCAGTTCATCGCCATGTAGAGGTTGTGCGAGATCACGGGCTCCATGACATTGAGCTCGAACTGGCCGTTCTCGACGCCCAAAGAGACGGCGAGGTCGTTCGCGATGACCTGGTAGCACGCCTGGTCGAGGACTTCCGCGATGACCGGATTCACTTTGCCCGGCATGATGGACGAGCCCGGCTGGCGCTTCGGCAGCTTGACTTCCGAGAGGCCGCAACGCGGGCCGCTCGCCATGAGGCGGAAGTCATTCGCCATCTTGATGAGCACGAGCGCCGTCGTCTTCATCGCGCTCGAGACGTCGGAGAATGCGTCCGTGTTGTTCGTCGCGTCGATGAGGTTTTCTGCCGTCTGGTAGCGTTCGCCTGTGACTTCGCTGAGCTTTTCGGCGACGATGGGGATGTAGGAGGGCTCCGCGTTCAGCCCCGTGCCGACGGCCGTGCCGCCCATGTTGATGACGTGGAGGCCGGCGCGCGCGTGGTCGATGCGCTCGATGCCGCGGCGCACAGCCGAGGCGTACGAGCCCATCTCCTGGCCGAGCGTGATGGGCACGGCGTCCTGCAGATGCGTGCGGCCCATCTTCAGCACGTCTTTGAACTGCACGGATTTTTTCTCGAGTTCGTCCGCGAGACGCGCGAGCGCCGTGATGAGCTTCAGCGCCTTCTTGTTCGTGCAGACCTTGATGCTCGTCGGGAACGAATCATTCGTGGACTGCGCCATGTTTGCATGATTATTGGGCGAGACGATGTCGTAGCGGCCTTTCTGCTCGCCGAGAAGTTCCAAAGCGCGGTTGCAGAGCACCTCGTTCATGTTCATGTTCACCGACGTGCCCGCGCCGCCCTGGATCGGGTCGAGCGGGAACTGGTCGAGGAGCTGGCCGGCCATAATTTCGTCGGCGGCTTCGACGATGGCATTGCCAATCTTTTTGTCCAAGCGTCCTGTCTCCATGTTTGCGAGCGCAGCCGCTTTTTTCACGGCTGCCATCGCCTGCACGAAATCCGGGTCAATCGTAAGGCCTGTGATATGGAAATTGTCGATGGCGCGCATCGTCTGCACACCGTAGTAAACATCCTCCGGCACCTCGAGCTCTCCGAGGAAATCGTGTTCCTTGCGCATGATGCTACCTCCCGGGCCTTGGCCCAAAACCAGAGCGGCCTCCGCCGCTGCTGAAAACATTCGAACTGTAAGATGTAAGAAAAGAAGCGGTCGTAAGAAAAGCATAAAGCGAGCTCTGAATGCACGAGGCTCCATTGCCCCTGCGCGTTCCGCTCGCTTCTCTCTCGTTCTTACACTTGCATTGTATCATGTATACAATATACATGCAAGGGTTTTCTTGACAAATTTTGGAAAAAATTTTGGGCGGGGAGCATAGAGATTTTTGCAGCGAGCGACAGATAAAAGCGGTAGCAGTTGTTTAACGAATATCGTATGTACGATTGCCGAACGTAACGAATACAGCAGCCTCTCCCTCAGGGAGAGGGGGACCGCGAAGCGGTGGAGAGGGTACTAGGGTGCGATAGCCAAACAAAAATAAAGAAGTCTTCGAAGCATCAAGTCATTTGGACTTAAAACGTAATGCTTCGAGACTTCTTCGTATTTGGAACAAATCGCACCCTTGTACCCTCTCAGTCGCGCTGCGCGCGCCAGCTCTCCCAGGGGGAGAGCCTGCTGTAAGAGTTACGGTCGGCAGTCTTATGAAATTGATTTGGTAGGAGCAACAACTCTTTTTTTCAAAACGCTTTCTACTTATTTCGCTTTCCCGAGCGCCTTCTGCTCCATGAATTCTTTCAAAATCGCGCGCTTCGCGATCTTGCCGGTCGCGGTGCGCGGGAGGTGCGGGAGCTCGTGGAACTCGCGCGGAATTTTGTAGAGCGCGAGGTTCGCCTGGAGGAATTTCTTCAGCTCGCGGATGGAGATCGTCGCGCCCGGGTGCAGGCTGTAGAAGCAGGCGCCGGCCTGGCCGCGGAGCTTGTCCTCGATGCCGATGACGGCGGCCTCGGCGATGCCGGGGAACTGGTAGACGAGCTCTTCGACTTCGCGCGGGTAAATATTTTCGCCCATGCTGATGATCATGTCTTTCAGGCGGTCGACGATGTAGAGATAGCCGTCGGGGTCGACGCGTGCGACGTCGCCCGTGTGCAGCCAGCCGCCTCTGAGCGCTTCGTGCGTCGCCTCGGGGAGATTCCAGTAGCCGAGCATAATGTTGTCGCCCTTGACGATGAATTCGCCCGTCTCGCCATGCGGCACATCGTCGTTGTTCGCGTCGACGATGCGCCAGCGGATGCCCGGGACGGCCGGGCCGATCGAGCCCGTCTTCGCCTTGCCCGGCGGGTTCATCGTCACGACGGGGCTCGACTCCGAGAGGCCGTAGCCCTCGCAGATGGACACGCCGAATTTTTCCGTGAAGTCCGTCTGGATCTTCATCGGCAGCGTCGTGCCGCCGGAGACGACGAGGCGCACGGTTTTCATGTCCTCTGCCGTCGCGAGCTTCGTGAGGAGCGAGCAGATGGACGGCACGATGTAGAGGTCGGTCACGCCCTCGCCCCGGATCGTCGCGATGGTTTCTTTTGGCGTGAACTGGTCGAGCACGACGACGCGCGCACCGACGTAGAACGGATAGAGCACGGAGCACGTCCAGCCGAAGCAATGGTACATCGGCAGCACGCAGAGCACGCGGTGCTCGCTCTTGCAGCCCATCCACTCCATCTGCCACGCGTTGTACGTCAGGTTGCGGTGCGACAGCACGGCGCCTTTCGGCGTGCCCGTCGTGCCGGACGTGTAGATGATGACGCAGGGATGATGGTCGTCAAACGTCTCGGCGAGCGCCGGCGCCGGATCGATGCCGGCCTTCTTGTTGCCGCAGACGCGGATGTCGAGCTGCTGCACGCGCAGGTCGCAGCGGAGCTGCGCCATCGCATCGACGAGGTTCAGCGGCTCGTACGTCAGGAGGAAGCGGATGCCCGCATCCTTGATGATATACGCGATCTCGCGGTTCGAGAGCTGGAAATTGATCGGCACGGCAAGCGCGCCGAGCGACGCGATGCCGAAGTAGGCGAAAATATATTCCGCGCTGTTGCGCGAGAAGATGCCGACGCGGTCTCCCATGCGCACGCCGGCGGCAAACAGCCGGTCGCGGCAATTCGTCACGGCCTCGGCAAATTCCTGGTACGTGAAGCGGCGGTCGTGATCGACAAGCGCGATGTCCTCCGGCTTGCCGCGATGAATGAGATCATGGACGAGCATAAAAAATTCCCCTTCTTTCATAGTTTGTGATTCAATGCAATTTTATACTAGGTACTAAGTTTTGTAAAGCGTATTTTTCCAGAAGGAACTGGAAAGTCTCTGAAACAAAGCGAAAAAAGAGCCGCTGCACATCGCAGCGGCTTTCTTTGCGTCTGGAGAACGGTAAAAACTTTCGGTAGGGTATTCAGGGGTTATAAGGTTTATGGGGAAAATAGGGAATTCATAGGAAGCTATTTGCCTGACGGCAAATGGCGAAGGTATCCGTAAGCAAATAAATTGCGAACGGCTCCCTTCAGTTATTAACGGCTCTCTCCTCGTGCGGGTGCCCGAGGGGGATGCGGCGGATTCGCTCGAAGGGAATCTCGTTGAAGGAATAACGGAGATCGAGGTAATCGTCCGTCCGGGACATCGTGACTTTCTTCAATGTGAAGTTCTTCGTGATCTTTTTGATCTCATCAATATAATATGCGGCTTCTTCTGCCGAAAAGGTCCCGTTCTCGATCGCGACGCGGATGTTGTCTACCATCATGGGAAACACCTCCATAATCGTGTCGTTGGTTCACTTGTGCCCGCTGCTATCTTTGTGAGGCAGTCTGGGCGGGTTGTGGGGCTCCAGTTGCACGTCCCCCAACAACTTGACTGCATTGTACACGAAACCCATCGCTTTGTAAAGTACAAAGGAGGGAAGGATTTCCGCAAAATCCCATGAGAATCCTTGAAAATATGGAAATGATAACGTTTTCTCTATGTTTCGCCCCAATGCGTGGGCATGTCATGTCTTTTTCTGGGAACTGTCCCAATCGGTCAACTATCGAAGAGCCTTCCCCTCAGGGGATAATGTCATTAAGTTAAGCGCGAAAGGCTCACAATCCCCAGCCTCCCTCCTTGGAGGGAGGACAGACGCGGAGCGAAGCGCAGCGTCAGGAGGGAGCGG
>OMWS01000107.1 GCA_900314825.1 uncultured Veillonellaceae bacterium | reverse complement strand
ATTGATATGTTCTGATTATAGGGCGATGGGATGAAAGTGGCTCACTTTTTCGTAATCGCTACCCCTTGGAATGGCTCACTTATAGATTAGCATTTACACTCCATACAAACAAGAAAAAACTGTGTGGAATCGGAAACTTCCATCCCGCAACAGTTTATTTGATTCCTTTGAATATTTCAATGTTTTGATTAAGGGGGGGGAGACAAATACGGCAAGAAGCGCAGAAAACCGCCGCATCCTCGCGCTCTCGCACGCTTGCGCGATTTTTCGCTGATTTGCGTCGAGATGGGAGTAGTCGATTGATATTTTATTGCATTTTGTAATACAAAGAGATATACTTTGAATATGCTAGAAGAAATTGATGGCCGTCTCATCGAATGGGATGACCGAAAGAATGAAATCAATCGACGCAAGCATGGCATCGACTTCGAGGATGCTGGCTTGGTTTTCGCAGATGAAGCACGGATTGAGATGTTCGACGAGCTCCATAGTGACGAAGAAGACAGATACATTACGATCGGACGCGTGGAGGACATCCTGTTCGTTGTCTTCACGGAACGCCCCGAGCACCATTCTATCCGTTTGATATCAGCGCGAAGAGCTAACGCACACGAGAGGAGGTTGTATTATGGCAATTCATAGAATGTATGTAAAACCGGGGCAGAAGCCGACGGAGGAACAGCTGGAACGTATCCGCAAGGCGGCATCTTTTCCCATCACGTATGACGAAGACTGCCCCGAACTGACGGACGAGCAGTATGCGGAGTTCGCGAGCATCGCGGAAAAACAGCGGGAGGCGCGGAAGAAGCAGATCGTTTCCCTTCGCCTCTCGCCTGACACGCTGCGGAAAGCGAAGAAGCTCGGCCGCGGCTACACGGGCGTCCTCTCCCGCCTGCTCGACCTCGCCATCAACGATCCGCAGATGGTCGCGAGATGCCTGTGAGGGTCATTTCTCGATTTTCAACAAAACATAGCAAAACCGGCCGCACGTTTTTGAGCGTGCGGCCGGCTTGTTTTTTCGCAGCGTTTTGCGTCGTTTATGCTTTCGTTGCGGGAGGCGGCGGGGCTTTGGTCTCGTCCATATCTTCGAGGTCCGTGGCATAGTAAGGCAGCGCCGCTTGGTAGCGGCGCAGGAGTTCTTCGCGGAGGCGGGCGGCTTCCGCGTTTTTTCGTCTGCGAGCACGGTGACGTCGCCGCCGAGGGAGAGCAGGCGGGCGAGGAGGTCTTCGCGGTCGAAGTCGTAGTAGTAGAGGACGAGGAGGCAGGGACCGCCGAGCCTGCCGTCGCGCTCGACGTATGAGTGCTTGTCAAAACCGGAAAAGAGCGCGAAGCCGCGTTCGCGTGCGTTGTTGCGGTTCGCGAGGCGCAGGCGGACGTGGCGGCGATGCTGCCGGAGGAAGGCTTGGTAGCTTTGCTCGGCGGCAGCGCGCACGGGCGGCGGCATCACGCGGCCGCATTGCAAGCCGCGCATGGCATCGACATCAGCCAGCGTTGCTCGATGGTCGAGAGCAGGAACGGATAGCGCCCATGGCGTGGATCGGGCCGCGCAATGGCGTTCGGGTCGTCCGGCGCCGCAGGGGAGCCGTCCATCGCGTCAAAGGCAAAGGCTGGCAGGCGAGCAGGGTGTCCGACAGCGTCTTGACGCGCACGTCCAGGAGATGATGGCGGACGAAGCGCGCGAGCGCCTGCGCATGCGCCGCGTCCCGCACATGCAGGCGGAACGCGATGCGCCCTTGCGGTGCGGATGCTTTTGCTTGCAGCTGTTTTTGGGGCGTCTTGCGGCCTCCCTCGTTCTTTGTGTTCGTTGCGTTCTTGGCCGGCTCCGCATCCTGTGCATCCGTCGTTGTGCCGTCTGCGGGCGGGGACGGCACGACTTGGACGTCGTAGACGCCGTCGAGGCGGTACGCGTTGCCGTCCGCATCGACGAGCTGCTGCCGTCCGCCCGTCAGATCGTCGACGATGATGGCTTGTGGCTGTGCGCGGCGGTATGGGAGGAGGTGTAGATGCTGGTTACTCCTCTTCCGGATACTTCATGCCCCACGTTTCGCGCGCCTGCGTCATAAGCTTCATGACGTCGCGCGTGTCGTCGAGGTGCATGTCATTTTTCTCGCCGGCGACGGCTTTTTCCATGTCGAGGACCTCGTACTGCAGCGCCTCGGCCGTGCTGCCGGCGAGGATCTCTTCCTTGCGGCCGTCCGCCGTCCACGTGATGACGGCCTTGTCGCCGCGCGGATATTCGTAAAGCTCGACGTAGGCCTTGTCGAACGACAGCGTGCCGCGCTTCGGCTGCTTCGAGTGGAGCGACAGCATGACCGTCGCCATCTGGCCCTCTTTATTTTTCAGCAGCAAGCTCGCCTGCTCGTCGACGCCCGTCTCCGCATACTTCACTTGCGTGAGGAGCTCCGTGGGGCAAGAGCTCATGAACCAGCGCACGAACGACAGCGCATACACGCCGATGTCGAGCATCGCGCCGCCCGCGAGGTTCCGATTGAAGAAGCGGTTCTTCATATTGTAGTCTTTGTAGCTGCCGAAATTCATCGTGATGACATTCAAGGGGCCGAACTTGCCGGCCGCCGCCATCTCGGCGAGCTTGCGGTAGATCGGCATGTGGTAGATCGTCTGCGCCTCGGCGAGCACGACATGATGCTCCTCGGCAAGCTTGACGGCTTCCTCGAGCTCCGCGCTGTTCAGCGTGATCGATTTTTCGCAGAGCACGTGCTTGCCGGCCGCAAGGGCTTTGCGGAGGTACTGGATGTGCGTGTTGTGCGGCGTCGAGATGTAGACGATGTCGACGTCGGGATCCGTGAACATCTCGTTCGGATCGTCGTAGACCTTGCCGATGCCGTAATCTTTTGCAAACGCGACCGCCTTCTCATGCGTGCGGTTGCCGACGGCGTAGAGATTCCCGCCGAGCGCCTGCATCGCGTCCGCGAGCTGGTGGCCGATCACCCCGACGCCAAGCGTCGCCCAACGGAATTTCGTCTTGTTCTCCATGAAAAAATCTCCTCTCACGATTTCCCGATGTTTCTTTTTCTTCGTATTTTATCACACACAAAAAAATACGTCTAGCACGAAAAGCGACGCCCTCCGTCAAAACAATTGACGAAAAGCGTCGTTTAGGGCTATACTGATTTTATACGGGGATTCTGCCCCACGCGAACTTCATCGTATGGTCTTGTCAAGCATTGCGCATGTACCCGCTCCTCAAGATTCCTGACGTTGCCGCTTGCAACAAATATGTCACGGAAGTGGAGGTGATGCGCGTGCAAGACGGCTGGACAAATATCATCTGTGCAGTTGCTATCTTAATTCTGTCCCTTGGAGCGTTCCTGCTCTGCATCGCAAGTGCGAAATACTTGGGACGTGCAAAAGCGCCAGATGATATCGACCTTGGATTCCGTTTGTCGATTTCGACCAAGTCCATTTGGCTTGGCATTCAGGGATCGAAAAAGAAACCGGACAGCAAAAAAGACCAGTTCCCGCGCAACGGCTCTGGCCTTTTGAGCTAACCACTCATTATGTGCTAACCTTGGCGAACCTGCGATTGCGGTTCGCTCTTTTTTCTGTCTTCTATTATACAACCCCAACGACAAATCGTCAACGAGGAGGAACCTCTCTTGAAAAAACGTGTTCTCTTGCCGCTCGCTGCAACGCTATGCGCGAGTTGTTTTTTCTCTGCGACAACATCCGCCGCAACAAAGCCCGTCTCCGAGATCGCCGAGCGCCCGATCGCCGGCAACGTGACGATTGCGCGCCCGGATTTCGGGAAAACGCTGCCGGGCGAGCCGGACAAGAAAGCGCTTGGCGCCGTCGCGTGGCACCTTGCGCCCGCATACGACGAGCTGCTGCTGCCGGAGGATGCCGCGCCCGAGACGGTCACGATTTTCGGCGGCGCCGAGGCGACGCAGGAGCAGATGGCGGCGTTCATCACGCGGCGCAATCCGTCGCCGAAGCTCAATTGCACCGTGCCGCAGATCGTCCGCTACTATTATGAAGAAGCCGGCCGCGAGGGCATCCGTCCGGACGTCGCGCTCTGCCAGGCATTGAAAGAGACGGGCTTCTTCGCGTACGGCGGCGATGTCGTGCCGTCGCAAAATAATTTCTGCGGCCTCGGCACGACAGGCGGCGGCGTGCGCGGCGCGAGCTTTTCGACGCCGCAGCTCGGCGTGCGCGCCCACATCCAGCATCTCCTCGCCTATGCTTCGACGGACCGCCCGCACGTTACCGTCGTCGATCCGCGCTACGATCTCATCGTGGAGAGCCGCCCCGACATCCACGGCAGCGTGACGACCTGGACGGGGCTCAATGGCATCTGGGCTGTGCCAGGGCGGACGTACGGCCAGGACATCCTGCGCCTCTGGGCCGCCGCAAAAGCGCCGGACGCGAGCGATGCCGCGCTCGCCGCGGCCGAAAAGCGCGTGCGGCAAGCGCCGGACGAAGCGGCGGGCTTCCTCTATCGCGGCATCGTCTACGCGAAGCGCGGGGAAAATGACGCCGCGCGCAAGGACTTCGAGACCGCCGCAAACTACGAGGCGAGCGGCACGGCGCTCTACGACCTCGCACTACTGCAAACAAAAAGCGGTGACCCGAAAGCCGCCGCGAAAACCTATGACACGCTGCTCGCCGCGCACCCGCAATTCTCCGCCGCCGCGTGGTACAACCGCGGCCTCTTATCCCTCGGCAGCAAAAAGCCGAAAGACGCCGAAGCTGCGTTCTATCACGCGCTGAACTGCAACCCGCAAGGCGCCGCCGCGCAAAACGCCATCGGCGTCGCGAAAATCCAACAGAAGGACTACGCGCCAGCGTGGGAAGCCTTCGAAAAAGCCGCGCAGATCAACAACGCCGATTTTGACGTGCTCGCGAACCAGATTATTTTCGCGGCCTGCGTGAAACCGAAAAAATAATCCGCCACGAAATGGTACAAGAAAATGTGTCCGTCGGTCACAAAAAATTATACAAGATGGCGCGAAAAAAGAACGGCCACGGTACAAGAAAATTGCCTCCGCTGCTGCCATTTCACAAAGAATCCCCGCAAATAACAAGAGCCCTCTGCCTTTCAAAAGCAGAGGGCTCTTTTTGATGCCACGTTAGGCATTACCTGTTGTGAGACAAGGCAGGGACAACCTGTTCTTCAGCTACTTTGACGAGTTTCAATGCCGCGTTAGGCATTACCTGTTGTGCGACGCAGACAGTCTCAACTCCGAAGAGTGCGCGGTGCTCGTTTTTCAATGCCACGTTAGGCATTACCTGTTGTGCGACAGAAGAGAAAATGGTTCTCAACAATCCCGTTATCAAGTTTCAATGCCGCGTTAGGCATTACCTGTTGTGCGACCACGAATGAGTTCGTCTATAAGAGCCTGTCAACGAAAGTGTTTCGATGCCGCGTTAGGCATTACCTGTTGTGCGACTGGCATCGACGAAGGCGCACGCGTTATCAAAAAGTTTCAATGCCGCGTTAGGCATTACCTGTTGTGCGACGAAATTCCGAAAGGAACGGATTATGACAAGTTCCAGTTTCAATGCCGCGTTAGGCATTACCTGTTGTGCGACTCTAACACGCCAACCCACTCGGCCGCCAGCAACCGGTTTCAATGCCGCGTTAGGCATTACCTGTTGTGCGACTCTGTCCTTCTCAGCCCGCGTCGCACAAGGGCTCCAGACAGCGCTTTGTACAATGTCTTGAA
>OMWS01000109.1 GCA_900314825.1 uncultured Veillonellaceae bacterium | reverse complement strand
TCACGACGACGAATATTTCTTTTTGAAACTCATCGACATGAGCCGACATTGACCAATGACGCTACGCGAATCCCACAGGAAAAATGATTGAGCCGAAAAAATTCGCCGCGCACTGGAGCGCAAGCGCCGTTTCAATCGGCATATCCACGACGAAAAATAACAACATTCCGCCAAGAAATGATGCAGCCAGCTTGAAGCCGTCAGAGAATGACGACCACTTCGTCAATTCGTCACCATCAAGCATGTCATTGACAGCGCCGCGCATGACGACAGCCCATAATGTCGTGCTGATCGCATCCATGACAGCCAATCCGATATATCTGAATGCCGCATATTCCATGCCGATAACGCAGACAATAAGATAACTCGTGACATCTATCGATACGATCCAGAGGAAATGCTTGCGGTACCAGTTCAGGAACTTATCTTTCGTGACGGTCGCATTGACGGCTGCAGCGAGGCCGACCCCGAGCATGTTCGCAATAGCGAGCACCTGGGGATTGATAAGCTTCGTGAAGTAAATCTGGACGACTGGAGACGTAAGAGCGAACGTAAACATCATGACCGCTGGCCCTACAATGAGCCAGAAGTTCTGGCGTTTCGTCAATATCCTCACGTCTCCTTTCTCTTTTGATGATGTGATGCGGCGACCTCGTAGAACTCCGCATCTCCGTGTCTCTCGCGCCACGGTGGGCCGCTTTGGGTCCTGCCTTGTCGGCTTGCGTACTTGCGCTTCGGCGTCTTTTTCTTTGGACAAGAGGCTAAAAAAGAATAAATGTGCCTTGGATGGCAGAAATGACGGTCTGCCGGCCGGCGGAGCAGTTTGACCTGCCCAGTCTCCCATCTGCCTGAATCAGAACGTAGGGACGACCCTCTTTTACAGGAACGAGCACAGGCGCCCATAGACGTGTCTGCACTCACTAGCAACGCTCCTGTCCGTTTCGCATGCCTTGGTCTTTGGGCAGCACACCGTCCCGCAGGAGGTGTGCCGGGCATTTGATCCGGGAGATTGCTCCGCTGCAAGGAAAGCCAGGATTCCGTAGTTCAGGCACGCCTGAGCGCGTTATCTCCTACGGGAATCCGGGCAGCAGGCTCCGTCGGCAAAACGAAGCCAGAGACTCCTTCCGCATTGCCGTGCGGATGAGCTGGCCCACGCAAACCGAATAGTGCGAACACCTCGGTTCCGTGAATGATGCAGCATAAAATTGGAGGGGCTCGAACCCTCAACCTACCCTCAAAAGAGCTGGCTCTGCCGTTTGAGCTACGATTTCATGCTGCTAGAAAAAAGAGCGAACCAGATGGTTCTTTTTTTGATGCGGCGAGCGCCAGAAAACTCCGCATCTTCCACCGTGATTCCTATCGCGTCGGTGGTATGCCTTTCGGCACTGGCACGGGCGTCCCCGTACCGCTTCCCAGGTCTCTGCGCTGTCAGGATGTCGTGTCAACAGCACCACGATGCAGATGATATTATCCTCGCTATGCACAACGAGCAACGCGGCGAACTTAAAAACTCCGCGTCATTCCCGGAACTCACGCATCCGGGTGCGCTTTTAACACGCGGCGAAATGGTATAACGCCGCCCGTGCGGTTATAACGGCTCCACGCGATCGCGTATCGCGCTTCTGCCGCTCCGCACATGAGGGCACGTTCCTCGGATCGGTATTCTTCGGCCCCGATCAGGCCGGCACGTTTATGACCGGTCAAACGCGCAAAGGAAAGCCCTTCCATCGCGGATCGGATCTGCCATCCAGCTTCTGGTAGAAAGCGGGAGGAGTGTCCGCGGTAGGTCGAGCTGCCCTCACTCCTCAAAATGGAGGAGTGAGATTTCGGCATCCAACAGCGCTGCATACGGGAGCGCCAACCTTTGATGGACGCCTCAAAGCTCCTGCCTGCATTTCAGCAAGGCAGAGTCAGCATGCTTTCGGTTTGTAGCTCCACGTGAGCTATTGCGCCGCTCCGGGCCACCGTGAATGCCTCTGGCATGCCGAGCTCTTCCATCCCTTTGAAATACTCCAAGCGTATTCGCTTTCACGGCCCCGCTGGATGGGCTGGCCCTGGGATGGCCCGAACCTGTACGAACTTGATATAGCGCCCGCCATACGGCGCTTGGACATCGGGTTAGAATGTCCCCGCCAGGAACCCTCCGAGATTTCCCTCGTCGGGTCCATGAATGCCGGACGTGTTCTATCCTTTCGCCCGCAGCACATTCGACCGCAGGCGTTGAACTATCGCGCACAGCGCTTTCGCGCCATACCCGGCGGGGATCGAACCCGCATCTCGTCCAGCTGTTGAAGAGAGGTGATGCCTATGATTGGCTCTTTCGGAGTACTTCCCCGTCAGGGCCATGATGCGGGCGGCAGGCACTTCCGCGTTTCCGGCCACCCTAGAAAGGAGTCACATCACGAAGAACATGGGTGTTTGCCGTGCGGAGGTTTTCCCTCCTTGCGGCCGTGATGTTCAATCCCATTCGCGATTGTGTTCTTCGTAGTCGAGGCAATAATACTCGAAGCCCCTCTCGGGCACGTAGATGTTTGCCATGTGGGCAAACGGATGCTGCTCGTTGTAGTCTTGGAGCATCGTCTTCCTTGCTTCCTTGCGGAACGGGTTGCGGCGGTTGCGGACACAGGCCTTGTTCTCGCAATAACTGCTGACGCAGAAGATTGGCGGGAAATGCGCGTCTGCGCCTTTGTAGACGGCCTTGTGGTATATCAGATCCGCCGGATTACCGTTCCTGCAGACGACTTCTTCGTAGTCTGGTTCTTCGTGCATATCGTTGTCCTCAATGGTAAAACGCGTACGCGATGTACAAGACGATGCCGAGGATGATCGTCCACATCGCCATGTTCATCAGCACGACGTCCTCTTCCGAATAGGTGTTTTTCATGTTGCATGCTTCCTTTCCGTTTTATCTTGCCTTGGGTCTCCCCTTTCTCCTCAAAAGCTTTTGATTACGGATGCTGCGCGAACGCACCGATGATAATAATGGACGTGAAGGCTGCTGCCACCATGATGATGACGAACGTGCCGTCCAGCGGCTTGTCGTACCAGTGCTCGTATTCTTTCATAACGAAAAGCTCCTTTGTTCTCGTCACTCCCGCCCGAAGGGCGGAAAAGAAGGCGAGAGAAGAGTTTAGTGTCTCTGAAAATGAAGTGTTAAACTTCATCCGATGGATCGTCGAAACGCTCGGGAACGGCCTTCGCCGTACCCTCCTTGCGCCTCCAGATTATTGTGCGAGAGGAAAACATGAGGCTGAGCAACAGGTAGCTAGTCTGCGCTTCTCATGCCGCTGGCGACCCGTACAGGCTCCTTTGTCCTGCACGTCCTCCAGAAGATCCTCGGAGGATTGGGACCTCCACTTTTCACCGGCCGTTCAGCATTATGTTTTTAGCTTCTGTCTCGGGCTGAGACTCCATGTAACAGCTGATTCGGCTACTGGACGACTGCCGTACTTATAGCTGGATTTCTCCAGCCCTACACAGCCCACACCCTTATGCCTTTTGCCGCGAGTCTGCCGTGCCGGCGAGCACGACCTTATCTGGCGCGCAAGTTCTCGTCTTGCGGGTGCGTACGGACAGTCTGCACTATCATCTTGCGCGGAGGGCACACGCCCTAATGGAAGCTCCGCATGTTGACGGAGCCGCCCTGCTGCTTGCGGTCACAGGACCAAGCGGACATCCAAGGCTATCGTCTTGGCGTCCCTTGTCTCTCTGGTTTCTTCAGGCGTTCCCGGAAGGCATGGCATTGCCTTTATGCACCGGGCTCTCCCGAGCGCTTCGATGATCCATCGGATGGATCGAGGATTCTCGCCGTACATTACCTCTGCACGGCCAACAAACGAATCCCTATCAGATTTCTGCAGGGATTTCCGCTTCGCTTGCCAAACGGACGAGTTCGGCGTTGTCCATGACGAACCGCATGTTCTTGTCGTCATCGACACGGATCGGCCTGACGAAGCACATGAACTCGCCTTCCATCGCAGCCGTTCCGAAATACCAATCCCGAGCGAACTCGAAGCCGCGCCTGCAAAGGCCTCCTCCGAGCTCCGCATGCAGAAGGTAATCGCAGATGGCGGCATGGTACAGCACCGCTGCATCTTCCTTGCTGTCTACGCAGGCAAGGGAGATGCCTTTCCCTCCCGTATAAGACACGACCGCATACGCATCCGCGTCCTCGATGTCCACGCGCTGCATGCTTGCGCCGTCAGCATCACCTCCGAATATCTCAGAAAGGCGCTCTTGGTATCCTCCAGCTTCGGAAAACGTCTTTCCGGTTCCGCCGAAGCCCTGGAAGAACTCCGCCGTGCTGTCATCCGAAGCCCGAACGACTTCACGGACGTACGAATCGGAGCAATACATGTGGAGCTCCCCAGCCTGATAGCACTCGGAAAACGGCGTCCCGCTGGCGTCTTCCAGCACTTCCCCGTCGAGCTTCTCCCGCATCCGCGTATCGAGCACCCCGACGCGGAAGGCTTTCATCGCCTTCTCCTTCGTGCTGAACCCGATGGCCTGGCAGAACCTGTCATCCAATCCTATATTGACTACTGCGTACATGATCCGACACCTCGCTGCTTCCCAAAAAGAGGAGGGCGCGGGATTCGAACCCGCAGTGCGCGATGCGCACGCCCGCTTCAAGACCGGCGCCTCAACCCTCTCGGCCAGCCCTCCAGAAAGTTGCCTCGTCCCGAGGCAGAACGCAAAATATGAAGCAATTGAGTATAACGCTGCTCGCAGGTTCCGCCTGCTCGCCGCGATGAATGAAGCCCCGAAGGGCTCCGTGAAAGCAGAGCAACCCAGGCTCACGCGCTCTTGCGCATCTCGGGTTTCGCTGCTTTGATTCTGCGTATGAACCCTCTGACGGCCTTCTCGCTGCCAGAAGGCTTGATCTCCACGAGGTCGCCGCCCGCCATGTGGCGCACGGTGTACGTGATGCCGTCCTTGATTTCGATCTCGAACTTCATGTCACGCCGCCTCGCTTTCTGCGTGCTTCTCCACCAGCGCCTTCATCTCCGGCGCGTAGATGCGGAGCATCTTGTTGTCGTGGTAGAGGTAGATCGTTCTTCCCTGCTCTTCCTCGATGCGGATGACGCGGCAGGCCGTGTGGCGCAGGCCGCTGTTGAACGTGATGCCCTTCTGGCTGTCGATGACCTTGCCGTCCTCGTCCTCCATATCCTCGTCCACGACGTGCGCGGATTCGAGGAACGCGGCGAACCGCTTCGCATCCATTTTGAGCGTATTGTAGTGGGCGTCGCTCTTGTGATACGAGCGTTCCCAAGTTGTCAGAGTGTACAAAAGGAATACCCCCTTCATGAAATCCTCGGCTCAATCATTTTTCCTGTGGGATTCGCGTAGCGTCATTGGTCAATGTCGGCTCATGTCGATGAGTTTCAAAAAGAAATATTCGTCGTCGTGATAA
>OMWS01000110.1 GCA_900314825.1 uncultured Veillonellaceae bacterium | reverse complement strand
TGTCTGTCTGTCTGTCTGTCTGTCTGTCTGTCTGTCTGTCTGTCTGTCTGTCTGTCTGTCTGTCTGTCTGTCTGTCTGTCTGTGAAATCATGTTCCATCTTGCGCTCCTTGTCAAGCTTCTGTCGTTTTCTTTTTCATTCTAATGGAAAAGTCGCCCCATGACAAGCGGCCGTTTTCGAATCAAGAAGCCACCTTGCAATCTACCCGAATCGCAGGTATAATAAACCCATGATCAAAAGTTTTGCGGACAAGGAAACGGAAAAAGTTTATCATCAAGAATTTTCAAAGAAACTGCCGCAATCCATCCAACGCATCGCGCTCCGGAAGCTGATGATGATCGAGGCGGCGAGCCGTCTCGAAGATCTCCGCGTGCCCCCGAAAAACCATCTCGAAGCGCTCGCAGGCGATCGGAAAGGACAACACAGCATCCGCATCAATGCGCAATATCGCATCTGCTTTGTCTGGAGCGGACACGATGCAGAGGCAGTCGGGATTGTGGATTATCATTGAAAGGAGTGTTTTTGATGGACGAGCATATTGCAGTCCCGACGATGGGCGAAATCCTCCAGGAGGAATTCATGGAGCCGCTGCAGATTTCGGCGTATCGCTTGGCGCGCGACATCCATGTCCCCGTCTCGCGCATCCAAGATATCTTGCACGGCCGCAGAAAAGTCACAGCAGACACGTCCGTGCGGCTCGGCAAATATTTCGGCGTATCCGCACGCTATTTTTTGAATTTGCAGGATGATATCGATGTGCGGAACGTAGAAGCTGCATTGGGGAGAGAGCTGGACGACATTCCGACCGTGGAGTTTGCATAAAAGAGGGGCTGTTGCAAGCTTGTCCAAACTTGCAACAGCCCCTCATGGTTTGTTTCAGATCCGGAAATGTCCGATGAGCGCCTGGAGTTCCTGCGCCATTTCGGCGAGGGAGTTGCTCGCGGAGGCGATGTCTTTCTGTGCGTTCTGCTGGTCGGCGACGGACGAGGAGATGCTGTCGGCTTCCGTCGCGGTGGCGTCGCCGATGGCGCGGAGTTTTTCCGTGCCGGCGAGGACGCCGTCGTTTTCTTTCGCGATGCTGTCGACGCTCGTGGCAACGTCCTTGATGTCGGACGACATCTTGTCGATGTGCGCCGCGAGCTGCGTGAAGAGCTCGCTCGTCTGCTGGAAGGCCTGCGTACCCTGTGCGACGGCCTCCGTGCTGCTCTCCATCTGCTCGACGGCCGTCGTCGTGAAGGCGGTCGACTTGCCGATGAGGGCGGCGACGCGCTCGGCCGCTTCGCGCGACTGCTCGGCGAGCTTGCGGACTTCGTCGGCGACGACGGCGAAGCCGCGGCCGTGCTCGCCCGCGCGCGCCGCTTCGATGGCAGCATTGAGCGCGAGGAGGTTCGTCTGTTCGGAGATGTCCGTGATCGTGCCGACGATCTGCTGGATGTCCTCCGAGTGATGGCCGAGCTCGACGATGGCGCCGCGCGCTTCGCCGAGGCGGTCGCGGATGGCGCCCATCTGCGTGAGCGCTTCGTTCATCGAGGCACGGTTGCTGTTCATGGCATCGATGGACGCCTTGTTTTCGGAGAGCGTCTCGTCGACGAGGCGGTTCACGCCGTCGATGCGCGTCGTGATGTTCGTGACAGCGCCGGCCGCGTTGCCGATGTGGCCTTTCTGCTCCTGTACGCCGTCCGCCATCTCGTGGACGGAGGCTGCAACCTGCGTCATGTTGTCGAGCGACTGCTGCGCCGTGCTCGAGAGTTCTTCGCTCGCGGCGGACAGCGTCTCGCTCATGCTGCTGATCTTCTGCATGACTTCGCGGATGGCCTCGGCCATCTTCTCGATGGCGGCAGCGAGGCGGCCGAGCTCGTCATCATTTTCCGAGACGACCTCCTGCGTGAGATCGCCGCCCGCGATGGCCTCGGCGCTCGCGAGGAGGTGCTGCACAGGCGCGTCGATGCGGCGGCGGAAGATCGCGTAGATCGCGCCCGTCAGGAGCAGGACGACGAGCAGCGCCGCGACGACGTTCATGACGATGGCCTGATGGATCGGCCCGCTGTAGTCCGCCGTCGGCGCGACGAGCACGAGGTGCAAGCCCGTCCCCTCGATCGGCAGCGCGACGACATACGCCTCGTCACCGAACGCGTCCGTCACGAAATGCTCCGGCCCCGTGAGCTCCATGATTTTCGCGCCGAGCGCGGCTTGCTCCTTGTTCGTATTTTCCGTGATCTTCTGCTTCATATTGGCATCGCTGTTGGGCGACGCCGCATAGAGGCCGGACTGCGTCACGAGGAACGCATAGCCATGGCTTCCGACCTGGATATTTTTGATATAATCCTCGAGATCCTTCATGCCGATATCGACCGTCACGACGCCGACGACGCGGCTCCCCACGCGGATCGGCGCGGAGCTCGACATCATCGTCGTATCGCTGACCGGATCGTACGCTGGCTCATCCCAGAAGACTTCCTTCGGCCCCTGGATCGCGGCCTTGTACCAGCCGAACTGCGTGTAGTCGTACGCCTCGTTGCTGTACTCCATCGTCATGGAGATCTGGCCATTATCCCCTTTGGAAAAATACGGCCCGAACCATTTCTCGCCGCCCGGATACTCCCCAGGCGCGAACCAAATGCCACTGCCGTAAATCATATCATCGGACGCGACGAGCGCCTGCGTCAGCGCAAACGCCTGATTGATGTCATACGTGCCATTCATGGCCGTGAGGCTCGTCGCGAGGCCGTCCGTCTTGCCCGCGACATGCGTGAGCTCGCGCGAAAAACGCTCCGCGATGCCGACGCCCTGCGCCTCGAGACGCTCCGCGACATCCTCTTCCATCTGCGACGAGCGTGTCGTGACGCTGACGACTGTCAAAAGCCCCAAAAGCACGACCGCCAGCACCGTGACGCTCCCCAAAAACGCCATCTTGATACTGCTGCGCATATGTTTCCCTCCCAAAAAAATCCCAAACATCCCGCGTCCCCTACAAACGCTCCGGGATGTTGTTCGTTGATGATTGTTCAAGAAGATATCTTCGACACGCGCCAGCGAGAATCCTTCTTGTGAAATCCGTTTGACAAAAACATTTTTCCACACATAGAAAATCCTCCGAGGGTTCATCACTTCCCACGGAGGATCTCATAGATTCGCAAATGTCCCAATCTGAATCTACGAATACGCTACCACGTTTCCATCTCTTTTGCAAGAAATACTTTTTAACCCTGCGCCAACGCATTCAGTGCCAGTGCAGCCGCGCTCAAACCGCCCGTCGCGCTCGCGGCGAACTGCTGCGTCAAATCATTTTGTCCCTGCGTGCCGCCCACGTCCGTGCGCGTCGAGAGGATCGACGGATCCGCCTGCGGGTTCTCCGCGTGCGTCTTCGTCTGCGACACGATCTTGTTCCCTTCCCAGACCGTGATGAGGACGGAGCCGTCCGACAAGACCTCCGTGACCGTACGCGTCTGCGTATCGCTATGGTCACGACCGCCCGATCCTGCCGGGGCGCCCGTCTTCATCTGCTCCAAGAGCGCGGAAAACTCGTCTTCCGTATCCGCCTCTTTCCGCGTCGCCGTCATCGGCGACACCGCCCACACCGTCTTCGACTGCTCGCGGATTTCATCAATCGTGCTCATAGATTTCTCCCCTTTCCACATATTTCCTTTCACCCGCTATATCGAATGAATGCCCTAAAAACTTAAGTGTTGCGGGAAAAAAGTTTTGTTTCCAAATGCGTACCGCGGACACAAAAAAGCTCAGGATCGAAATCCTGAGCTCTGTTTTCAAATGGTGCGGTTGATGGGACTTGAACCCATATGAACTTTCGTTCACTACCCCCTCAAAGTAGCGCGTCTGCCAATTCCGCCACAACCGCGAGAGTATGGTGCGGTCGATGGGACTTGAACCCATATGAGCTTTCGCTCACTACCCCCTCAAAGTAGCGCGTCTGCCAATTCCGCCACGACCGCGGTATATCAAGTTGTAAGAGATGATCAAAATTGGTGCGGTCGAGAGGACTTGAACCTCCATGATATTGCTATCACTAGCGCCTGAAGCTAGCGCGTCTGCCAATTTCGCCACGACCGCGAATAAGAGGATTATACCACAAAAAGGTGTATCATGCAAGGTGGTGCCGAGGACCGGAATCGAACCGGTACGGTAGTCTCCTACCGACGGATTTTAAGTCCGTTGCGTCTGCCAGTTCCGCCACCCCGGCATTGCGTTTTGGAGCGGGTGATGGGAATCGAACCCACGTGACCAGCTTGGAAGGCTGGGGCTCTACCATTGAGCTACACCCGCAAAGCTCCGAAAAAATGGAGCTGACAATAGGAATCGAACCTACAACCTGCTGATTACAAGTCAGCTGCTCTGCCAATTGAGCTATGTCAGCATGAAATGGTGCCTCAGAGCGGAATCGAACCACTGACACGGGGATTTTCAGTCCCCTGCTCTACCGACTGAGCTACCGAGGCAAAAGCAGCGAGCCGCTTTTGAAGGAGCGAAGTGACGCACAAATTTGTGCGAATCGCTTACGCAAAATTTGCGAAGCAAATTTTACGTTCCTTATTTTCGCGGCTTGCTACGGAAGATCAAAGTGGCGACCCGAATGGGACTTGAACCCATGACCTCCGCCGTGACAGGGCGGCATTCTAACCAACTAAACTACCGGGCCATAAAAAAATGGTGACCCACCGGGGAATCGAACCCCGAACCTACTGATTAAGAGTCAGTTGCTCTGCCAGTTGAGCTAGTGAGTCAAGAGAAAAATGGTGGCTCACCCGGGATTCGAACCCGGGACACCCTGATTAAAAGTCAGGTGCTCTGCCAGCTGAGCTAGTGAACCATATTGGCTGGGGTAGTTGGACTCGAACCAACGAATGCGGGAGTCAAAGTCCCGTGCCTTAACCGACTTGGCTATACCCCAATCACCCCAGGGGTAAACGAGGCCGAAGCCTCAAGAAAAATCTGGCACCCCGAGCGGGGCTCGAACCTGCGACAACCTGATTAACAGTCAGGTGCTCTACCGACTGAGCTATCGGGGTAACATGGATCGCAAGGACAAGCCCTGCGATCTCCGACCGGCAACTTCCTATCCTCCCAGCCCGTCACCAGGCAAGTACTTTCGGCCTCTGGATGCTTAACTACTGTGTTCGGTATGGGAACAGGTGGAACCATC
>OMWS01000111.1 GCA_900314825.1 uncultured Veillonellaceae bacterium | reverse complement strand
AAGCGCTAAAGCGCTAAGAGCCTGCTTATCCTCCCTGGGCCTGCCGGCCCTGTCCCTCCTCCAAGGAGGAGGGCTGTCTCTTAACTTAATGACATTGCCTCAGGGGAAGGGGGACCGCGAAGCGGTGGATAAGCAGACACACGGCGCTTTAGCGCCGATGTGATCGCTTATGCCGCTTGCGGCTAAGGGTCCCCTGCACGTCTGGTGAGTTCGTAGGGCGTAACACCTCGCGGGTGCGCGTATAAAAAGTTACGAGTGCCTGCGCGCACCGGCGACGTCAACCGGTCTACGAATTCAGAGGCCGTGCAAGCGACGACCCTCTCCTGGCGCTGCGCTTCGCTCCGCGCCTGTCCTCTGCCTAAAGGATAAAGCGACCTCTAAGCGCTAAAGCGCTAAGAGTCTGCTTTTCCCTGAGGGAGAGGCTTAATACATTAGATGAAGTACATCAGGCTCGACGCATCTTTTTCCGCTTCGATCGCGGTCAGGATGTCGTCGAGCGAGACGCTCGCGAGGCTTTTGTGGATGGCTTCGTCAAGCGGCTGCCAGACGCGGGCCGTGAGGGCGCGGTCGAGCTCCGGCATTTTGTCCGGGGCGGCGGGCGCGGCCTCTTCCATGAGCGCGAGCTCGATGGCCGCGAGGACGTCATAGGCCGTGATCGCGCGCGGTGCGCGGGCGAGCTGGTAGCCGCCCTGCGAGCCTTTGATCGAGTTCACGAGGCGCGCGCGCTTGAGGAGTGAGAAGACTTGCTCGAGATAAATTTTCGAGATGCCGAGCTTTTCCGAGATCGAGAGGATCGTGACGGGCGCGCCGGCTGCGTAGCTGCGTGCGAGATATGTCATGGCGGCGAGGCCGTAGCGGCCTTTGGCGGAAATTTTCATATAAGGAAGGGCCTCCCTTTCGTGCGACGAGTGTGGCGCCATCGCAGGCAAGCGAATGGCCACCTTTTCCAGTAAGATTTATAGATAATGATACCGAACGATGGGCGCGTTGTCAATTACCTACCAAATTTATATGCTTGAAAATTTTTGTGTGGCAAGACTTGACAAGCGCACGGCAGCGCGTTATGATTTAAACATATTAATCATGTATGCAATTGAGGCGAAGCCGCAAACGTGTTGCAGCTCGCGCAAGTTTTCCAGCGAACAGGAGGCATTTCTCATGGCAAAGATTTATCAGAGCGTCACGGAACTCATCGGCGGCACGCCGCTGCTGCAGGCGAACAATTTCATCCAGGCGAACGACTTGCCTGCGAACGTGCTCGTGAAGCTTGAGTATTTCAATCCCGCAGGCTCGGTCAAAGACCGCATCGCGAAGGCGATGATCGAGCAGGCGGAAAAAGAGGGCAAGCTGAAGCCGGGCAGCGTCATCATCGAGCCGACGTCGGGCAACACGGGCATCGGCCTCGCGAGCGTCGCGGCGGCCAGAGGCTACAAGGCAATCCTCACGATGCCGGAGACGATGAGCGTCGAGCGCCGCAACCTCTTGAAGGCCTACGGCGCGAAGATCGTGCTAACGGACGGCAGCAAGGGCATGAAGGGCGCGATCGCGAAAGCGGAAGAACTCGCAAAGGAGACGCCGAATTCCTTCATCCCGTCGCAGTTCACGAACCAGGCGAATCCGGCCGCGCACGAGGCGACGACGGGCCCCGAAATCTGGAAGGATACGGACGGCAAGGTCGATGCCTTCATCGCGGGCGTTGGTACGGGCGGCACGCTGACGGGCGTCGCGCGCTACCTGAAGAAGCAGAATCCGAATGTTCACATCGTCGCGGTCGAGCCGGCGACGAGCCCCGTGCTCTCGAAAGGCCAGGCGGGCCCGCACAAGATCCAGGGCATTGGCGCAGGCTTCGTGCCGGAGACGCTCGACACGAAAATCTATGACGAAGTCCTCGCCATCGCGAATGACGACGCATTCAAATACGGCCGCCAGTTCTCCCACGCCGAAGGCATCCTGATCGGCATCTCGTCGGGCGCAGCCCTCGCTGCCGCCGTCCAGCTCGCACGCCGCCCCGAGTACCAGGGCAAAAACATCGTCGCGCTCCTGCCGGACACGGGCGACCGCTATCTCTCGACGGAATTGTTTGCGGAGTAAAAAACGAACATGAAAAAGGGATTGTTGCATTTACTGGAACGGTTTCATAAGACTGCCAACCGTAACGC
The DNA here is from genome assembly GCA_900314825.1 of uncultured Veillonellaceae bacterium. GTDB lineage: Bacteria > Bacillota > Negativicutes > Selenomonadales > Selenomonadaceae > Selenomonas_C. The sequence goes on along the minus strand of OMWS01000111.1, from coordinate 5,153 downwards.
TCACAGCAGGCTCTCCCTCTGGGAGAGCTGGCGCGCGTAGCGCGACTGAGAGGGTACGAGGGTGCGATCCTCTTTTTGTTTGGCTATCGCACCCTAGTACCCTCTCCACCGCTTCGCGGTCCCCCTCTCCCAGGGGGAGAGGCTTCTGTGGTCGCCACGTTCGGCAACGGATGTATGTGGAATCGGTCTAGTAACTGCAACAGCCCCATTTTTATCTGTTTAAGAGCGCCCGCACCGCTTTCCAGTCGGGCATATACCGTGTCATGAGCGCATAGAAGTGGGCGTTGTGATGCGTCTCGATGAGGTGCAGGAGCTCGTGCAGGAGCAGATAGTCGAGACAAATTTTTGGATGGTGCACGAGGCGGAGATTCACCCAGATGCGCCGCGCGCGCACGTTGCACGTGCCCCAGCGCGTCTTCATGTCCTTCGTGCGCCACTCGCTGGCGTGGAGGCCGGTGCGCTGCTCGAGGACGGGCAGGCGCGCGGCGATGGCGCGCGAGAGCTCGGCGCGCAAGAGTTCTTTCAAGATGGCGGCACGCGTTTCGGCATCCGTCCCCGGACGGACGGTGAGCATGAGGCGCGCGCCGCTTTTTGTTGCGTGCGGCGCGGCGCCCGGCACTTCGCGGACGACGAGCACGTACGGCGCACCCCAGAGATAAATCGTCTCGCCTGTCGCGGTGTGCGCAGGCGTCTCCTGCGGGCGGCGCTGCACTTCGGCATACGTGCGCTGCAGCCAATCGGCATGCGCAGCGAGGAAGGCGTCGATGTCCTTGCGCGGCATCCTGTAGGGCGCGGAGAGCGTGACGCGGCCGTCGTTTTTCACGCGCAGGTACATATTTTTCATACGCTTGCGCACGAGCTCGACCGGGATGCCGGCGACGGTGATGTTCATGGGCGTGCCTCCTTTCCTTCTATTGTAATGGAACGAAAGCGTGTTGAAAAGAAAGAAAAATTTCCGTACAATGGAGGAAAAACGGAGGCGATCCCCATGAAAGACTCTCCCATCCTCATCCAAGGCGCGATGTCCGTGGAGACCGCAGAGCTCATCGGCGCACTTGCGAATGCAAAAGAAGAACCCTTCGGCCCGTGGCGCTGCGTGCGCGGCGAGCTTTTTGGCCACCCCGTGGTCATCCAAGAAACGCAGTGGGGCATGGCGAATGCGGCGGCACTCGCGGCGCTCGCCATCGAGCGCTATCAGCCGTCGGCCATCCTCAGCCAGGGCACGGCCGGCGCGCACGATGCGAGCCTCCATGTTTACGACATCGTGCTTGGCGTGCAGACGGTCAATGAATCGGCGTGGCAGTCGCATTACCGCCCGGCAGGCGCGGGCGCGCCGTACGACGATCTGAAGCAGCTCGGCGTCTTCGCCTGGGATGCAGAGAAAAACGCATTCACGCAAGAGGTCTATCACGCGGCGGATGAGAAGCTCCTCGCGGCCGCACGCCGAGCGATTCCAACGTATGAACGCGGAAAAATCGTGGAGGGCACGATCGGCACGTGCGACAGCTGGAATTGCGCCGTCGACCGCGTGAACTTCTTGCGCCAGTTCTACGGCTCGCTCTGCGAGGAAATGGAAGGCGACGCCGTTGCGCAAATCGCAAAGTCCTTCGGCGTGCCGTTCCTCGCCGTCCGCATCATCTCGAATAGCATTTTGAAAAATCAGGACCCATGGGATTTGGGAACTGGGCCGGCGTGTCAGCGGTTTGTGATGAATGTGCTAAAAGAGTATTGGAGCGCTACTTAAGCCTCCCCCTTTGGGGGAGGTGGCCCCGAAGGGGTCGGAGAGGGTTCGATCGCAGTTACAGCCATCTGACCCTCTCCGCCTCGCATTCGCTCGGCACCTCCCCCAGGGTGGGAGGCTTTGGGATCGTGTCTTCCCTAACCTCTTATCTTCATGACATTGTCCCCAGAGGGGGAGGCTTAAGTTGTATGACGGTGTAAAGGAACTTGCAAAATGAATGCGAATCTCTCTAATAAATATCAGAAACTCAAAGAAACCTTGCAGCAGCTCGGTTCCGTCGCCGTCGCCTTTTCTTCCGGCGTGGATTCGACGTTTCTCCTTGACGTCGCGCATGAAGTGCTCGGCGCGCAGGCCGTCGCGTTCACGGCGGCGTCGCCGTTCGTGCCGCAGCGCGATGTGGACGAGGCGGCGGCGTTCTGCCGATTGAAACACATCGAACACGTCATCGTGCCGTTTGACACGCTCGCGATCCCGGGCGTGCCGGCGAATCCGACGGATCGCTGCTATCTTTGCAAGCATGCGCTGTTTTCGCATATGGTGGAACTTGCAAAAAAACACCATCTCGCCGCTGTCGTCGATGGCTCGAATCTCGACGACGACGGCGACTACCGCCCCGGCCGCCGTGCGCTCAAGGAGCTTGGCATCGTGAGCCCGCTCCACGCGGCTGGCCTCACGAAAGCCGACATCCGTGCGTTGTCAAAGGAACGCGGCCTCGCGACGTGGGGCAAGCCGTCGTTCGCCTGTCTCGCCTCGCGCTTTGCCTATGGCGAAACCTTGACGAAGGAGGCGCTGGACCGCGTGAACCGCGCCGAAGAATTCCTCATGGCAAAGGGCTTCCGCCAGCTCCGCGTCCGCGTCCATGACGACGCGACGCTCGCGCGCATCGAATTGCCGCCAAAGGATATCGAGCGATTTTTACAAACGGATGGACTGCGCGAAGCGACGGAGCAGGCACTCCGTGCGCTCGGCTTTCGCTACGTCGCGCTCGACTTAAGAGGTTTTCGGTCGGGAAGCATGAATGAAGGGATGGATGCACAGAAAAGTTAATCAACATGCGCCTCCCCTTTGGGGGAGGTGCCGAGCGAATGCGAGGCGGAGAGGGTCAGATCGTACTAAGATTCGCGATTCGAACAAAAGGATAGAGAATCAAACTACGTCGTAACCCTCTCCGACCCCTTCGGGGCCACCTCCCCCAGAGGGGGAGGCGTAGTGTGCGGATGGCCAACGGGCCTGGTCAAAACTTCGCGAGACTAGCAGGAAAACGCCCCCTGGTTATCGAATATGTCTTTCAGAAATTCGATCACAGGGGGCGTATTTATATGATTACTTCGGAAAAACAGATGATGAAGCTCGCGAATGGCAGCGACGTGCGCGGCGTGGCGGTCGATGGCGTCGATGGCGAGCCGGTGAATCTCACGACGGAGGCGGCGAACCGCATTGCGTCGGGCTTTGTCGAGTTCCTCGCCGAGCGCACGGGGAAGGCGAAGAAAGACTTGCGCATCGCCGTCGGCCATGACACGCGCATCTCGGCGCATGCACTCAAAGGCGCCGTACTGCAGGCGCTCACGGCGGCGGGCTGCGTGACGGTCGATTGCGGCCTCGCGTCGACGCCGGCGATGTTCATGTCCATCGTCTTGAAGGAGACGCAGATGGACGGCTCGATCATGATCACGGCGAGCCATCTGCCGTACAACCGCAACGGCCTGAAATTTTTCACGGAAGCGGGCGGCGTCGAGCATGAGGACGTCCTGACGATCCTGCGGAATGCCTGCCGCACGCCGGAGGTCACGGGCGATACGACGCGCGTGCAGAAATACGATCTCATGGACCGCTACTGCCATCACCTGCGCAAGAAGATCCGCAAGGCGCTCGGCGAGGAGAACACGCCACTCAAGGGCATGCACGTCGTCGTCGATGCCGGCAACGGCGCAGGCGGCTTCTTCGCGACGCAGATCCTCGGCCGCCTCGGCGCGGACACGTCCGGCAGCGTTTTCCTCGAGCCGGACGGCCATTTCCCGAACCATATCCCGAACCCGGAGAACAAGCAGGCCATGGCGGCGATCAAAAAAGCCGTCGTGGACTCCCATGCCGACCTCGGCTTCATCTTCGACACCGACGTCGACCGCATGAGCGCCGTGCTCGGCAACGGCCGCGAGGTCAGCCGCAATGCGCTCATCGGCATGATGGCCGCGATTCTCGCGCCGGAGTACCCGCAGAGCACGATCGTCACGGACTCCGTCACGAGCGACGAGCTCACGGAGTTTTTGACGAAAGACCTTGGCCTCAAGCATCACCGCTATATGCGCGGCTACAAAAATGTCATCGACGAGTGCATCCGGCTGAACAAAGCGGGCACGGTCTCGCCGATGGCCATCGAGACGAGCGGCCACGGCGCGCTGTCGGAAAATTATTATCTCGACGATGGCGCGTACCTCGCCGTGCGTCTGCTCATCGCCGCCGCGAAGGCAAAGCAGCAGGGCAAGAAGCTGTCGAGCCTCATCAAGAAGCTCGGCGAGCCGCTCGAGAGCAAAGAATTCCGCATGGCAATCAAGGGCGAGGACGATTTCAAAGCGTACGGCGAAGGCGTCTTGAAGACGTTCGAGCAGCGCGCCGATGTCCAGGGCATCAAGCGCGCGCAGCCGAACTACGAAGGCGTGCGCCTCGTCTTCCCGCACGGCTGGGCGCTCCTGCGCCTCTCGCTCCACGACCCGCAGATGCCGCTGAATGTCGAGAGCAGCAAAAAAGGCGGCGTCGCCGAGATCGCTGCGAAGGTCAAGGAACTCTTGGAAGGGTTCACGTCGCTTGATACGAGCGCGCTCAAATAAATCGGACGCCCAAAAAACGACCACGGTATTTTGATATGCTCCCTGTTCGGTAGACAGATGAAAAAATAAATCTGTTTTGCCTGACAGGGAGCATTTCATGTACAAGAGGAAACGATCCGCAGAAGAGAAGATTTCGCTCATCAAGAAGTACAAGCGTGGAGAAGGAAGCGTCACGTCTTTGGCAAAGGCAGCTGGTGTCGACCGTCATTCCTTCCGAGCTTGGCTGCGCAACTACGACGCTTGCGGAGCAGACGTGTTCTAAGTCCATTGCTGCTGAAAATATATCGAAAAGGAAACAATTTGTCGCGGCAAAAATCCAACGAACTGCGAACAAATCAATTGACGAAGCTGAGCCCTCATGCTATACTAACATTGTACCATCTCTTTTGACCTCGAAAACGGGGGAGAAAATACAAAAATTCTGTGGACACGATGAGCCCAGCGTTGATGCGGGTTGCGAGCCTTTTTCATGGCATTTCCAAAACAGCGTCCACGAAAAATCCTGCTGATTTTCTGACACAATTCAAGACATTGTACAAAGCGCTGTCTGGAGCCCTTGTGCGACGCGGGCTGAGAAGGACAGAGTC
>OMWS01000112.1 GCA_900314825.1 uncultured Veillonellaceae bacterium | reverse complement strand
TGGTGCTGTGGATTTCTCCTGCATGCTCTTTCTGCTTTTACGGACTAACTGGTTGATAGTAGGCATACATGCACCTCCTTCCTTCATTTTAGAATTTATGATTTATTGAAATCCCGCGATTTCGCGAGGTTTCTAACAATGGGATGTGATGAGCGCGGCGGCAGCGGCGCCGACCGCGATGCTCGCAGCCTTGCCAAGCTCCTTCATCGTCGCGACACGCTCGACTGCGATGCCCTGTGCTTCGCAAAGGCTTGCAATCGGTTCCGTCACACGCGCGTCAGCATCGTCAGCGAGGAACACGCGCGTCGCGCGTCCACTCACGACGGCCTTCCGGACTTGCTTCAGGCCGATGACCCGATCCGCACTCTTCAATGTTTCCAGTGGCATTTCCTTCCCTCCTGAATCCCTTGAAGCCGTGTCTCATCTCAGGCACTTCCACATAATAGCATTGGCAAAAAACAATGTCAACACGGAAATTTATGCGATTTGTTAAATACACGCTTCCTCGCGTATCAATCTCTTCAGCGCGGACAAAAATTGAGAAAAAGAAAAGGAGAACGGAATTGTTCCGTCCTCCAAACAAGAAAAAATCGGCTCTTCCCTGCTGCTCCATTGATGATAACGTCATCAAATAAAATATTCGATGCCCTCGCCTGCCGTCTTCTCCGTCTTGCGGTTGAAGAGCAGCACAGCCTCGCGCTTTTCCACGGGGCCGAGCGCGTAGGCGCGGCTCTTGTCGCATTCGAAGCAGCAAAATGGCACGATGCGGTTGTACGTGAACGGATGATCCGTCACGATCTCGATGCCCATGCCGCAGAATTCCTTGCTGTCCGGCGGGACGTACCAAGGATCGAACATCAGCACGCCGCGCCCGTCCGGCGCGAGGCCCGTGAGGAGCGTGTAGTGCTCGACATCGTAAAACAGGCGCACGACGGCAACGCCGCCGCGCCTAAGCGCGTCCTGGATGCCGCCTTCTTGCGCGAGGTGGACAGCGCGTCCTGAGAGATACGTGGCGGAAAGCGGCAAGTCCGTCGCATGACCGAAGCCGTCGAGCCAATTCGCGAGAAACATCATCGCCATGCGTGACGTGCCCGCCTTGCCGGGCGCGCCCTCGGAGCTGTAGCAATCGAGGCTGTAGAGCATGACGTTGCGGATGATTTCGGGCGGGATGGCTTCGCGGTCGAAGAGAAAGCTCACGGCGTTCAGCATCGTCGTCGGGCCGCAGTCATAATTCGAAAGTTGATAATGAAGCGGATTTTTCATCGACGGAGCTCCAATCCCACGGGGCAATGATCGCTGTCGTAAATGTCGCTGTGGATGGTCGCAGCAGAAATCTGTTCTTTGAGTCGCTTAGACGCAAGGAAATAATCAATGCGCCATCCCGCATTCGTCAGGCGCGCCTTGCGCAAGTACGACCACCACGTATAGGCGCCCGTGGCGTCCGGGTGCAGCTCGCGGAACGTATCGACGAAGCCCGCAGCCAAGAGCTCGTCGAACTTGCCACGTTCCTCGTCCGTGAAGCCAGCGTTATGATGATTCGTCTTCGGATTTTTGAGATCAATTTCCGTATGCGCGACATTGAGGTCGCCGCAGAGAATGACGGGACGTTCGGCGTCAAGTTTTTGGAGATACGCACGGAACGCGTCTTCCCACGTCATGCGGTACGCGAGGCGCTCGAGGCCGCGCTGGCTGTTCGGCGTATAGCACGTGACAAAATAAAAGTTTGGAAACGCGAGCGTGATGACGCGTCCCTCGTGATCGTGCTCGTCGATTCCGATGCCGTACGTCACATTCTCCGGCTCGCGACGCGTAAAGACAGCCGTACCCGAATATCCTTTTTTCTCCGCGCTGTTCCAATACTGCTGATAGCCCGGTAGCTCGAGGATGGCCTGGCCTTCCTGCATCTTCGTTTCCTGCAAGGCAAAGATATCCGCATCGAGCGTGCGGAACGATTCCATGAAGCCTTTCTTCAGGCAGGCGCGCAGGCCGTTGACATTCCAAGAAATAAACTTCATTCCGCGCGCTCCTTCCCCGCTGCAGCTTCCGATGGTTCTGCTGTTTTCCCTGCTGCAATGGCCGCTGCGGCTTCGCAGTTCGTCCCTTGCAGCAGCACGCTCTTGACGTCGTACGTCAAAATGGAAATTTCTGCGAGCAAAGCATAGAGGCATGCCGGCCATGTCGCACGCGGGCCAAAGGAAAGACTGCTCTCCTCGCCCGTGCGCCGCACAAATTTGATGGCGATGCGCTCGCGGATCGTATCGTGTTCCTCTTCCACGCGCATCCGCTTGCCAAACGCCGCTTGCTTTTTCGCAAGCTCCGTCAGCTCCGTGAGGCTCGGGTCGACGCGCTTCAGGAGGATCGGGATGTTGCGGATGGAGTCGAAGGCATGGCGCTCGGCGCCGAAGCCCTGCTTGTGGCGCGTGAGGATCAGGATGTGCTTGCCGCGATGAATGGCGAGCTTTTCCACGAGCTTGCCGCCCGCCTGGCGCGGCGCGTAGGGATTGCCCACGACAGGCGCGAGCGCGCCCTCGTACACCATGGACAACGTCTCGACCTGATGGATTTTCGGGATGGCGACGCCCGGCAGCTCGTTCATGACATCGACGAACGACGGCCAGTTCTCTGGATAGCAGTCGCCCGTGATGCGCCGCTTCACGCCGTCGACGATGAACGAAAGCTCCCACGGCGACACACGCTCTTCGTCCGTCTCGGCCGCATACCGTTTCTTCCACGCCGTGATGTGCACGCGCTCGAGATGCCGCAAAAACCGCCGTCCGTTCTCGAGGACGCGCCAAGGAATCGTTTCTGGCGCGTCTCCATGATAGCAGGCGAAATGCACCTGACGGTTCTTCACCGCGACGACAGCGGTCAAAGACTGCTCATCCATGTGAAATTTCAAGCGATCGAGCACAAAAAAACCTCCCTTGGTCGTGCAATTCCTTTCATTTTACTACAAAATCTTTTGCGTGAAAAGTGGCGGTTTTTGTACCTCGCATGATGGACTTTTATGCGTTTTATCCGTTTCGCGTCCGCCGTCCGTGCACGCCGCAAAATAACAGTACTATTCCAGTACTGGAAAGGCAATTTTTCAGGTATTCCCCCATGGGGTATATCTCTCTTTGTGCGCTGCCGATCATTTGAACTATTGAGATTTTTTCAAGAGTTGCGCCGTCGCAATCCCAAAAAGTTTTTTTTAAACGTTTTTGCGCGGGAAAACAGTGGCGCGTTGCAGGCGACGAACGGCAAATACTTTTTCACGTACCCCTCCCCGTTTTTATTCAAGTCGCCGATCATCTGCCGCGTCTCTCGCATGCATGCCTGTGTCGAATTGTGTAGAATCCGTGACAATTTGCCTTCCCGCTTATAGTTTCAGGAACGGTTTTCGTGCTCGTTTTTTCGCGGCTCTAAGGTTGAGCTGTAATACATATCATTACGAAAGGTTATTACTAAGCGGTTCAAAAAGGTGATATCTAGCCGAACGCCGGGCCGCAAGCACGCGCGGACGTTTTACCATCGTTCCCAGTACCTTGCACTCTGCCACCCGTACCCTCTCACTGTATCCGTATCATGTACCCTATCCGCGTGCTACACTAGATTGACTTTTTGACTGTTTTACTGTTTACTTTCCACATTGTCAACAGTAAAACGATTCTCAATGAATTTTATCCTCTCTCTTTCGCGTAACGTGTCCATTGTCCGCGTACTACACAAAGCGCTGTTTCTGCCGTCCATATCATCATGCACCTTTCCCGTCTGATATGATATAATCTTTGTAGCTACATCAACAGGTTTCGTCATCGTGGAGGGAATCGTCATGGACAGCAAAACGCTTCAAGGTATCAGGCATGATCTGCGAGAGTATCCACAAGTGAAAAGCCGTATCCCTGTGTGGGAATGCGAGTTGTCGAAGCTGCAGGAAGAACTAAACGCCGTCTGCGTTTCCTCCCCCAGTCTGTCATCCACCGGCTGCCGGTCTCGTTCGGCTGATTCCATCGTGGAACGTCAAGCGATACGCCACGAAAGAATCACGGCGCGTATGGCTGATATCGCTCTTGATATCCGTGACGCTCGTTTGTTCCTGTGGCGTATCGACAACGCATTTAAGGCGCTCTCTGACTTTGACAAGGATATCTTGCTTTCACATTACGTCCAAGGCGCGTCATGGATCCTCGTTGCGGAAAAGTTCGGATACTCTGAATCATGTATCCATGTCTACGGCCAACGCGCCGTGCAGCGCCTTGCGCGTGCGCTGTACCGGCCAACGGCTTCGATGCGCGCCAAGATGGAAGCATGACAAAGGCGGCTCTTGCCTTGCGGAATGTCCCGCGTTGGCAAAAGCCGCCTGTGTGGTATTCAGTTGCTGTCAGTCAATGCTGTATCCCAATTTCCAAAGCACTTCCCCGTCATGCTCCACCCAGCCACGCGCGAATGCTGCAATCGCTTCACCAACAAGCTGGAAATTCATGCCGGAAACGTCGAGGCCGTTTGTCCGTCCGTCATGTTCGGCAATACCTGCCATCCATTTGGCGATATCTTCAAAGCTCGCACCCGCGACAGCCATGCACGCATAGCTGTACATGGTAATATTGAAGTCGTGATAATCCTTGCTGTCGTCGTACCAATCTTCATCGTACGGAACAATAGCCGAATCAATGAACCGCCCCAGCAATTCGACTTCATCCGCGTTCATCCTGCGAATGTACGGCTTGGCCTCGCTACTTGCCCATCCAGGATACTTGATTTCTTTTTCCATGCTGCGTCATCCTTTCTCATTCGTTGCAGCTTCTTCTTTCGCCGCTTTCATGACATCCACGATTTCTTGCAGGTCACGCTTCACTTTATCCTCGTACCATTGTTTTTCTTCAACGGTCACAAGCTCATGACGCGCAAGGCAGGCTTGAATGTCAAGGTATTTCGGACCGTCTGGGAGTTCCATGATTCGCCTTCCTATTTTGTCAAGCCTGAAATCCTTGATTTCAAGCCATTCCTACATGTAAATTCATATTGCAGACAGAGCCTGAGGTGATGAACAGTCGTTGCA
>OMWS01000133.1 GCA_900314825.1 uncultured Veillonellaceae bacterium | reverse complement strand
CTCTGCGCCGTGCGCTGTCGCGTAATGCGTGTACAGCGTGCACGGGAAGCCGTCGACTTCGTGGATGCTCTGGAGGTCGGCTGTGATCTGGTCGATGCGCTCGTGCAGGCTGTCGTCCGTCAAATTCTTCTGGAACGTGAGGAATTTGCACGCGCCGATCTGCGCGATCGTGGCGGACGGCGGCAGCGCGTCCGTCAAGACCGTCGCGATGCGCTTGAGGAGGCGTTCCTGCGCATTTTCGTCGATGACGCGGTGGAGCTGGTCGAACGCAGGGACGTCGATGAGCAGCGCGGAGTAGTCCTCGCCGTTCAGGCGGAAATTGTCCGCGTATTCGAGGCCGGCCATGAGCATGCCGCGATAGCCCATGAGGCCCGTGACGGGGTTGACGAGGCTGAGGTCGCGCTTCAAAATTTCCTGCTGCAGCTCGTCATCCATATCTTCGAAATAGCCGACGAGGCCGATGATCTTGCCGTTTTCGTAGACGGGGAACTTCGATGCGCGGATCTTGTGCGGCATACCGGCGATGATGCACTGGCCGAGCGCACCATGGATGACGCGGCCGCGCTCGATGACGTCGAGCTCGTCGTTTTGGAACGGCTGGTCGTCGATGTGCCAGCCGACTTCTTCGTCCGTCTTGCCGAGCACGGTGTCGATGGACGTGAAGCCGTAGTAGTCGAGGAAGGACTGGCTCGCACCGAGGAAGCGGCGGTCCCGGTCTTTCCAGAAAATCTTGAGGTCGGTGTGCTGGAGGAATGCCGCCCAGATCGGCGCCGTGCGGTCGCTCTGCGTGCGCTCGAACAGGCGCTGGTCGAAATCCGACGTCTTGATCATAAGTTCAAGGAATTCGCGGAAATCATCCTGGTCGGCGAACGCGTTGCGGCTCACGAGCAGGAGGTACGGCTTGCCGCTCCGCTCGCCGAGGACGAGGCAGGTGAATTTCATCCACATGTAGCTGCCATCCGAGCGCAGCACGCGGAACACGGAGACGGCGAGGGAGCGCTCGGACTGCGCCGCGAGCTCGTAGATGTTGTCCGTCTGCGTGAATGCGAGGTAGCGCTCGCGGTCGCCGGGGTGGATGAAGTCCTCAGCGAAATCTTTCGCCGTCGCGTCGAGGTCGTGGAACGTGCCGGACGACCAGCCCGAGCTCGTCATGGAGACGATCGTGTCGCCGCGGTCGAGCGCCGGCTGGATGTAGTACACGCCCTCGTAGGCGAGCAGGATGCTGCGGAGCGCCTTGTCGAGCGCTTCGGATTCCTTGTCGCGCGCTGTCTTGTCCGCCGTGATGTTGTAGAATTCCGCGCGATGGATGCACGTCTTGCCGACGCTCGCGATCGTCCGGAGGATCATGCGCATGTAGAGACCCTGGTCGACGTACGTCAGCGTCTCCGTCGCGCGGCTGTCGATCGCTTTCTGGAGGAACGCGTGGAACCGCTCTTCCAGCGCTTTCGTCATCGAGTTCAGGCCGCGGCTCGCTTCCTCGAGGCCGTGGACGCCGAGCTGCGCGAGCGTCTTCGCGTACGGCTCGTTCATCTGCAGCACGTCGACGTGGCCTGGCGTCGAGAGCCAGATGGCCGTCGGCGTCGGCACGGTGATGTCGACGAGGCCGGCGGCCGCCGCGAGGAATGCCTCGGACGGCGTCTCACTTTCGATGTTCTCTTCGAGGAACTTCTGGCGGCATTCTTCGTACGGCATGGGCTTGCCGAAATACCAGCCCTGCATCTTTTCGCAACCGATGGAGCGCAGGAACGCGACCTGTTCCGCCGTCTCGACGCCTTCGGCGAGCGTGTGCATGCCGAGCTCTTTCGCGAGGCAGACGCTCGCGCGGATGATCTTCGCGCTCGCCTCGTTGAACGTGCGCAAGAACGCCATGTCGAGCTTGAGCTCGTCGAACTTGTAATCCTTGAGGACATTTAGCGACGAGTAGCCGCTGCCGAAATCGTCGAGCCAGACCTCGTAGCCGATCTCGCGGAAGCGCTGCACGGCCTCGCGGATGATGCCCGTATTGTCGACGAGCGCGTTTTCCGTGACTTCGACGTGGACGAAATTGCGCGACAGCCCATAGCGGTGCACGATGTCATCGACGACGGTCGGGCAGTCCATGAGCGTGAAGTCGAGGCGCGAGAGGTTGAAAGAAACCGGTACGATCGGCTGGCCGGCCTGCAAGAGTTTTTTCTGGTGCTCGCAGACATGCTCGACGACGTAGGCGTCGAGGCGATGGATGAGGCGCGCTTCCTCGAGCGCCGGGATGAAGTCCGCTGGCGACAGGCGGCCGAGCGTCGGCGATTCCCAGCGCGCAAGCGCCTCGAAGCCGCAG
>OMWS01000114.1 GCA_900314825.1 uncultured Veillonellaceae bacterium | reverse complement strand
GTCTCGTCGAGCGTGAGCTTCAGCCCGATGGCGAGCGCGAGGACGGTTTCCTTCGACGGATGGTAGTCATCGTCGTTTTTGATTTTGGAAAAATGTGCTTTCGTGAGACCCGAACGCCGGTAGATTTCGACGTTCGGAACTCCTTTTTTCTTGGCAAGCTCAAACAGCAGCGCACGGAAGCCAGGCCGCAGCATCTGCCGGATGCCTTGCAGTATCGCGTTTTTCGTCGCGCTCGTGAGGCCGCCCCTTCGCAACGAGCGAACGTCGAGTGTCCCAGCGGAGATCTCAGCGCCAAGGAAGGGCGTGCCGCGCGTGAATTTCTTTGGCGTGTAGTTCGCTGCAAGATACCTCCGGAGGTCTTGCAGGAGCAATTCTTTTTCATTGTCGTTCATCATTGCCATAAGACGCCTCCTTGGTGGTTCGATACTTGTTTTGTTCCACAGATTCGACGGGAAATCCTTCAAAGCGCCACAGGAAGAAGAACGACTTCCTGTGGTCGCACTCGGCGCTGTTTTTACGTTCCCGAAATTGGCGATCATGTCCGCGTCACGATCCTCGCGACGTGCGGAAAGCGAAAAGACAGCCATGACGCGAGCGAATGGATGATGGAAACTCTATTTCGACGCAGGCGGCTGCTTCCCTCCTTTTTTCTCATCATCCTCATCCGAAGAATAAACGACAATGAGTATAATAACGAGAGCTTCCAATGCTGATACGATGGTCGAGATTAGAGGGGCGAACAGTGAGAACAGGGCGATTGCTGCGTACGTGAGCAGTTTGCTTCCAAGTACAACGAGGATCGATACAATCACGTCCATATCCTGTTCCCCCCCCCGAAAATTTTATGTTTCCTGCTTTCTTGCCAGTCAGTTGATCAGATGATTCACGTGACATACCAGGATACCGGAAATTTTCGCGATATCGAACTGGATGGCGAACACGGCGATCATGAGAAATTTCGCGCCGATGAGCGACACGATGCCGCCGCTAACCATCGGCAAGAGATAAAGGATTGCGAGCCGCTGGAAGCCCTTCCATCGTTTCCGAAAAAGCTCCAGGAAGCCGATAGGTTTCATCCTTCCCTATGCTTTCCACTGTCCGGCGCCTCGGATGTCTCGATGATGCGCTTCCATTTCAATATGGTCTCCACCGGTGACTCCATGCGCTCGTCCATCGGAAAACGTGGCCGCCGATCTTTGAGGTTCTCCTTGATGATGTTTTTGATAAGTCGCTTGAACGAAATTCCCATGATGCTTCTCCTCCATTCATGTCGTTGACGTCTTCTACTTCTGACGCCATTATACACGATTTCTTTCTGGAAGGGGTCAACACCGTGTTGACCTCATCCGTGGAGAATTGACCTCGATCTGCATTACAATTCCCACAAGCATCAAGTGGGCTGGAACACACAATTCGAGGAGTCCCTTCGCGAAAAGAAAAATATTCTCTTTTCTGGCGACATGACATCCGCGCCAAAAAGCAAGGGCGGTGCCACGGAAGCGTTTTACCTCAACGAAAACATTCGCGATGATTTTGCCGTTGTCGAGCTGAATCATTACACGGCGTATTCCGACTGGAACTACCATTATCAGCAGCGCCACGGCGAACCATTTCCTGTTCCGTATAAATTCGTCCTCGGGAACGCCGATCCCGGCCAGCTGAGTCACGATTACCTCATCCACTGCCAGAACCTCATGGTCAACATTCCAAATACCATCAGCGAAACGTCGGATTTCCTCGGCTTCCTCGAGAGCGCGCCGGATGGGAGCAAGACGTTTTGGTTCACACATGCGAAGATGGGCAGCGACATCGTCGCACATTACAGTCACATGCACGCAATCGCCTCTGCTGCTCTCAAATCGTCCTTCCGTTCCTGTCTGAAGCTCCGTCCCATGCTCGAAAAGGCTGGTGCGCGTTTCGAAAAGCCCGAGGGTGTTCCTTGGGACATCGACTTCTCGCTCGACAAAATCACCAAAGATTCCATCCTCTCGCTCTTTCCATCGACGCGCGCCTGCGTCTGATCATCTGCGTTGACGAAAATCTACAACAACAAGCGGGTGCAACATCTCCAAATGATGCCTGCTTCTTATGGACACATCCGTCCGATTTGTGCTAAGATGAACGGATAGGAGAGCAACGAAAATTTGTTCGGATGCAGCACCGCAGGAGGATGAGCACTTCTGCGGTGCTGCTATTTTTTCGAGAAAATATCAAAAATACTATTGATAATCATTTTCAAGTATGGTATATTGTACTTGGCTTTCGTTGAGGGGTGCGAGGATGCACCTCGTAAAGCTCTCCTACTAAAATACACAGCAAGACGACCGCGTGCACTGCTCATGCACGCGGTCGTCTTGTCGTTGTATCTGGAGTTTCATAAGATCGAATCTTACTCTTGCGGATGGCGCTCCAGCCATGCTTTGGCGTATGTACACGTTGCCGTGACCTTGCCGCCGCGCCGGTGAATCTCTTCCACGGTCTTCGCCACGAGCTTCGAGGCGATCCCTTGCCCGCGCAGCTCCGACAGGACGACCGTGTGGTAGATGTTGAAGACGCCGGGCGCGATCTCGCGGAAATCAGCATTCGCCAAGAGCTCGCCGCGCTCGTTCGCCAGATAGACGTGCTCGTCGCTTACGTGAAATTCCATGAACGTCATCTCCTCATGTCGAAACTTCTGGTTGCCTCCAATCCCATAGTTCATCCAATCAAAGAAAATGAGAATGTGAAAGCTAAGAGCGCTTGCATGATGGCAGAAACAAGGATATAATAAAATAAAAAATATTATTTTCCTTTTTATTACAACGGAGGTACAACGATGCTTTACGAGTACCTGCAGCAGAACTATGCCCTCAATGAGCCCATCCTCGTTTCCGAAATCCGCATAGATGGCGTTTCTATGAACAATATCCGGCAGCAGATCAAGCGGCTCACGGACAGCGGCAAGCTGAAACGTTTCGATACCGGCATCTATTACCTGCCAGCGCCGAGCCTGTTCAAATCGGGGTCAGCTCCCTCCCTGACAAAAGTTATCGAGTGCAAATACTTGCGGGGAGGTCAGGATTGTTGCGGCTATTTGACGGGCGTGGCGTTTGCCAACCAGATCGGCGTTACGACCCAGGTGCCGATGGTCTACGAAGTCGTTACCAACAAGGCGACGACGGAATGCAAGAAGACCACGCTTGGCCGTACGCGCATCCTCTTGCGAAAGCCGCGCGCGATGGTGACCGCTACCAATGCGAAGCCGTTGCAACTCTTGGATTTCTTGAAAGAGGCCGAATTGTTGTCGGAGGTCAAAGGGCAGGAGCTGTCTCAGCGAATCTTGGCATATATGCGTCGTAGCAGTCTATCTTTCCAAGATTTAGAGCCGTATCTCTCCTTGTACCCAGACAAAATTTTTCGTAATATGTACGAAACGGGGTTGCTCTATGGCATATCTGCATAAAAACCGCGATCTGTTCCAGCAGGTCGTGGATCAAGCGCAACGGCTGACTGGCGTAGTGCCTGAAGTTGTAGAATAACGTCATCGGGAAACTGCGCAGCCACCTCACGCACGACGAAAAGCAGCGCTTGTATCGCGAGAGCCAGCGCGCGACGGCGTGGATGCGCCCCGTCATCAAGAAAATCTGCGAAGAATGATTGAGAGAAAGCTTGCCCCTGCTGGAAAGAAAATTGGGACAAAAAAATCCCCGCCAAAGGCGGGGGTTCGTTGCACAAAAATATCAATCAACCCAGCAACCATCCAGCTGCGATTGCCGAATTTCTCAAAGCCTCATTCATGCGTGTCTGGTAACCTTTGCCGGTTTCACGATATGCAGCAAGCACATCAGCATCGATTTTCAGGGTAATCTGTTTTTTCTTCGGCTTGAAATAGGCGGGGTTCGCGTGCAATGCAGGGTTGACCGGGCGAAATTCGCGCAGCTCCTGATCTGTGAGTTCCGGACAATCTTCATCAAACGTCACCGGATATTTCGCGGCCTCCTTAACACGCGCCAAAACTTCTTCAGAAGGTGCGATCCCAACCTTCAGCCGTGAAGTCACCATTGCCATAGTAATACCTCCTCTCCTTCGCCGTAGCCAGCCGTGCAGAAATCAAACGAATCTTTTCTCCGCGCTCGGTGAAAGCAACGAAAACGACATCGCCGATTCTGCCGATGGTCTGCCAACGTTCCTCTGTGCCGTCGTTTCCTGCAGAACAATCAGGCCGCTCCAGCCGGTTTTCATCTGCAAAAACATATTTTGCGTCCTCAAAATGAAGATGATGTTTGCGGTAGTTGCGTTCCTCTTTTTCATCGTCCCACTCAAATTCCATATTCATATTTCTATTATATATCAAAAAGTAGTTATTTACAAGTAGTTACCATAACGTTGTGCCAAATGGCGCGAAAATGGTTGCCGCTGATCGTACCGCTCTTTATAATAAAATATGAGAGAGCGAGGGGGACATGATGAATCGCATGGAAGAAAGACTATCGAAAACGCTGGACAACAAGCAGAGCGGGCGCGTGGTGGAGGAGCTGCGTGCGGGCATCCGTGCGGGGAGCCGGATTTCTCTGATCGCCGCCGGATTTTCCATTTATGCCTATGCGGCGTTGCAGGATCGATTGGACGCGGTCGCGTCGTTCCGCCTGCTACTTTCTGGCGTCGGCGCGGATGATGCGAAAAAGGCCGCGCAGCAGCTCGTGGGCGCGCGGGAGGAGATCGGCCTCCGGCAGCGGCTCGATCAGGCGGCCATCGCGCGGGACTGCGCGGCGTGGTTGCGGGAGAAAGCGGACGTGCGCGCGCTCCCGATGCCGGCGCCGCACATCCTGAACATCGAGCAGGCGGACGAAGACGCGAGCGAGAGCATCAGCGGCTCCGTCGATTTCACGGCGGCGCGGCTCGGCCTCGTGCCGTCCGCGATGCCGGACTACAACAACTGCAGCTACGGCGCGCAGGCGACGCAGGGCGCGCGCCAGTTCTTCGCTTCGCTCTGGGACAGCCCGCAGCAGGTGCAGGACGTTAAAGCGCAGATGCTCGCGGCGCTCGACGTCCTCGCGCGCGACCAGTCGCCGGAGCTCATCTATCTCGCGACGCTCTACCACGTCTTCGAGGACGAGCTCACCGGCCTCACGGACGAGAACATCGTCAAGACGCGTACAGGTTTCCGCGACACGCGCATCTGGAACAAGCTCTTCCCCTTCCAAAAGGACGGCGTGCTCGGCGCGATCGACAAGATCGAAAAATACGGCGGCTGCATCATCGCGGACAGCGTCGGCCTCGGCAAGACGTTCGAGGCGCTGGCCGTCATCAAATACTACGAACTGCGCAACGACCGCGTG
>OMWS01000118.1 GCA_900314825.1 uncultured Veillonellaceae bacterium | reverse complement strand
CAGCAAGGGCATCCGCCTCGATGCTTACATCCATGATGACCGCGAACGTATCTACGACATCGAAATGCAAGTTCGTAAAATGCGCGAGAAAATTTCTGGTGGAACGGCATCTGCCGACGCTATGAAAAGCCTCGCCAAGCGCGCGCGATGCTATCTCGACGAAATCGACATGGAACGCATTCATTTTGTCAAGCAACAAGAACAAGAGGAGCGTGATTACATGATTTTCGAAATGCGACTGCGCGACGAACGTGCAGAAGCCCGAGACGAAGGCCGAGCCGAGGGGAAAGCCGTGGGGAAAGCCGAGGCCGCACGCTCGCTCATGGAATCTCTGGACATCACGAAGGAAAAAGCCATGGAACTCCTGAAAATCCCCGCCGAGCTCCAGCCGAAAGTCCTCGCGCTACTGTGAGGCCAAAAAGAAGAACGCCCCTGTTGCAAATTGCTGCAACAGGGGCGTTCTTCGTTTTCTGTATCAAAAGGCGGCAGTCCCACAAAACGAGGAACTGCCGCCTGAATTGTTTTCATCGAAATATTGCGCTCGCCTACCGTGCGCAAGACCGCATAAAATCAGGAAAACAGCCGCGGCACGGCTTTTTCCAGCGCCGCGAGGAGCTCCGCGCCCGATGCGTTGCCAACGGCCTGCAGGACGGCATCCCTTTCCTCGGGACGGGCGACGTCGGTGAAGATGTTCGGATTCGTCCTGCGCAAGAACGATTCCCGGAGCGCAATCTCCTGCACCATGGCCGCGCCCGAGGATTTCAGCGCTTGCAGGAGGCGCCGCCCCTTCGGCGTGTGCGCGAAGACGAGGGAGAGGCCCTTGTCATCGTCCAGAGGCTTGAGGTTCGTCTGATCGATTCCCCAGAAATCGCCGATTGTGAGGTCGCTCGGCCGCCACGCCTGCCATGCGGCTTCCTGCGATGCATCCGCGTCGCGCACGAGCCGGCTGCGCGCCGGGCAGTGGTAGCAAGAGCCGCGCAGGCAGAGATTATTGAGAAAGAGCTGCATGAAGAGGTCGCCTTGCGACACGTGGCGTGCGCCATTTCGATAGTCGATCGAGAGGCAGACGCTACGATGCCAGCCTGCGCTTTTGTCACGGAAGTTCACGCCCACGACGTCGCCCGCCCGCTGTCCGTCGAGTGACAAGCGGAGCTCCATGTATTTCTGCCAGAGCGCCGGCGACGGCGTGCCGTGGCAGATGATATCGACGGTCACGAGATGCGCCGTGTCCTGCCGGATGGCCGAAAGGTAGCGCAAAAGCCCCTGCACTTCGCAGCCCGTGCCGGAGAACAGCACCTCGCGCCCTGCACGCAGGAAGTCCGCTGTCTGCCGGAAACTATCTCCCTTGTCGCTCTGGACATACTTGCTGCGCAGGAGGCGCGAAAGTCCCGCCTCGTCCTCGACGGCCTCATGACGGACGCGCCAGCCTTCCTCAGGGCCGCCGAGCGCCGCGCCGATGACGACGCCGCCCGCCGCAAGCGCCTGCCGCGCCAGCAGGGGGAACATCGCGCCCGACGAACTTTTCCTGCGGACGGCATCGTCTTTCGCCGCTGCAAGAACGGCCGCGACGGCAGAATCGCCGTCTTCCTCCGCGCGGACGACGCCCGCCGGCGGATCCATCGGGTGGCAGGCCGGACAAATGGCGAGGCAACGGCCGCAGTCGCGGCACGCCGCCCGATCCACGGACGGATATATGAATCCGCCCCCCCTTCGATTCATGTTTCATCGTGATGGCCGCCTGTGGGCACGCCGCCGCGCACGCCGAGCACCCCGTGCAACGGTCGCGGCGCACCAGCGCGACCGAATTCAGCCGGAGCTTGCCGCCGACGCCCGGGAGCGCGCTTTCGAGGAACGCCGTGCCGATCTTCCTCCGTTCACGAATCCTGCGCGGCACGTCCCCCATATCATTGGCAAAGAGCCGCTCCGCCGTGATCTCCTCTGCTTGCGCCACGCGCCGCTGCTCCAATCCATAAGTCGAGAGTAGCGTATCGAAACGGGACGACATATCCGCCGGATTTTCCGAGGAACGCGCGATGCAGAGTACTGGCTTCCCGAAAAGAATGGAAAAGCACGACCCGTGGAACGAATCCGTAACCACAGCCGTCGCATGCGCAATGAGATAGACGAACTCCGCAGGGCCAAGATTGTAAAACGGAACATCCTCCCCGGGAATCTCTAAAAATGCCAAGCCCTTCTCTTTTGCCAGCGCTCGCTCGCGTTCTATATAAGAACGATTGATATGTTGCAGATGATAGGACAAGAGATACGCGGGCGGCAGTTGCAAGGACTTCGGTTTTTCCATGACAAGCTGCCAGATCTCTGTGGGAAGAAGCATCGTCGGGTCTGGCACGACCTCCGCTTTCCGCCCGGTCAATTCGGCGACAATCGCGGCGCCGGCATCCTCGCGGACAGAAATCTGCGCCAGCCCGCGCAAAAGGTTCTGATACTGCGTCTTCACTTGTTCTGGGACATTCTTCATCCCAAACGAACCGGCGTACGCCACGCGGCGCTCCGGCGGCATGCAGGCTGCAAAATCGAAGCTGCTGACCCCCTGGATATAGACATTCCAAATCTGGTCGCTGCCGACAACGCCCCAATCATACGAGGCTCGCAGCGCTTTCCCTGCGCCAGGCACATCCCGACGCGTAATCCGCACATCGCTCTGGTTGATATTCTCTTGGTCGAATCGTACAAACGCCTGATGTCGAAGGACATTCTTGCCGATATACCGTGAAATTTCTGACAACGGCATTTGACGCAAAAGCGATTGGTACGTTTGTTCGGTTACGCATTCTTCCAACGGCTTGCTGTAATCAAAGGGCATCCAATGCCAAAGCTCGTTCGTGACCGTCTCCGCCTCTACCTCGTGCGTTTCATCCGAAAAGCTCTTCAAAACCTCCTGCAATGCGTAATTCTGCAAGCGGTTGCCATAATTCGTATCCCGCGTGATCGTGAAAATCGCGACCCGCGTCTTCTTCCGCTTCTCCACCCGTCCTGCCTCCTCATTTCTTTCAGCATATCTCATCTGCATCTTTGCACGAACTCCGTCATTGCCGCCCCTGATGTATCCATGCTTTCAGCAGATATCCCAGGATGCCCGCCTGCTCCGGCGCCAGCTCCGTGAAGACGCTGCGCGCCTCCGCGAGCGCGTCCGCTTCCTCCAGCCCTTCGGAAACCGGTCGCCACAAATTTTCCAACAGCGCATACGCAAACCATTCCCGGATCTGCTGCACGAGCTCGGGACTTTCATGAAGTTCCGGCATCTCCTTCAAATCGCGCTCCACGAACGCCAGCTCTCGCAACGTCGATTGCATCGCACGACGACTTTTTTCCAGCGTACTGCCACGCGTAATGGATTTTGGTGTCTGACGGTAGCAATAGGATGCGACGGGAATCAGAACGTACCGTCTCGACGCATACAACAAATGCAGGAAGAACAGCAAATCTTCCGCCTGGACCGCCTCAAAGTGCAAATTGCTGCGTGTCATGACATCACGCCGGATCAGCTTCGCCCACGCTACGATGGGAACGAGCGATTTCGTCATGAACTCCAGCCGCCGCCTCTTGTCCTCCGTCAGGAACGTCACGTCCCGCACGACGATATTGGAAACTTTCACCTTCCACGAAGCGTCCGCCTGCTGCTCGCAATACTTGAGCCCCGTGCTGACCACGTCCGCCTGATACGTTTCGGCTGCTTCCACCATCGACGAAAGGTAATTCTCCAGCACCCAGTCGTCACTGTCGACGAACGCGATATACCGCCCGATGCTCTCCCGCATCCCGCGGTTCCGCGCAGGGCCGACTCCACCGTTCTTCTCGAGATGAATCACCCGCGCCCGCGCATCCCGCGCCGCGAGCTCGTCTGCGAGCCTGCCGCTGCCATCCGTCGAGCCATCGTCCACCAGCAGCAATTCATAGTCGCGGAACGTCTGCGCATAGATGCTCTCGACGCACGCCGTCAAATATTTCTCGGCATTATACACCGGCACGTGTCTGTCTGTCTGTCTGTCTGTCTGTCTGTCTGTCTGTCTGTCTGTCTGTCTGTCTGTCTGTCTGTCTGTCTGTCTGTCTGTGAAATCATGTTCCATCGTGCGCTCCTTGTCAAGCCCCTGTCATTTTCTTTTCATTTTAATAGAAAGGCCGCTCTATGACAAGTGACAGTTTCCATGATCCGAGCCATCGGCATTCTTCTTGGGCAGCAACGCATCATTCTAGATTTCGGGCGAGGAGCATTCGCTCCTCAATCAAACAGATGCGAACCGTAATCACATGCCGATCGGACAGTCACGCCGAACAAATCTGCATAATCAACATAGCGAGAAGACGCCTGCGAGTGTCCGGCCAAGAAAACGTCCACGTAGGGGAGAGTATCAAGTGCGGGAAAACGTTGCACGAGATGGAGGCAGACACGTGCTGCCTGCGGCCCCGCATTCCGGACGTGCGTTTGGATGGTGGCAAGCGCTGGATGTTGCTTGAGTCCCTGCGGCACGTCGATGAAGAGCGTCGTGTGATCTTTTCGCGAAAAGGCGGCAAGGTATGCCGTGAGGACTTTTTCCCAAAGCGGCTCTTTCGTGTCGCAGTCGAGGACAAATTCGTAGATTTTCCCGCCCTCTTTATGGAACCGACGCAGGAGTTCGGAGGTCTCATTCTCGATCGGCGTGATTTGCCGATCGTAGCGCGCAGCAAACGCCGCGGGATCTTTCATCTCCTGCCGCCGTGCCAAGACGGTTTCGTGATCCCACTCCCACCATTTGATGCGTTCAAGCTTTTCGATGACGTCTTTTGGAAAACGATATTTCACGATGCGCCCAGGATTGCCGACGACGACAGCATACGGCGGTACATCTTTCGAGACCACGGCCTCGGCTCCGATGACGGCGCCATTACCGATCCGGACGCCGCCCAAGATCGTCGCGCCCGCGCCGATCCAGACATCGTTGCCGAGGATGATCTGGTAATGATTGTTTTCATACGCATGATTCACATCGCCATCGAACTGCGAGGAATCGATGTTGGCAAAATCATCAAAGGGATAGGAAGAAACTTCCTGATGCAGATGGTTGAGCCCCAAGATGAATTTGACGCGATGCGCCAGCGAGCAGTAGCGTCCGACCAAAAGATGCGAGCGGAAGCTCCCGGTCTCGAAGCTTTCATCCACGAGATAGGAATAGGCGCCAACAGTCGCCATGACTTTTTTCTCCCCGCGGAACTCCATGCAAAACGTCGCTCCATCAGGGCGCGGTTTTCCCAATTTCAAATTGACGATCAAGCCATCCAGCACCTTTCCAACTTGTGAATCATTTATCTACCATGGTAACACAATTGCCCCCCCGAGCAAGACAAAACGGGCGATGCTTTCCATTTCTGGGAAGTATCGCCCGTTTCTCACGATTTATTTCCTATAAAATTTGCTTCGGATTCCAATGGCGTCCCGCGCGCCTTATTTCCGCAAGATGGCATCCTGCAGCGCCGCATCCCGCAGCGCGTCCGCCTTCTCCTGCGCCCAGGCCGCACGGGCATGCTCGTAAACCTCCTGGGCGTCGCACGTCTTCGTGAGCTTGCGCAGCTGGTGCAGGAGGAACACATAAAGTGGCTGCCGCACCTGACGCTGCACCTGCACGTCCGGAAACATCGGCTCCTGCCGCAGCCATGCCGTGAAAGCCTCCAAGCTCCGCGCCATCGCCACGGCATACCGCTCCGCACGCTGAAGGCCTTTCACACTCTCAATGGAAGCAGCGCGTTGACGATAATGGTACAAGACATCCGGAAGAAGCAGATAGCGCCGCGCCGTCAGCACGCATTCATAATGAAAGCAAACGTCAGGCGCGACCGGTACATCAAAAAAGTCAATCCGATGTTCATTGAGGAATGCGCGCCGGAAAAGTTTGCTCCACGGCGCGATGTGCATACGCACGGGCAGAAAACATTGCATCCGTCCTGTCAACGTATCGGAAAGGAAGCCCGGCCGCTGTGTCCATGCATAGCGTTTCCCATCTTGGATGCTTTCGGAGAATGTCCAAAATCCTCCCTGCACGACATCCGCCCCGGACGCTTCCGCCGCGCGATGCAGGACCTCCAGATTCGTCGATGCAACGACATCATCACAATCCACAAAAGCGACATACGTGCCACGACAGAGCTCCAGCCCATGAGCATACGAAATAGCCGCTCCACGATTCCACCGATGCTCCACGAGCCGCACGCGCGCGTCCTTCGCCGCATACGCTTCCGCGATTTCCCGGCTGCCGTCCGTCGAGCCATCCTCGACGAGGATCAGCTCGAAGTCGCGGAACGTCTGCGAAAGCACGCTGTCAAGGCACGCCGCGAGATACGGCGCGACATTGTACACCGGCACGATCACCGAAATCTCCGGCCGCTTCCCCTCATCTGTCTGTCTGTCTGTCTGTCTGTCT
>OMWS01000119.1 GCA_900314825.1 uncultured Veillonellaceae bacterium | reverse complement strand
CTCAGTCGCGCTACGCGCGCCAGCTCTCCCAGAGGGAGAGCCTGCTGTAGGTGTTACGAACGGCAGTCTTATGAAACCGTTCCAGTAAATGCAACAGCCACTTGGGGCTAGCACATTCACCAGCTTCTTGACGGAATGACATTGCCCCTTGGAGGGGGCTCAGCCTTCCACCTTCGGGAACTTCAGCGTGAAGCATGTCCCTTTGCCGAGCGCGCTTTCGACTTTGATCTTGCCATCGAAGAGCTTGACGAGGAACTTGACGATGGAGAGGCCGATGCCGTTGCCGCCGGACGCCCGGGCGCGGGCTTTGTCGACGCGGTAGAAGCGGTCGAAGATGCGCGGGAGGTCCGCTTCCCCGATGCCGATGCCGGTGTCCGCGACGGTGAGCTTGATGGATTTTTCCGTCTCCGTGCAGGAGAGCGCGATGCGGCCGCCTGCCGGCGTGTACTTGATGGCGTTTTCGATGAGGTTTTGGAGGATCTGGCCGAAGAGGTCGCGGTTTGCCAGCAGCGTGGCGGACGTTTCGATGCGGACGTCCACCTGCTGCTGTTTTTTTTGCGCGCGCGGCAGGAGTTCGTCGGCGGCGTCCTGGAGCGCGCGTCCCGCATCGATGGGCGTGCGCTCGATGGCGTCCCGGACGTCGGCGTCGTCGAGGCGGGCGAGCTGGAGGAGTCCGGCGATGAGGCGGTCCATGCGGGCCGCCTCTTTTTCGATGACGGCGGCGCAGTGATGGGAGGTCTCCGGGTCGGAGAAGTCGTCGCCCGCGAGGAGCTCGGCAAAGCCGCGGATGGAGGTGAGCGGGGTCTTGAGCTCGTGCGCGGCGTTGCCGACGAAGGCGGTCTGGCGCTCTTTGAGCTCTTCGGTGAGCGAGATGTCGCGCAGCACGGCCATGACGGTGGGGACGCCTTGCGCGACGAAGGCGGCGTACGAGCATTTGAACGTGTGCTCCGCGCCCTGGACGTCGAGCTTCATGTGGAGGCTTTTCGGCGCGCCCTCCTTCAGCACCTCGAGCGCTGTCTCGGAGGGCAGGGCGCTGCCGAGGACGTGGATGCTGTGGCGGCCGAGGTCGCTTTTCTTCAGCGCGAAGAATTTGCGGATGCGGCGGTTCGTATTGACGACGTCGCCGTTTTCATCAAAGAGCAGGACGCCGCTCTCCATGTGGTCGAGGATGAGGGAGAGCTTCTCGTTCTCCGTGCGCGCTGCGTCGATCTGGCGCTCGAGGCTCGTCGCGAGCTGGTTCAGCGCGCGGATGAGGATGTCGTATTCGTCATCCGTGCGAAGCGGGATGCGGCGGGCGAGGTCGCCCTGGGCGAGGGCGCGGGCGGCGGCGATGATGGCGAGGAGGGGTGCGAGCTGCCGGCGGGCGAGCCAGGCGGCGAGGAGCGCGGCGGCGCAGAAGGCGGCGAGGAGCGCGGCGGCGAGCACCGTGAGGTTCCGCTGCATGGCGGCGTCGATGGGCGCAAGCGACGTGGCCGTGCGGACGACGCCGGCCGTGCGGCCGCCCGCGTGCCAGGGGATGGCGACATAAAGCATGTTCGCGCCGAGCGTCTCGCTGTAGCGCGTCGCCGTGCCGTAGCCCGCGGCGAGCGCCTGCTGCACTTCGGGGCGGCCTGCGTGGTTGTCCATCGTCTCGGCGTCGCGGTTCGAGTCCACAAGGACGCTGCCCTCCGCGTCGATGAGCGTGACGCGGATGCCCGTCTGCGCGCGGATGCGGTCGATCGGCGCTTCGATGTCATGGAAGGCGTCGTACGCGCCGTTCTCGAGCGCGAGCGCGAGCACGTTCGCATGCACGAGGAGGTCCTTCTGCTCGTCGCGCACGGCCGTGTCATGGAAATACGACGTGAGCACGAGCCCGAGCACGAGCAGGCAGGCGGACGCCAGCAAGAGGAACGAGCCGAAGAGCCGGCGGGCGATTTTCGAACCGAGCATGAAGCATTTCCTCCTTTCCCGGTCATCCTTCAAGCGGGAAACAGCGAGCCTGTGCGTGCGTTCTTCTGGCGGCAGGCGCGGATGAAGTCACAGAAATTGCGGCAGAGCTGCAGCTCCGCATCATTGAAATAATACGGGCCGGGAATCCGCTCGAACAAGTGCGCGCGCTTGAACGCCGCCTTCCACGAAATGCCGCTGGCATCATGGATGCGCGGGATCGTCGTCGCGCCGCTGGCAAAGAGGATGCACGCCGGCGCCAGGAGCTCGGCCGCGCAGGCGTGCGCTTCGCGTTCGATGACGGCACGGGATTCCTTCGGCGCGCGGGCGAGCTGCCCCGTCCGGTAATCGCGCAGGTGTCCGAAGAGGAGGTGCGCGATCTCGTGCGCGATCGTCCATCGGATGCGTTCGGGGCACGTGCAGAGGTCATTGTACACGAGGAACCGCGTCCCGTCGGCTTCGTGGACGAGGATGCGGCCTTCGCGCGACTGCCAGGCACGGATGACGCGCGCGAGCGGCACGTGGAAGACGCGGGCGAATTCCGTGTAAGGGAAGATGCGGACGCCCAGGGCGCGGAGCGCATCCGCGAGCGGGAACGGCAGCGCGCGCACGCCGAGGGCGAGCAGGAATTCGTCGGCCTGCTGCTTGGCGTAGGGGAAGCGTGGCGCGTCAGGAAACGAAGGAGCCGTTTGAAAGACGAGCGCCTCTCTTTTGTGCATGGGTTCATTCCTCCTTGCTGAACATATAGCGGATCATCTTCTTGAGCAAGACTTTTTTCTCCTTCATTTCTTCCGGCGTCGCGTCGCCGATCTCGTCGCGCGCAACGGTGCGGACGCCGAGATCATCGAACAAATCGCTGATGGGGTCATAGGGCGCCTCCATCGGAGCGGGCGGCGCTTGCTGCAGCTGCGCCTTGAGCTCGCCGGACGTGAGCCCCAGCGCCGCCGCGATCTGGTCGAACGTCTCGACGCGGAGCTTGACGGGCTGGCCGGTCGCGGGGTTCACCCCTTTTTCCAAAATGGAAACATAGCCTTTGCTGACGCCTGCGCGTTCACCGAACGCTTTCATCGTCATATGATGCTTTTCACGGTACGCGTGCACGATTTCTCCGAGTGTCATGAAAGAACACCACCCTTTCTCATCGGTTGCTGCCTTTATTGTATAATGCATTCGCCGATTTTGCAAGAGTGGATTTATTTGTTTGACAAATGGGATATCATGTGGTAGACTGCAAGCAAATCAAAGTTTCATGCATTTGACGAAAGGAGATCCTGGTCATGACATCGATCTACGAACGCCTGCAAGCCGTGCAGCAGCAGCTCAAAGCGCCGAAAGGGCAGCGCAACAGCTTCGGCAATTTCAATTACCGCAGCGCCGAAGACATCCTCGAGGCCGTGAAGCCGCTCCTCGCCTCCGCCGGGCTCGTGCTCACGCTCTCGGACAGCATCGTGACGGAGGGCGGCCGCTGCTACGTGAAGGCGACGGCGCGCGCCATCGACGTGGCGACGGGAGAATTCGTCGAGAACGCGGCGCTCGCGCGCGAGCCGCAGGAAAAGCGCGGCATGGACGAGCCGCAGGTCACGGGCACGTGCTCGTCGTACGCCAGGAAGTACGCGATGAACGGCCTCTTCGCCATCGACGACGCGAAAGACCCCGACACGGACGAGTACCAGAAGCAGGCCGCCGCCGCGAAAAAAGCGGGCGGCCGCAGGAAAAAGGCGGCAAACGAAGCGGGAGCGGCAGTTGCGACGAATGCAACGGAAGGGACGGAAGGGACGGGGGCTGCAACGCCGGCGAATGCGGCGGACACGGCGAACGTCTCGGGAACGAATGCGGACAAGCCCAGCCGCCCGGCGCTCATCCACACCATCGCGGAGATGATGAAGAACCTCGGCCTCACGAAAGAACGCGTCTCCGCCCTCGCCCAGGAAAAATACGGCAAGGCGAGCACGCGCACGATGACGGACGAAGAGCTCCAAGACCTCGCAGCGCACCTCGTGGACGATCTCGCGGAAGAAGCGTTCTGATCAATGTCATGAAGTTCAGAGACAGCCCTCCTCCTTGGAGGAGGGACAGGGCCGGCAGGCCCAGGGAGGTGGGGCTTGTAGTTTGTGACTATTCGCAGGCCATCACACAGCGCCCG
>OMWS01000121.1 GCA_900314825.1 uncultured Veillonellaceae bacterium | reverse complement strand
TTCGTTTCCAAATGATTCAACTATCAGAGAGGAGAAGGTATCATGGCCTTTGAATTCAACAGCAAGCCCAACCGTTCCGAAATCAATCGGCTGAACCAGGCGATTTCTGCCGAGGAGCAGAATATCAACGCCCTTTTCCAGAGGATCGGCCAGACATATTTTGCCGCCCATCGAAACGATCCTGAGGAGAATCAGGCGGAAAGCATCCGCGGCATTCTGGACGCGCTGGAACGCGCCAAGGGATACAAGGAACAGATCAACACGCTGCGCGGGATCGCGATCTGCCCGAATTGCAAGGCCGAGGTCTCCATTGCCTCCGCCTTCTGTAATCACTGCGGTACGAAAATGCCCGCGCCGCCGCAGCCCGCGCCGCATCATCAAAGGAGCGCTCGCGCTGGCCGTCGTCCTGCTCGCCATGGTGTTCCTCGTTTACGCGCCGATTTTTACGTTCCAGCGCGTTGCGCTCGACGGCGCGTCGTACCTCAAAGACGACGACATCGTCAAGATTGCGGACATCCATCGCGGCGAGCCGCTCTTTGCGCTCAAGACCGATGAAGTCGCCTATCGCTTGCGCCAAGATCTGCGCATCGAGGACGCGCAAGTGCGGCGCGTGTTGCCGGACACGCTCGCCATCCACGTCACGGAGCGACGGCCGCTCGCGACCGCGCTCACGGATTATGGCTATGCTGACCTCGACCGCACGGGCAAAGTCCTCGCCGTCCACAAGGGCCTCGGCGCGATGCAGATCCCACTCATCACGGGGCTGAACCTCCACGAGAAATACGTCGGTGACGATGTCGCGGATGAGACGGCGAAAAACATCCTGGCGTTCCTCGGCGAGCTTCCGAGTGACGCGCTGACGCAGATTTCCGAGGTCGCGCTCCTGCGGCCGGACTACGTCGTCGCCTACACGACGAGCGCCGTGCAGATCCGCCTCGGCTCCTTTGAGCGTATCGAAGAAAAAGCGAAGCTCACGAAAGGTTTCCTCGATGACCAGGCTTCGAATCCATACCCCGTCGAATACGTCGATTTCAGTTACGAGACGCCGTTCATCAAGCTCAAAGTTCAGCCGAAAGCGCCGCAAGACACAGGCGAAGTCACAGAATAATCTCCCGTTGCGAACACTCTAAGGAGCACAATCAATATATGCAACATCTTCAGAAAGGCAGCTGGTCCATCGCGTTTGTTTGCGTTCTCCTGGGCTTCATGATCGCCGTGCAGTTCAAGACGACGCGCAGCCGTGACGCCAGCGTCTCGATGCAGCGCGTCGAAGACCTCTCGGCACGCCTCACGGCCGCGGAAAAAGAACGCGACGAACTCAAAGACGAACTCGAAGCCCTCAAGACGACAGGCGGCAGTACCTCGGACAGCGACGACATGCTCCGTATGCGTGCCAGCCTCACGGCGCTCACGGGCCCCGGCGTCATCGTGCGTCTCGACGACAGCACGGTCAAAGCGAAGACGGGCGAAAATCCGAATCTCTATCTCATCCACGACGATGATCTTTTGAAAGTCATCAATGAACTCCGAGCCGCCGGCGCCGAGGCGATTTCCGTCAATGGCCAGCGGCTCATTGGCACGTCTGAAATTCGTTGCGCAGGGCCCACGCTCTCCGTCAACAACGTGCGCTCGGCGCCGCCGTTCGAAGTCCGTGCCATCGGCGATGTCGATTCGCTCGAGCAAGCGCTGAAGATGCGCGGCGGCGTTGCGGAGACGCTTTCGGTCTGGGGCATCCAGCTCGAGATCCAGAAGACGAGCGATGTCTACATCCCGCCGTACAAGGGCAGCCTGACATACACCTACGCGCAGGAGACGGAAGAACAGGAGGCCGCGAAATGATTTTTCCTATCCTCGGCCTGTTCCTCGGCCTCGTGCTCGGTTTCCTCTCGCCCGTGCTCGTGCCGTTCGCGCTCGCAAAATATTTTTCCGTCGCGATTCTCGCCGCACTCGACGCAGTCTTTGGCGGCCTGCGCGCCGGCGCTTATGACAAGTTCGACAACGAAGTCTTCGTTACCGGCTTCTTCTCGAACGCCCTCATGGCCGCGTTCCTCGTGTTCCTCGGGGACAAGCTCGGCATCGATCTCTACTACGTCGCGCTCCTCGCGTTCGGCTTCCGCATTTTCAAGAATCTCGCGCTGCTTCGCCGCTGGATTTTGAAAAAACATCCTTCCGAGCGATAATTTTTCGTGGATTTTTCGTGGATTTTTTCGGAAAAAGCTATGGCATTGAAACGGTTTCCATGATAGAATCATAGGGTGTACTGTAAGCAACGCGTCGCGAAGCGACATTTTGAAATAAAACCATGGGGGTCACGAACGTGTTTGAATTTGATGATAACGTAGTCGATCAATTTGCGAAAATCAAGGTCATTGGTGTCGGTGGCGGCGGCAGCAACGCCGTCAACCGCATGATCGAGCTCGGCCTCCAAGGCGTCGAATTCATCGCCGTCAACACGGATGCGCAAGCGCTCCTGCACGCGAGCGCGCCGAAGCGCATGCAGATCGGCGAAAAGCTCACGCGCGGCCTCGGCGCCGGCGCACGCCCGGAAATCGGCGAGAAGGCTGCGCAGGAAAGCCGCGACGACATCCTCGAAGCGCTCCGCGGTGCGGACATGGTCTTCGTCACGGCCGGCATGGGCGGCGGCACGGGCACGGGCGCGGCGCCTGTCGTCGCGGAGTGCGCCCGCGAGCTCGGTGCGCTGACCGTTGGCGTCGTCACGAAGCCGTTCTCGTTCGAAGGCCCGATGCGCAAGCGTCGCGCGGATGCCGGCATCACGGCGCTCAAACAGCACGTCGATACGATCATCACGATTCCGAACGACCGCCTGCTCCAGGTCGTCGACAAACGTACCTCCATCATGAAAGCATTCAGCATCGCTGACGATGTCCTGCGCCAAGGCGTCAAAGGCATTTCCGATCTCATCGCCGTGCCGGGCCTCATCAACCTCGACTTCGCTGACGTGCGCTCTATCATGACGAATGCCGGCGCCGCCCTCATGGGCATCGGCGAAGCCTCGGGCGAGAACGCAGCCGTCGATGCGGCGCGTGCGGCCGTCAATTCACCGCTCCTCGAGACGGGCATCGACGGTGCCCGCGGCATCATTTTGAATATCACGGGCGCGGCAGACAACCTTACGATGTACGAAGTTGGCGAAGCTTCGACGACGATCCAGGAAGCCGCCGATCCTGACGCGAACATCATCTTCGGCGCGAGCCTCGACGATACGATGGGCGATACTGTGCGTGTCACTGTCGTTGCTACGGGCTTTGACGAGCCGGATACGATTGGCATCAAGCATACGCCGCAGCCGAAACCTGCCCAGCAGCCGCAACAGCCAAGCTATACGTCGAATTTCCAGCAGCCCGCGCAGCAAGCAAACCAGCCGCAGGCACCCGTGGCGCCGCAGCCGCAAGCGCCGAGAGGACTCGATCTGCCGGATATCCCGGTTTGGATGCGTCGGAAATAAAAAAATAATCGTTGACAAACAGACCATCTGCCTGTATAATATCACTTGTTCTTGCAGAGCGAGACATGGGTAGGTGCCCGAGTGGTTAAAGGGAACAGACTGTAAATCTGTCATCTTCGGATTACGATGGTTCGAATCCATCCCTGCCCACCATCGGCGGCATAGCTCAGTTGGCTAGAGCATGCGGTTCATACCCGCAGTGTCCGGAGTTCAAATCTCTGTGCCGCCACCATGGAAGATCAGCCGTTGCGCGAAAGCGTGACGGCTTTTTATTATGCTGCCTCTCCTTTAGGGAGAGGGGGACCGCGAAGCGGTGGAGCGGGTCCCTTGCAGGGCAAAACAAAGAGCGCGTCGTAACTTCCGCGGGTGCGAAAAATATTT
>OMWS01000126.1 GCA_900314825.1 uncultured Veillonellaceae bacterium | reverse complement strand
ATATGAAAGGTTGCGTGCCGCCGAAACAAAACGGATTCCACAATGTTGATGTGATAATAGGCGAGTCAGTCACTGATGCGCCTCGTTGAATAATTCAGGTCAATTGAAGAAATTTTCCATAAATGCCATCTTTCTTCAATAACTTAGCATCCCGCTGACGATCTTCGCCTACCTTACGACGCTCTTGCTCACGAAGACGTACTGGGCGTGGCTCGGACTTGTGCTGTAAATTTTGGTGATTGGATTGCCCCGTGGAAATGAACGTGGTAAAATCTAAAATGCGTTTTAGATTTTACCACGTTTTTTATCGGGACAAGAACGAGCAAAGCTTGGAGGATTTCATGAAAGCATTCATTTACGATATGGACGGCGTGATCGTCGATTCGGAACCCGTGCATCTGCGCGTGGAAAAGCACATTCTTGAAACGCAGGGCATCAAGGATGTGACATGGGAGGAGCTCGAAGCCTATCAGGGGTCGAGCGACCTCAATATGTGGCAGGATATGGTGCAGAAATATCAACTGAAAGAAACGCCGGAGGCATTCGTCAAGGCAAAGAAATATCTCTTTGACCGCACGATGCACGAAGAGGGCGCGCAGGCAATCCCGGGCGTGCTGGCGCTCATCGAGCGCACGCATGCGCTGCGCGCGCAGGGCATCAAGACGGCCGTCGCAAGTTCGAGCGATCCGGAGTTCATCACGTTCGTCCTGACATCGCTCGGCGTCCTCGACAAATTCGACGCCGTCCAGTCCGGCGCCGTGCTGCCGCAGTCGAAGCCCGATCCCGCCGTCTACCTCACGACGGCGGCCGACCTCATGGTCGATCCGCGCGACTGCGTCGTTCTCGAGGACACGGAGAACGGTGCACGCGCCGCGAAAGCAGCAGGCATGTACTGCATCGGCTTCATCAGCCCGCATAGCGGCAAGCAGGATCTTTCCATGGCAGACGAAATCGTCGATGACATGGCAAATATTGACCTCGGAAAATTTTTCGATTGAAACGCATCGTGAAACAGCGCGATACAAGGCCGCCTTCGGGCGGCTTTTTTCGTTGACGCAGACAAGTATCTCCTTTATAATAGTTTGTAACAAGTACGAAAAGGAGCCGATCTCCGTGAATCTTTCTGCTCGTCAGCTGACGATTGACTTATACCATTGCAAGAACAGCAAGCTCCAGGAAATGGATGCTGTCCAAGCGCAATTGCGCGAGCTCCTGCAAGCGGCCGGTTGCACGATCATCGACCTGCGTGCGCAGGAACTTTCCGAGGATCATTACGCCATCGTGACGCTGTTCCCCGAAGGCCATGCGCTCCTGCATGTCTTCCCGGAGCTCCGCTACGTCGCGGGCGATATCTTCCTCTGCAAAGAAGAAGCGCAGCCCGAAGATTTCTTCAAGGCCATGCGGAAATTTTTCGCGCCAGACAAGACGAAGACGACGTTTCTGAAGCGCGGCGACTTCGCGTCGCCAAAAGACCTCAAGCCGAAGATCAAGACGCGCGTCGCGCCGCTCCGCAAGATCCACAACACGGGCGCGAAAGTCATCCGCGTCCTCGCGCGGCGCAACCGCAATTAAGCGCGTGCGGATTGTTCGTACGTCATAAAAATACAGCATTCCAGCACATCTTGTTTGTGCCGGAACGCTGTATTTTTATGCGTTCTTGTCATTTGCGAGCACGGGCGCGAGCACGTCTTCGTCGGGCGTGACGTAGACGGTCGTCTGGTTCGTGAAGATGACGAAGCCGGGCCTACTGCCGGACGGCTTTTTGACGTAGCGGATCTGCGTGTAGTCGACGGGGGTGTTCGAGCCTTCTTGCGCTTTCGAGAAATGCGCGGCGAGCATGGCGGCGAGCTCGAGCGTGTCCTTTGTGAGTTCTGCGCCGCCGTTGCGCACGATGACGTGCGATCCTGGGATGTTCTTCGTGTGGAACCACGTGTCGTTGTAGCTCGCGGTCTTCGTCGTGAGCTTGTCGTTCTGGAAATTGTTTTTGCCGACGAGGATCGTCGTGCCGTCGGGCGCGGTGAAGTGGAACGGGCGGGCGGGCTTGTCGTTGTTCTTTTTCTTCGGCTTCTCGCGCAGGTAGCCGCCCGCGATGAGCTCGTTATGGATTTCATTGATGTCCGCGAGGTTTTTCGAGACGAGCAGGCTCGCTTCGATGGATTCGAGGTAAGCGAGTTCAGCGGCGCAAGCGTCTTCCTGAAGGGCGAGCAATGATTGCGCGCGCTTGAGCTTGTCGTATTTTTTATAGCACGCCTGCATGTTGCCGATGATTGTCGTGCGCTGGTCGAGCGGGATCGTGATCGTCGCGCCCGTCTCGCTGTAGATGTCGGGCACGGTGACTTCGGCGTCGGCGTGATCCGTGAGCTCGTACTGGTACGTCATGAGGTTGTCGCCGTAGCGCTTCCATTCGTCCGCGTTTTCGGCAGCGGCGAGTTCGTCATCGAGTTTCGCGAGCTTCGAGGTGGCGCGGTTCTTTTCGTTTTTCACGAGCCGCTGGAAGCGGTCTTTGTCCGGCAGGACGTAGCTGCCCGCGAGCTTGTCCGCTGCGTCGAGCATGGCAGACAGGTTCTCGTACGTCGTTACCGTTCCTTCATTTAAATAATGCAAAGGGAACGCGGCCATCGCGAGGATTTTTTTGTTTGCGTCCGTGACGATGACGGGGGTCAGGACGTCAGCGTCCACGGCTGCTTTGAGTTCCTCGAGCGCTTTTGCGAGCGCGTTGCAATCTTCCGTGCCGAGGTCGACGGTGAACATATTTGCGGGAAGGCCGGCGCGCTTGCACGCCTCGCGCGCGGAGACAGGGCCGAAGCCGAGGCAGGTTTGGAGCAGCGCTTTCTGGAGCTTGAGTTCGGGATAACTTTTGACACGCGTGAAGATCGCGTCCATCGGCGCCGTGAAGAGGTCGAGCTTGTCCTGTGCGGGCGGGAATTCATACGTGTCTCCGGGCAGCACGGTGCGTACGCGGCTGTTGCTGTTTCCGATTTTGCGGATGGCGTCGATGATCGTGCCGTTTTCCACAAGGATGATGTTGCTGTATTTTCCCATGAGCTCGAGGATGAGCGTCTTCGTCGTGAGCACGCCGCCCGCGCCAATCGTGTCGATGTCGATGAGGAGCAGGCGGTCAAGGCCGTGCTGACGGATGGCGGCGATGCGCCCCGTCTCGATCTGCTTCCTGAGCACCATGCAGAAGACGGGCGGCTCGGGCGG
>OMWS01000127.1 GCA_900314825.1 uncultured Veillonellaceae bacterium | reverse complement strand
GCCTCGCTTTGAGCTATTGGTTGTGAACAGACTTATTGTACTTCAAAGGCGCGTCATGCGTTATTTTATTTTTCAGGGCTTAAAAGTTGTAAACTGCTGCGTAGAACTTCAAAGCATTGAAAATATGAGGAGGATGCTTCATCAATGGCAAAATTTTTCCCAAGTGAACTTGAGCCACAACCATCATTTCATCGTAGCCAGGGCGAACGCGAAGTCTATCGCGCACTTACCAGCCTCAATGACAACTATACAATCTTTTATTCGTTTCGATGGTTGAACACAAACGGACAACAACGATCTGAGGGCGAAGGCGATTTCATCGTCCTCCATCCGGAGCACGGCATCCTCTCCATCGAGGTGAAGGACGGCGGCATCGATTACGACGGCGGCTGCTGGTGGCAGACGAACCGCCGCACAGGCACGCGCAAGCGCATCGACCCGTTCAACCAAGCCGCTGCGACGCAGTACCGCTTACAGGCGATTTTGAAGGAACGCACGCCGATGATTTTCACGACGGTCTGCCGCGCCGTCTGGTTCACGTCCATCGAACTCGGGCCAAGCAAAAATTTACCACCCGAAGTTGTGCGCGACATCATCCTCGACCAGACGGCGCTTGACGCGCCAGACATCGCTTTGCAACGCGTCTTTGCGTACTGGCGTCAGCATCTGAACGCCTACATGCGCCCGTGGACGCCGAGCCAGTATCAGGCGATTTTGCGCGCGCTCATGCCGTCTCTGCATTTCGTCGAATCGCTGACGAGCATCCACCGCGAGACGGATGCCGACGCCATCCTCCTGACGCGCCAGCAGGCGAACGTCCTCGAGTTTTTGCAGGAGCAGCCGACCGCGGCCATCCACGGCCTCGCCGGCACGGGCAAGACCGTGCTCGCGCTGGAACGCGCGCGCCGTCTCGCATCCGCTGGCCGTCCCGTGCTCTACCTCTGCTTCAACGAATTTTTGCTGACGCATCTGCGCGCAAGCGCCCCCATCGAACACGTAACGTTCCACAACGTCCGCACGCTCGCACAGGAGCTCATGCAGGACGACAGCATCCCCATCGAGCGCGTCATTCCCGCGTTCTATGAATTTTTCGAAGCGGCGTACGACGACAGCGCGTGGCCGTGGCCAGACATCGTCGTCGACGAAGGGCAAGACCTCAGCGACTCGCTCATCGCGCACCTCGCCGACCTCGCCGAGCTCTACGACGGCAGCTTCTACGTCTTTTACGACCGCGAGCAGTACATCATGCAGCAGACGCGCCCGGCATGGATGGACACGAAAGCGGAATGCCGCCTCGTCATCTACCGCAACTGCCGCAACACGCACGAGATCGCCGATTTCATCAGCCGCCTCATGGGCATCCCGGCCGAGCGCTATGAAAACCAGATCCACGGCCTCCCACCGACCGCGTTCTTCTATCGCGACGACGAGCGTCTCGTGCGCCGCGCCGACCAGTTCGTCGCACAGATGCTCCGCGAAGGACTCGCGCCCGAGGACATCGCCATCCTCACGATTCATTCCGTCAAGCACAGCCATCTGCCGCTCGACACCAAGCTCGCCGGCCATGCACTTTCCTTGATGCCAGAGCCCGACAAAATCCTTTTCACATCGACGCGCAAGTTCAAAGGCCTCGAAGCGAAAGCCGTGCTGCTCATCGATGCCGAGACCTCGCGCCTCGACGACCCGCTCATCCGCCGCCTGCTCTACGTCGGCGCGAGCCGCGCCGCGCTCTGCCTCGAAGTCGCATTCTACGAAGACAACGCCGACGCGAAAAATCGCGCAACACGCAAGGCCGACGAGGACGCCCTCTGCGTGCGCCTAGGACTCCAAAACCACTAGCAGAAAGGTCGTGTCCCCATGCCTCTGACAGCCACCGCGTTGCGGTTACGACATCTGCGTATAGAACGGAATTTGTCACAGCAAGATGTTGCCAACTATCTTGGCATCACACGAACAGCTTACAACAAATATGAAAATGGCTTCTCCCAACCAACAACACGAACGGTGAAAAAATTAGCGGAACTGTTCTGCGTAAGCACAGACTTCATTCTTGGAGCCGATACACCCGATATCAAACAACAGGCGATGGATGTTTCGACGGAAAAACAAATAAAGAAGTACCTTTCACTCAATGAAAACAGTCGATACATCGTTGATTCTCTAGTGAACAAACTTTATCAGGACGAGAGGACGAGCACGTCTATCTGACAAACGAGAGCTACGAGTTCTTGCCAGTCCATGGTGACGCGTACGTACGCCAAGTCATGGCTGGAGCGCCATCCGCAAGAGGAGGATTCGATCTCATGAAACATTTTGCGATTATCTACGATTCCAAAACGGGAACGACGAAGCAGGCTGCGGACTGGATCGCCGAAGGGATGCAGGCGGTCGGCGATGTCGATGCCAAGTGCTTTTCCATCCAAGACGTCGATCTGGCGTTCGTCCGCGACGCGGACGGCGTGATCCTTGGTGCGCCGACGTATTTCGCCTCGCTCCCCGGTACGATGAAAGCATGGCTCGAAACGCACGCGAAAGGGCTCGGCCTCGCGGGCAAGCTCGGCGGCGCGTTCGCGACAGCGCAGTACCTCCACGGCGGCGGAGAGACGACGATCAGCGAGCTCCTGACGTTCGAGCTCTGCTGCGGCATGGCGGTGTATTCAGGAGGCTCGTCCTTCGGCGAGCCGTTCATCCACCTCGGCCCGGTCGGATTGAGCGGCAACATCGAAAACTTCCGCGAGCTGTTCCAGGCATACGGAAAACGCTTCGCGACGTTCTGCACGAAAAAGTGACAACGACAAGACGACCTCGTGCATGAGCGGTGCACGAGGTCTGCTGTGTATTTAGTAGGAGAGCTTTACGAGGTGCATCCTCACACCCCTCAACGAAAGCCAAGTACAATATACCATACTTGAAAATGATTATCAATAGTTTTTAGAAAAATTTTTCATGAAAATAGCAGCACCGCAGAAGTGCTCATCCTCCTGCGGTGCTGCATCCGAACAATTTTCGTTGCTCTCCTATCTGTTCATCTTAGCACAAATCGGGTGAATCTGTCCACAGAGAAAGAACGATTCACAATTTCTCGTTTTCTGGAAATGCCACGACGAGCAGCATCTTGAACGGCTCTAGCCCATAGACGGCGTGCGGATGGTTTGCCGGCATGACGATCGTGTCGCCCGCCGCAAGCTCGTAGTCCTTGCCGTCGATCGTGATGCGTCCCTTGCCGTCGAGCGCGACGACCATCGCGTCGCCTTTCGATTCGTGCGTGCTGATGCCTTCGTCCTTTGCGAAAGCGAACAGCGTGAGGCCGAGGCCGTTATTTTGCACGAGCGTCTTGCTCACGACCTGCCCGTCCGCGTACGCGACGAGATCTCCGAGGTGCAGCACTTCTGATTTCGGGATATTACGCAGGATTTCCATGATGATCGACTCCTTTTCGGTTCTGTTTTCCTTTTCTGGCTGTAGCATAGCAAAAAATGAATCGGATTCATGTAACTCGGTGACACAAGGAAAAATTTTTTTGACACCTACATGACGGCATGGTTCAAAAAACAAGCACCAAAAAGAAAGCATCTTTTGACGGCCTCCCAACGGAGCGCGAACCTTTTCACCTGCATCTGAAGTCTGTGCAATCCTATGGAGACGGCGCTGTCTGGCTGCGTTACACTCTATAAAACAGACTGCCGCGATTTTGATATCATAAAAAAGCGGTTTGGCATTCGTGACGGCTCTCCCTTCCAAGGACACATGCCTCCTCTTCCGAACGGTCAACGACCCACCGCCTAGCGCCTGCGGCGCTTGAGGGGGGGGCTTGCGAGACCTGACAACCGTAGTTGTTGCCATTTGTCGCAAATTCCCTAGATACGCGAAACTCGCGTACCAAGATTTCTCCTGATATCGTGGAGGTTCCGTAGTTACCAAGGGCATCAAAGCCGCTCGTTGCCAACGGCTTTCTGATTTAGGTTAGGCTAATGCTTTAGCCAGGATGTTCTTTGCTGCATTGTGATCGCGGATATGGAATGTTCCACAGACAGGACATGTCCATTCGCGATCTTTCAGTGTGAGCTTGTGCTCTTTGTCGAACACATGGCCGCAATGTGAGCATGTCTGCGTGGTGTTCTTGGGATCTACTGTGCGAAACTCTTTTCCGTGCATTGCAGCTTTGTATTCCAGCATGGAAAGAAACGTACGCCAGCCGACATCCGAGATGGACATTGCAAGGGCGTGATTCTTCAGCAGGTTCTTGCTCCTGAGCTCTTCTGCGGCGACCAGATCGTGGTTCTTGATGAGTGTCGTAGAGAGGTTGTCCAGGAAGCTGTCCCTGCGCCGGAGCACCCTGCGGTGGATGCGGGAGACGAGCTTGCGCTGCTTCTGGTAGTTCTTCGCCGTGTGGAGCGGGCGATGTTCCTTCTTGGCGCGGGCGCACCGCTTCCCGAGCTTCCGCTGCGCTTTCGCGAGCTGCGTCCTCGCTTGACGGTAGTACCGGGGATTGTCGATGGATAGGCCGTTGGAATCCGTCAGAAAGTTTTCGAGGTTCAAGTCGATGCCGAGCTTCGAACCGGTCTTCTCGAACGCCATCGCATAGGGAACATCGGAAGCAAATTGGAAAGACACGAAGTAATCTCCACAGGCATCACGGGACACAGTGGCTTTCGTGAGACGGACTTCGCCGCCAGCCTGCACCATCTTCTCGATGCGGAGGGAGAGCTCCTTTGAGCACGCGACGCGGATGCGTCCGACTTTCGACAGGAAGATGTGCGTGCGGTCGAGGAACTTGATGTTCCCGTTGTAAGGCGTGGCAATAGAGATTTTCTTGGCATTGTAGTGATTGGACGTCTGATAGCTGCCATGTTCGCATTTCTTGTGAAACTTTGGTGGCTGGACTGACCGGACTTTCTTGCACAGATTCCAGGCAGCTCGATAGTTTGCTTTTGCCTGCATGGGAACGTCGCTGTCCAGCTCCGGGTCGTTGAGGAACGTGAACAGCTGTTTCAGGAGCTTGCAGTTTGGATTGGCAAGCTCACGCAGATGGGCAATCTGATCGTCTGCCCAAGGCCAAAGGATAAATTTCGTATGTCGAAGTCCGGCCATTTTCTTGTTCGCCGCAACAAGCTGGTTCCAGTAGAATCGCGAGAAATCGATATTTTTGTCGATGATACGCTTCTGGACGCTGGATGGATACGCCTGCATTTTCAGGCCGAAGCAATATGTCAGTTCTTTGACATTTTTCACAAGCGCACCCTCCCTTCTCAGTTCTTGTTTCCTTGGTCCTCAATGTACTTACGAATGACATTGATAGGAACATCGCCTGTCGTAAGCAAGCAAAAACTCTGATTCCAGAAATATTCTTTCCAAAGCTTCTGCCGGATGATAGGGAATTCTTTCTTGATGCGGCGGCTGCTCGCGCTCTTGTATGCATTGATGAACTTGCTCAGTTCCGTTTTCGGCTGTGCCGTGAACATGATATGGACATGATCGACATCATGGTTCCATTCTTCACAAACAATACCGTAATTTGGAGCAATCGCATCGAACATCTCATGAAGTCTGTCGGAAATTTCATTGTTGATTACTTTTCGACGGTATTTCACGACAAGAACAAGATGATAGTACATAGAAAAAACTGAATGAGCATTATGTTGTAAATCTCGCATATATGCTATACTCCAATCATTTCGACTGATTATAGTATAGCATTTAGGCAGCAAGAAAGCAATATTGTTTTTAGAAGGTATTTGCTTGTCGGAATATTTATGTTCCGCGATTCCGGGTCTTTGACAGTTTTCGTTCCTCTAAAAAATCGAATAGCCCAGTAACGACGCGGGATTCCGCGCTTTTTTCTTGTCAATTTTCATGTAAATATAA
>OMWS01000131.1 GCA_900314825.1 uncultured Veillonellaceae bacterium | reverse complement strand
CGTCCTTACGGTCATCGTCGTCCATGAGCTCGAGATCGTGGTCGGAAAAGTCGGTATAGACAGCGTCGATGTCGAACCGGCCGTCATGATTGTAGTAGACCTCGACGGTTTTCCCGATCGGCGTGACAATCCAATATTCCTTGACGCCAGCCTCGGCATAATGGTGCATCTTCGGCCCGCGATCGTTCTTTGCCGTCGAAGGAGAAAGGACTTCGACAACAAGGTCCGGTGCACCATAAACGGCGTCTTCGTGGAGGATCGACCGGTTGCAGACAATCATGGCGTCGGGGACGTAGTGGTTCTTGTCGTCGAGATATACATCCGCGCCATCACCGAGTGCAACACATCGTTTTCTCTCAAGATAACTTTCGAAAATATGTGCGATGCGGACGCAGATGCGATTGTGCATGAGCTTTGGCCGTGGTGACATGAGACAGGTTTTTCCCTCGATAAGTTCCACGCGTGGTGGTTCTTTGTAGGCAAGATTGTCCATGATGCGCCCTCCTTTGAAAAGATTTCTTTCTTCTATATTCTATCGCGAAACCAACCGTGATGCAATGAAAAGCAGGACGAGCATGCACCGTAGCACGAAAATCGTCTTGTTCGCGTGCCTTGTCACGAAAATCGTCTTGTTCGCGTGCCTTGTCACGCGGCCTGCAATTTTCATCAGCCGCAAGCGCAGTTCGTGTGCTCGGTAGGACTGCCATTTCTTGTTCAGGCAGAACCGCCGGAACAGGTTGAAGATGTTGTAAGCCAGCGCGGCAATCCACAATCGGTTGGAATTCGTCAGCATGCTGCGGCTGCTCATGTGCGTGAACGCGAACTCGTTCTTGGCTTCCTTGAAGAAGTTCTCCATCGTCCCGCGTTTGCAGTAAGCGGCAACCACCTCCTGCATCGGCGCATCGAGATTCGTGACGATGAACATCAGGGAATCCGGGAACAGGCTTTGCTCCTCGCGCTTGTGAAGCTCGATTCTGCAAACGACGCGGCGCTCGCGAGACCAGGAAGCCGCTTGGTATTTGAATTCGCAGTAGCGGACGAAATACGTCTTGTCGCTCTTCGCGGCCTCGGCTGTCACCTCATCGCAAACATCTTTCACGGCATCCACCAAGCGCTGGTTTTGCTTCAGGCGGATGACGTATTGGTAGCCGTAGGATTCCACAAGGTCGTAAAGCTTCGGGGTCGCAAAACCGCTGTCACCGCGCATGAGAACATTCGTGCCCGGATAATCGCGGTCGTACGCTTCCAGCACCGGCTTCAGGAACATGTCTGCATCCTTCCCGCAGTAATGATTTCCCTTGCGGAGCTCTACGCGAACAAGATCTCCTGTCAATCCGTCAAAAACCGCGATGGGATGGAAGCCGACCGCGTCGTAATGGTAGACGTACGCCCCGCCCTCCTGCTTCCCGTACGTCGGAAGCAGTGTGGTATCCACGTCCAAAACGATGTTCTCTGGTGGCTTGCGTTGGTACGCAAGCCGCAGAAGGTTCCAATTTAATTTCTCCATATGGTGAACAGAACTTTCGTCAAGGCGCCTGACGAAGCGCGATAGCGTCGGTTGCGAAGCCAGACGTTTCTTGCCGAGCAAGAGCCGGAACATCGGGTCATGAGCCAGATGATCCGCCTCGTCATCCGTGCCGTAGCCGCACAGCAGCATAAGAATCTTCTGTGCCAAGAGGTCAGCGTTGTCGTACGTTTTGAGCGAGCAAGACTGTCCGAAGGCATCTTTCGCCATACGACTGAAGCCGATGGCACCCATGAATTCGTTCAAAAGCGCCAGACCGGCATCAGATGTCATGTCGCCGCCGGAGAAATTGATGGAGAAATTTGACTTGCACTTGATGTTGATGTTTGATAGGCTATTCATGAGAGCATCCCCGCTTTCGTGTTTTGTTTCGTCACTCAACATTTTAGCGGGTTATGCTCTTTTTTGCTACTCTTTCGTCTCAACCCATCGGGTGAAGGACGGAAAGAAGCATTTCGTTAGTTATGGCAAGGGCTCGACAGTGTTGATCCTTTGCCGGTTGAATAATTCAGGTCGAGATATCGATGCGCGCACGGAGCTTTCAACCGAGCCGCGCGATTTCAAGAACCTCATCACGGGCGACCATCCGATTTTGCCGTTGCCGAAGAAGCGTGTGCTGCTCTACAAGAGCCCATTCGGAAAAATCATCCTCGACAAAGACGGCATCCGCGTCAACCGCTATGCGTCGCCGGATACGACAGCAATCGCTCTAGCGGTCGCTCAAAAACTCTTCGGCGATGAGGTATCCGTACGCGGCAATGCCAAATTTCAGGCGTCCTGTCTCGCGGCATCGTGCGAATTATCAATGGATGTCCATTTCCGCGAGGTCGAAATGGAGCAGCAGCGCAAAGCGATGAAGGAGGAGCGAAGCGTATATGAACGAAGACGATCTGCTGAAGGGAGAGCTTTCTGCTTTGGGGGAAGCTCTGGAGGAGATGCCGGATGTGGACGACGCGCCCTCATCGAACGTCACAAACATCGAGCCCCCATCAACACCCAGAGAGGAGCAGAGGGGCATCTTGTCGCCGACGCTCATGAACGTACCCTCTTCACGCTTGCCCAGGCGGGATCTCGTATGTCTCTATTGCCCGCACGCGATGTGGATGCTCATCGGCAGGGATCTCGTGTGTCGGTGCCGCGTGCAGTTCGAGATCAGCTTCTCGACAGCGGCCGAAGATCAGACGCCTATCTTGATTTGCGACGGGTATTTTCTGCCCGAAGAAGCGAGAATGTAAAAGCGACAGCCGAGCAGATTCTGTCCATTTTGCAAAAGGGCGTCGACGGTGATTTCGCGTTTTCCCATGTGCAGTACATCAACCGCGAGGCGGCCTTCGCCATGCGCGGCGGCTGCATGGCAACCGGACACCACCTTCCCCACTGGGCAGAAAATTCGCCGCTCAAGTTTTTTCATGCGGCAGACCGATACGAGCGTGTGAATGGCGAACGCTACAAGGAAATCGTCTTTTCTCTGCCGAACGAGCTGACGCTGGAGCAGAACCGCGAAATCCTCGATGCGTTCCTCGCACGCTATATGCAGAATCACTACTATGCCTGGGCAATCCATGAGAAGGTTGGCGCGATGTCGGATGGGGTGCGTCATCCCCATGTGCACCTGATGTTTTCGACGCGGGAGATCGACGACGTGGAGCGACGGCAGGAGCGCGCGCCAGAACTGTTTTTCCATCGCGCGAACAAAAAACACCCGGAGCGTGGCG
Organism: uncultured Veillonellaceae bacterium; assembly: GCA_900314825.1. Lineage (GTDB taxonomy): Bacteria > Bacillota > Negativicutes > Selenomonadales > Selenomonadaceae > Selenomonas_C. The sequence goes on along the minus strand of OMWS01000131.1, from coordinate 117 downwards.
GGTGTCCGAAGTCGCGCAGGTGGACAGGCGCAAATCGCTCGCAGTTCTTGTTCGAGATGCGCGAAGCGTTCGCCCGCATGCAGAATGAGATGCTCGAGAAATACCACATCCCCGCGC
>OMWS01000136.1 GCA_900314825.1 uncultured Veillonellaceae bacterium | reverse complement strand
TTATACGGTATCCTAGGAAAGATTGCAAGCATTTTTTTCGAGATGCACGATGTCTCTTCTTTTTTTGCCGCAATATGATATATATCTATCTTTTACAAAAATAATTTTTGAAACTATACTTGCAAAATGATAGAATTCATGCTATCATACAGTCAACAAATGAAACGAACACGTCATTTATAGAGAGGTGCGTTGATAATGAAAAATCATCATGGACAGGTGGAGGCGTGGATCGGCGTCGATGTCGGCACAACGGGTGTGCGGGCCATTGCCTACAGCATCGGCGGCGAAAAGCTCGCATCGTCCGAAGCGTTCTACCCGCTCCTGACGCCGCACACGGACTGGGCAGAGGAAAATCCGCTCGAAATCTACGAGTCGGTCGAAAAAGTCATCCGCGAGACCGCCGCGACGCTGCGCTACCGCAACGGCATCGCAACCGGCATCGCGCTGAGTACCGTCATGCACAGCTTCGCGCCGCTCGACGAGCACCGCCGCCCGATGACGAACATGATCACCTGGGCCGACAGCCGCAGCGCGGACATCGTGCGCGAGATGAAGCAGGATGCGGCACTCGCGAAACGCTTCTATGAAAAGACGGGCTGCCCCGTTCACACCTGCTACCCGCTCGCAAAAATCCTCTGGCTCCGCAAGCATCTGCCCGAGCGTTTCGCGCAGATGCATTACGTCGGCTCGCTCAAGGATTATCTTTTCGAAAAACTTACGGGTGTCTTTGCCATCGACCACTCCGCTGCGAGCACGAGCGGCCTCTATAACGAAGCAGACATGGACTGGGATGCGGAAATCCTCAGCTATGCGGGCATCACGCGCGACATGCTGCCGCCCATCGTCTCGGGGACGCACGCAGAATCGCTCACGGCCGAGGCCGCCGAAGCGACAGGCCTCCCTGCCGGGCTCCCCGTCGTCATCGGTGCGACGGACGGCGTGCTCGTCAATGTCGGCATCGGCGCCGTCGAGCCGGGACAGCTCAGTGCGACCATCGGCACGAGTGGAGCGCTACGGATGCTCACGAACCGCCCGATGACCGACCCGAAAGGCCGCACGTGGTGCTACAACCTCGTTGATGACATCTGGGTCGCCGGCGGCGCCATCAACAATGGCGGCATGATCCTGCGCTGGGTGCGCGACCGCATCTGCCACTACACGAAAGCACATCTCGAGAACCTCGACGTCGATGGCTACGACCTCATGACGATGAAGGCCGCGCACGTCCCCGCTGGTGCGGGCGGGCTCATCATGCTCCCCTGCTTCACGGGCGAGCGCTCGCCGTACTGGAACTCCGAGCTGCGCGGCATGATCCTCGGCCTGACGCTGAACCACAGCCGCTCGCACATCATCCGCGCGGCCATGGAAGGCATCTGCTACAGCATGAACGCCGTCATGAAAGCGCTCGAAGGTTTTGGCGACGTCAAGGACATCCGCGTGAGCGGCAGCTTCACGAAATCGACGCTCTGGCTCCAGATCCTCTCCGACGTGCTCGGGCGCGAGCTCACGCTGCCGGAAAACAGCGAAGGTGCCGCGTTCGGTGCCGCCGTCCTCGGCTTCCTTTCGACCGGCAGGCTCTCGAGCATCCGCGAGACAGCCGGTCTCGTGAAAGCAAAGCGCCGCTACACGCCGATTCCGGAGAACGAAGCCGTCTACCAGCAGCTCTTCTCCATCTTTGAAAAGCTCTACTGGATGAACCAGGAAACGTTCGCCGCCATCACATCGTTCCAGCAGGAACATCCCGTCACAAAGCTCTGATTGCAGAAAGCGTCATATATTTAATGTCTTTAATGTCTGCTCAATAAGCCCAATTTTTCAGCTTGCTTGGCAAACGGACAATATCGATACAAATTTCTGCCTGCCGTCAAGAATCGGCTCAGGCGGCATCCTGGATGGCAAAATAGTGTGCTGTCGTGGAAGCTTCTTCCGGTTCTGCAAAATAGACGACAAAAAAATTGCTAGCTGGCGTCGCCAGGATGTTCGCCACCAGCACCGAGAGCGCAATCGAGCCCAGCGTGGTCACGTCGAGCTTGGTCATGATAAGGCCACCACCGCTCGAGCGTTTTTCCCTGCTGAAGAAACGCTCGACTTCGATGCGGTCGGCATTGTCCTGGTATTCGGTCTTTGTGATCGTGGCTTTCTCGGCCTTGCTGGGACGGCCGAGTCGCGGGCCAGAGATGCGGATGCCGTGCTCCTTGCAATAGGCGCGGTTCTCCCGCGTGCGATAGATTTGGTCGACAAGGACGCGCTCCGGGTAGTGCCCGGTGCGTTTCTTGTAGCGCTCGATGGCATCTTGGAAGATGGTGCTCTCGTTGTACGGGTCGAACTGGATCTTTTCCAGACGGGCGTGCCCCTTCTCGTCGATGCTCACATCGTACTTGGCGCCGAACTCGACCGGCGATTTTGTTTTGCCGCGCACGATGGGGCGGATGTACGGTTGGCTGATGCTGACGATGCGATCCGCCACACGGTGCGTCTTGTTGTCGAACATATACTTCTGTTGCTCATAGAGCTTGCGGATGGTCTCAAGAAGCGTTTTCTCGCAGTCTGTCAGCGTGCAGCCGGCAGCGAGGTAGCGCTCGATGTAGCCGAGGTCTCGGCGCACATAACCCAGCTGCTTCCGAATCACGCGGCGGATCTTCTTGGCCGTCCGCTTCTTGGACTTGGCGAGCGCCAGGTACTCCTTGCGGGCGATCCGCTTGTATGTCCGCGGCTTGACGAAGGGACGGGATTCCTTCTGCATCCGGTCGATGATCTGTTCCAGCTTTTCGCGTGCGGTGTTCAGGAGCTCGAAGTCCTGCGGGTACTTGATGTTTGACGGCGAGCAGGTAGCATCCAGAATGGCTGTCCCCACATTTTCTTCCGCCGCGCCTTTGTCTTGCCCCTGCGCAGCTTCTTGCTGATGCTCCTGCGTAGCACCAGCTTTGGACAGATACAGTTCATTGGCTTTCATGATGAACTCGCAGTCCAAGCGCTTGCGAAACGAGACCAAGGATGGCGCACGGAAGGGGCATTCCTTCTGGAAGGCATCGAGGCCGATGAAGTACTGGTAGTACGGGTTCTCGGCGATGGCTGCCACGAGCTTGCGGTCGGACAGGCCCAGATGTTTTTGCAGGATGAGGGAGCCGAGCGCCATGCGCAAGGGCTTTGCCGGGCAGCCAGTTTTGCTGGGGAACATCTCAGCATACTTCTCTTCCAGCTTTGCCCAAGGGATACGGGCAGCCGCCAGAACCCACCGGTTGTTCATGTCCAGCTGCATACCACAAGACTGGTTGAAGTCGAAGAAGGTGATCTGATGGTCGGCATGGGTCTTGTACATGGTGCTCGCTCCTGAAAAAGTGCATGGATTTTAGGATTCGTCGTCTGAAATATCTGTAGTTTATATTCGACACAGACTATCTAAATTCCTGCTTTTTCGTGGCTTTAGAGTTATTTAGCAGTCATTAGGTATTCCCCCTGTTCAATCCATTTACCAGGAAGCGCCGCTGATATACGTAAAAACGCAATCGCTGTCAACCATCCATGTATCCCAGTTCCCATCATACGGGCCCAGGTTCAGCGTGACTGTCTTCGAGCCGCCTCCCCCGATCCTGAGCATCGGCAGTTTCACCGGTTTCTTGCTGACAGATGCCTCCGTGCCAT
>OMWS01000137.1 GCA_900314825.1 uncultured Veillonellaceae bacterium | reverse complement strand
CTCTTCGGCCGCTTCTTCGCGCGCTTCCTCGGCCGCTTCTTCTGCTGCCTTGCCGTCTTTCTCCGCAGCCTTCTTCTTGTCCTTTTCCGCCTGCGCCTTCTTGGCCTTTTCCTTGTCAGCCGCATACTTCTTGAGGTCGAACGTCTGGATGTGCGTCTTGTTCTTCGTATCCGGCATCGACCAGAGCGGCAGCATGTTCTCAATCGGCGTGATGAAGAATGTATAGGGCGTCATTTCCTTGAGGCCGGCCGCGACGGCGCCGACGAGCTTGCCGTCGACGTAGACGGGACTGCCGCTCATGCCCTGCAGGATGCCGCCTGCCGCTTCGACGACGGGGCCGGAGGCCTTCGCCATGATCATCGGCGTCGAGCCTTTGCCGTTATCGACCGTGCCGATGATGTCCACCTGGAAATCGCGAATCTCGCCCGTATGATCGACGACCGTGTAGGCCGTGCCTTCCATGCCCGGCGTGATCTCGCTTGTCTTCCAGATTTCCGGCATGGCGTATGCAGAGAGGAACGAACTGCCCCAGAGTGCCGCGGCGATCCCAAGCGCGGCGACATGTTTCAAATACCGATGCAAAATTTCACCCCATTGTGTTTGCTGCTGATGTCTTGTTATCCCACAGGATTCATTTCATTTTCAGTCAGACTTCATTATAGCATACTCCGCACCGCCTGCAAGCAGGAAAGATGGATTTCTTTTCATCGATGCGATGTCAGCGCGGCAGGATGACGATGCCGAGGCCGATGCCGCGCTCGCGGCCGTCGGACGGACTGCTCAAGACGCGGCCGCCCGCGATGATTTCCGCCCATCCGGCATCCGCGACAGGTGCCGGCGCAATCGAAAATGTTAAGAGCGCGGCCGCCGCGACTGCTGCGAGCTTTTTCTTGAGATTTCTGATTTTCATCGTCATCGTCTCCCATTCAAAATAAAATCACATTCTATTGGCAAAGTGATTCGTCTCTCCACACATATTATTTCGCCGCAAAATCAAAAATCCCTGCAAAATCAGAGCAAATTCAAGATAACGCTCAAATTTTTTCTGATGGACAACAGTGATTACGAATAATATAATAAAATCCACCACGTCAGTATTTTTGTGCATAAATACGTCAAATAGAAAGATGACAAATTTTGGCTCTTCACCCGTAAGTGGGCTCTTCACCCGTAAGTGTGGGTGAAAAATTAGTGCCTATAATTCCTCAAGCCGCATGATTCGCTGCTCGGGGACGATTCGGCAGCGGAACGACAATATCAGAACATCCGAGCATGACCAAATCGACCATGTTTTGGATGTTTCGGAAGCCGTACGCACGCCGGATGATTAGCTTGATTTTGTTGTTCATCGATTCCACTCTTGCGTTGCTGACCTGCTCGCGGATGGTGTTCAGGATGTGGTTCTTGTGGCGCATGACTTTGCGCTGGAGCTCCACGAACTCAGGGATGCGGCAATGCCTTGCCCATTGAACCCACTTGTGCAGAGCGTGCTCCGCTTCTTCGACATCCGTCATCTTCAGCAGGAGACGCAGGTCTTCTTTGAGCAGGTAGCTGCGGTAGAGTCGGTTGTCGTGGTTCTGGATCATCTCCAGCTTGCGCTGCTGGCTTTCTGTCAAGTTCTCCGGCGCTTTGCCGAGGGCGAAGGCAGAACCTTTGATTTCCTTTGCTTCCTTTCGGGCAGCCGCAAGTTCGGCGGCATGGGCATCATCCTTTTTCGGCCGCCCCTTGCCGTTCTTGCCGAGTTCCCGCACCTTCGCCTGTGCGTCGCGCCACGCCTCGCGCCGCACCTTGTCGAGCGCGTCCATGCTCCATTCCACGACGTGGAAGGAGTCGATGCAGCGCGTGGCGTTCGGCAGGTATTTTTCGACGCATGCCGTGATCCATTGCGCACCGTCTGCCGTCACGGTCTTGATGGAGGCACGCTGCTCATCCGTCAGGCTCTCCATGAACCCGGCGAGGACGTCTTTCCCATATCCTTCGCCTGCCCACACGACGGTGTTCGTCTCGTGGTTCACGACAATGGTGATGTACTTGTGCCCCTTGCGGTAGCTGGTCTCGTCGATGCCGATGCTGACAAGGCCGTCAAGGCGCTTGCTGGCATCCGGTTCGAGATGCTGGTGCGCACGATGGATGCAGCGCCCGACGGTGTCCCACTTGATACGCATATACGAGGCGACGGCGCTTTTGCTCAGCCGGAGCGCCATCCACGTCACCACCATGTCGAACGTCTTCGTGAAGTCGGAACGCGGGAACGCCCATGGCACGCTGGCGGCGTGGACGCCGTGCTCGGGGCAGGAGACACGCGGCAGGTGGCAGCGCAGATAGACGAGAACGCCATGGTTGTCCAAGGCACGCCACAAGCGAGGCTGGGGCTGCGCATGGTCGTACCCTGAACAACGTTTCCCGCAGACGGGGCAGAGATGCTGCTCTCTCTTGTACGGGCGCAGGTCGATGATGATGCACTTCGTTCCATCTGAACGCTGGTGGAGGTTGATGTCCTCCACGACGGAGTGGTTGACATCGCAGAAAATCTTGGCTAAAGTAGAAGCAGAAATCACTTGCACGGACTCCTTTGCGAAGGCAGTTTGTTTGGCAACTTCTACTATAGCAGAGCGTGCAAGTGGTTTCTTTTTTCATGCTGGCTTACCCACAGTTATGGGAGAAGCCTCCAAAAATCAAGTCGCGCCCCTCGCGGGCGCGTGGATTGAAATTCTCCATTTAATCGTCAAAGTACAAATAAAATTGGTCGCGCCCCTCGCGGGCGCGTGGATTGAAATGCAGTATTGCCACGGCGAAGCTCGTCTTCATCGGTCGCGCCCCTCGCGGGCGCGTGGATTGAAATAA